>DDLS01000105.1 GCA_002340255.1 Cyanobacteria bacterium UBA2566
CCAGAACCCCTCGCTTCCCTCCCCGGAGCCGAAGCTGAAGCCATCGTAATTGCCGATTTACTGGGCACTGAAGCCCGGATTGGAGCCGAGGCAACCGAGCCAAACATTACCGAGCAGATGGAAAGAGCATCTTTGATTCATTTAGCCACCCATGGCTTATTGGATGAGCTAGAAGTTCTAGGATTTCGCACGCCTGGAGCTTTAGCCCTAACTCCCACAGGAAATACACGCGCGACTGATGGATGGCTAACTTCCGAGGAAATTCTGGATCTCAATTTAAACGCTCAGTTGGTGGTTCTCAGTGCCTGTAATACGGGACGAGGAGAGATTACTGGAGATGGCATTATTGGCTTATCGCGCTCTTTAATTGCGGCTGGAACTCCTAGTGTATTGGTTTCCTTGTGGGCAGTTCCTGATGCTCCTACCTCCGAGTTAATGCAGACCTTTTATCGGGAACTCCCGACAACGAATAATCGTGCGACTGCTTTGCGTCAAGCCATGTTAACTACGATGGAAACCTTTCCGAATCCACAAGCTTGGGCTGGGTTTACATTGGTGGGAGATGGGCAGTAGTCATGGGGAGTTGGGCACATAGCTTGAAGTCTTGCCCCTAAATCATGCAAGCTCTTGCTATTCGTGCCTATTCCCTAGCGCCAAGCGCTATATTATGATTTTTGTGTATCACCCAATCCAGGCTACGATCGATGACCCTGCCTAAATCTGAAAACCGAGAACTATTAGAGCGCTTAATTTTTGAGGAGCAAATTCCTGAAGATTGGGCGAGGGATGTTTGGGATATGAGTCCCACGTTGGGCGAGACGGCGGCTAAGTTAGTGGATGGGTTTGCTGCTGTGATTGAGTGTTGCTCAGATGAGAAGCTAGATAATTTGGTGCGATCGCTCTATCGTAATCAACTAGAAGAATAATTACGGTCACTCTACCCTATATGTCACCCCAACAACTCGGATTAATTATTGGTGGACTCCTTCCGGCCCTATTGTATGGCGTAGCCGGAATATTTGCTAAAGTCAGTACCAGTGCAGGAATGCCTGTAGGCGCTCATTTGATCTGCATTGGTGTAATGGTGAGTCTGGTGGGAGCCATCATGCAGCAAGTCCTACCTGCCCCCCTCCCATCAACTCGTGCAATGATTTCATCCTCCATGCTTGGCATACTGTGGGGCTTAGGAACGGGGTTTGTCGCCCTAGGGTTAATCAAATATCAAGCTCCTCTGTCTAAGCTGGTTCCCCTCTACAACATGAATACTTTAATTACGGTAGTGTTGGCTTTAATCATCTTTCTGGAATGGAAAACGGTCGATCCACTTAAACTCAGTGTGGGTGCAATTTTAGTGATTGTCGGTGGTTTGCTCGTTTCTAAAGCCTGAATTAATGAATAATTAATTCAATCCAACTGGGGGTTTCCTATTCCCTATTCCCTATTCCCTATTCCCTAAACATGACTGAACTGAAAAACGCAACTGTATTACTAACCGGTGCATCGGGAGGATTTGGTCAGGAGTTTATCAAACAATTGGTTAAGGCAGAAAGTCGATTAATTTTAACAGATATCGATCAAAAGGCGATCGCCAAAACGCTGGAAACCCTGGATATTCGCTCGAGCGATCGAATTCGTGCTACTCTAGAGACCGATCTCACCTCTAGGGCGGGATGTGAGGATCTTTATCAACAGGTCAAAGCGCTCAATCAGCCGATTGATATTCTGATTAATAATGCTGGGATTGCCCTATTTGGGCGCATTGATGAAGTACCGACTCAAAAATGGGAACAACTGATGGAGCTGAATTTGCTTACTCCCATGCGGTTAACCACCCAATTTTTGCCGGAAATGATTGAACGCAAAACCGGGCATATTGTCAATATTTCCTCGGTTGCCGGTTGGTATGCACCGGGTGGTTTAACCCATTATGCCACCAGTAAATTTGGCTTGCGCGGCTTTAGTGAGGGTCTGCGAGATGAGCTGAAACCCTACAATATCAAGGTTACGGCGGTGTATCCTTATTTTAGCCGGACTCCAATTCTGCGATCGCCTCGCTACGGCACTCTAGCGGCAACAGTTCCTGGTTTCCCCGAAAGTGAAGCCACGAATCCAGCCATGGTGATTGCCAATGTTCTCGAAGGAATTATCAAGAATCGAGCCGCAGTTTTTCCCGATCCAACGGCTAAAGCAATTCATGTAATTAAGCGCTATTCACCCGCCCTATTAGAGTGGCTTACTCAGCGATTAACGCAGAAAATTTCTAAAGGTTGAATGAACCCTGAATAAAGCGCTAGAGCAGAGAAAGAGTCGGTTAGAACAGCGTTCAACACTGAAACCTATTCCCCATTCCCTATTCCCCATTCCCTATTCCCCATTCCCTAGCGCGCAGCGCTATAACTTCATCAAGCTAAGAATAATTTATAGGCAGGATTGTTGTTTTCGTCCCAATAGTGATAGCCTAAAGTGTCTAAAAACGCTTGCCATTCTGCCATTTCTTGGGGCGGCACTTGCATTCCCACGACAATACGCCCATAGTCTGCGCCGTTATTGCGATAGTGAAAAAGGCTAATATTCCAGTTGGGACTCATCGAGGCAACAAATTTCATCAGTGCGCCAGGGCGTTCGGGAAATTCAAAGCGGTATAATAATTCATGTTCTGCTAAGGCAGAGCGCCCGCCAACCATATGCCGCAGATGCATTTTTGCCAGTTCATCATCGGTTAATTCTAGGGTTTTAAACCCTGTCTCTTCAAAGGTCTTGGCGATTTGAGCGGCATCTTCTCGGTCTTTGATTTGCACGCCGACAAAGATATGGGCAGAAGTGCGATCGGCGATGCGATAGTTAAATTCAGTTAGGTTGCGTGTACCTAAACAGTCACAGAAGCGGCGCAAACTTCCGGGTTTTTCGGGAATGGTGACGGCAAAAATGGCTTCTCGGCGTTCTCCAAACTCGGCTCGCTCGGCAACAAACCGCAGGCGATCGAAGTTCATATTGGCACCACAGGCAACGGCAACGAGGGTTTGTCCTTGGATATTTTCCCGTTCTACATAGGCTTTAGCGCCGGCGATCGCCAATGCTCCCGCTGGTTCGACAATAGAGCGGGTATCTTCAAACATATCTTTGATGGCGGCACAAGTATCATCGGTTTCCACCACAATAATTTCATCCACATATTCTTGACAGAGGCGGAAGGTTTCTTCTCCCACTTCCCGCACCGCTACCCCATCGGCAAATAAGCCCACTTGGGGCAATCTCAAACGCTTTCCGGCTTTCAGGGATTGATTCATGGCATCGGAATCCACCGGTTCTACCCCAATAATTTTAGTTTCTGGATGCAGGCGTTTCACGTAAGCACCAATGCCAGAAATGAGACCTCCACCACCAATCGCTACAAAAATTGCATGAATCGGCTGTTGATATTGGCGTAAAATTTCCATCCCGATTGTGCCTTGTCCGGCAATTACATCCGGATCGTTAAAGGGATGAATAAATGTTAACCCTTTCTGGGCTTCGAGTTCGCGGGCATGACCATAAGCTTCATCGTAGGTTTCACCGTATAATACAACCTCTCCACCGTGCGATCGCACTGCGTCCACTTTCACCTGGGGTGTAGTCACCGGCATCACAATCAACGCACGAGTTCCCAAATGTCGTGCAGCCAGGGCAACCCCTTGGGCATGATTCCCCGCAGAAGAAGCAATCACCCCTTGCGCTAACTGCTTTGGGGGCAGTTTTGCCATTCGGTTGTAAGCCCCCCGCAGCTTAAACGAAAATACTGATTGCATATCTTCCCGTTTCAGCAGCAAGCGATTCCCCAATCGCCGAGAAAGGTTGTTCGCCACTTCTAGGGGCGTTTCTTGGGCAACATCGTACACGCGAGCGGTGAGAATTTGGACAAGATAATCACAAAACATGGATCTGGGACACGGGCTGGAGGGTAAGGGTAGAATATTTCACTGTATCACGTTCCGATTCTCTGGGCAAAATTGGCAACAAGGGTTAAGATTTTTAGGGTAGCCCACAGTTTCCCTATTAGCTATTGGTGGAAAAAATAATTAATCCGATGAAACCTACCTCTATTTATTTACCAGAAGAGACAGAAGCAATCCTTCAAGAAATGGTGAATAAAACTGGAAAATCGATTCCTGAAATTATCCAAGAATTAGTCACCGATCATTTCACTCCTATCCCCAAAAAGTTACCCAAATCAATTGGGATGGGAGCCAGTGGAAGAAGCGATTTATCCTCTCAAACAGAACCATTATTGTGGACAGAAGAATAATTGCAGATACCCGTGGAATTATTGCTTTTTTAGATCGCGACGGTGGATGCTAGTTTAGTGATTCTAGCAGAACGATATCAAATCACAAGAATTTTAACTTTAGACAGGAAGCATTTTAACTTAATCCAATCAGAACAAGTGAAATATTTAGAAATATTGCCTTGGTTTTTCTGCTACAGCACTGTTTACATTCATATGAGAGGTTCTCTAAACAATGACATCCAAACCACTTGAAGGGAAAATTGCCCTCGTTACGGGAGCATCTCGTGGATTAGGAAAAGGTATTGCCATCGGATTAGCCGAAGCTGGCGCAACGGTTTATATTACTGGCAGAACTCTGCATACTTCCGAGGAAGGCATGGGGAGTTTAGAAGAAACCCAAAAAGAACTTGAAGCAGCAGGTGGGGTAGGTATTCCCGTACAAGTGGATCATGCTGAGGATGAGCAGGTGCGCTTGTTGTTTGAGCGTATTGCTGATGAACAAAACGGACAGTTGGATCTATTGGTGAATAATGCTTATGCTGCTGTCTCTATGCTGAAAGAAACCTATGGCGAACCCTTTTGGGAATTGGAGCCGAATTTGTGGGATCGGGTGAACCAAGTGGGACTGCGGGGACATTATATCGCCAGCGTGTATGCGGCAAGAATGATGGTTCCTCGGAAACAGGGACTCATTTGTACTCTGTCTTCTTGGGGGGGATTGTTTCCGATATTTGGGGTGTTGTATGGGGTAGGCAAAACGGCGTGCGATCGCCTGGCGCTAGAATTAGCTCTAGAGCTTAAACCCCATAACATTACGTCCTTATCCATTTGGCCGGGAATTGTAGGTACAGAAAAATTCACCCAATTTGCCCAAGAGCAAGCATCGAGCGGAACACTACCAGAAAGAGGCAATCCGTTTGCTGATGGTTTTAACTGGGAAACTCCCTTATTAACTGGCCGCGTGATTGCCTGTTTAGCTGCGGATTCTCAGATTATAAGACGCACGGGAAAAGTGCAAATTGTTGCTGAACAAGCCCGACGCTATGGTGTAGTAGACCGAGAGGGCAATCAACCCGCATCTTTGCGGTCTTTACAGTTTATTTTACCCATGATTGCGCCCCAATTACGCGATCGTTCTACTTGGGTTCCCAATATCTATGTTCCCTGGTGGATCTTGATGTCTGGAGTACTCAAATCTCCTCAAGCTTAATTCCGAATTCCTAATAATGTTTGTAATTGGGAATCTATAATTTAGCCATTAATCCTTCTACTCGTTCCTTAATTTCCCCACGCACTCGTCGAAACGTTTCTAGAGGTTGACCATCGGGATCGTCGAGTTGCCAATCTTCAAAAATCTCTTGCAAAACCCAATCTTGGGGTAAGTTAACTCCACAGCCACAGAGGGAAATGACGGCATCATAGTCTTCAGCTTTGAATTCACTAATGGGATTCGAGGTTTGATCGGTAATATCAATTCCAATTTCTTGCATCATTTCAATCGCTGTGGGATGGACTCTAGAGGCTTCTAAACCGCAACTGGTCACTTCAATTTTGTTGTTGCCTAGAGTGCGAGCAAATCCTTCTGCCATTTGGGAACGACAGGAGTTTCTTTTACAGACAAACATGACTTTTTTCATAATGAATAGAGCGCTTTGCGTTCTGATAAGGGGATAGGGGAATGGGGGGATGGGGGGA
>DDLS01000012.1 GCA_002340255.1 Cyanobacteria bacterium UBA2566
ACTGACAAAACCGCTCCCAAGCGCTCGCGTTGGAGCTTTGTTGAAGAGTTGTGGTCATGTTTTTATGATGGCTATGTATTTTTCTAGGTTCTGTGGCGGTTTCCTGCCACTTACAACAAACATATTAACTTGTTTATTTAGTTTTGTAAAGGGGTTTTCACAAAAAATTTTAGGAAATTTATAATAAGTATTTCTTATCATCAACTTTGTCAGAGTCACAATATCTGGCCGGATGAAGTCTACAAGCACTCAAGAACAACAACAAGCACCCCTGTAATGGGGTGCTTGGTACTTTTGATTGAAGCATAAGGCTTAAGAATTAGCCTTGGATAGTAGGAATGGCTTCAACACTGGCTAAATCTAAGGGGAAATTGTGAACGTTGCGTTCGTGCATGGCTTCAATACCCAAGTTAGCCCGGTTAATGACATCCGCCCAGGTATTGAGAACATGGCCGTCAGAATCCAATAAGGACTGGTTAAAGTTAAAACCATTCAAATTGAAAGCAAAACAGGCAACTCCCAGAGAAGCAAACCAGATACCCACTACAGGCCAAGCTCCCAAGAAGAAGTGCAAAGCACGGCTGTTATTGAAGGAAGCGTATTGGAAGATCAGACGACCAAAGTAGCCGTGAGCAGCGATGATATTATAGGTCTCCTGTTCTTGACCAAAAAGATAGCCTCGGTTTTGGCTTTCGGATTCAGTAGTTTCACGCACTAAAGAAGAGGTGACCAAGCTACCGTGCATAGCGGAGAACAATGCGCCACCAAAGATACCGATTACACCCATCATGTGCATCGGATGCATCAAGACATTATGTTCGGCTTGGAGAACGATCATAAAGTTGAAGGTGCCGGAGATTCCTAGAGGCAAACCGTCAGAGTAAGACCCTTGACCGATGGAATAGATCAACAGCACCGCAGTCGCAGCAGCTACGGGAGCGCTATAAGCAACTGCAATCCAAGGTCTCATACCAAGACGGTAGGAGAGTTCCCACTCCCGACCCATATAGCAAAAGATGCCGATGAGGAAGTGGAAGACAATTAACTGATAGGGACCGCCGTTATAGAGCCATTCGTCCATATTGGCTGCTTCCCAGATGGGATAGAAGTGCAAACCAATTGCGTTGGAAGTAGGAACCACTGCTGCAGTAATAATGTTGTTACCGTAGAGCAATGAACCGGAGACGGGTTCGCGGATTCCATCTATATCGACAGGAGGTGCTGCGATAAAAGCGATGATAAAGCAGAGGGTTGCAGTTAGGAGAGTGGGAATCATTAGAACACCGAACCAGCCTAGGTAGAGGCGGTTTTCGGTAGAAGTTACCCACTGACAAAACTGTTCCCAAGCGCTCGCATTAGATCTGGGTTGTAGGGTGGTCGTCATGATTTTATAATAGCTTATAGCTATCTAGATGTTCAAGCTATACAGCGATTAAATTTTCGCTTACCGTTTTATCTTAATATATCTATTTAGTAATGTAAAGGTGTCTTAAGGTTTTTTTTATGAGATATCTGGAATCCTTAGATAGATTAAACTTCGAGGTGGCCTATCTAGCCTGCCATATCGTCAATCCATCATCTTATAGCTATGTATCGAGAAGTAACGTATAGCCCTGCTTATACCCTCGTACCAACTTACGAATGTTTCAATCAATGCAGCTACTGTAACTTTCGAGTTAGTCCTGGTGACGATCCTTGGTTGAGCAGTATTCAGGCTCATGAGCGGTTGCAAGCCTTACAGGGTAAGGGAATTTGCGAGATCTTAATTCTCAGTGGCGAAGTCCATCCGGCTAGTTCTCGCCGCAGAGCTTGGTTAGAGAGAATTTATAGTGTGGCTGAGTTGGCGCTTTCCTATGGGTTTTTGCCCCATACTAATGTAGGGCCGTTAAGCTTTGAAGAGATGGCTTGCTTAAAAGAAGCGAATGTTTCCATGGGGTTGATGGTGGAGCAGGTGTCTGGACAGTTATTGGAAACGGTTCATGCTCGCGCACCGAGTAAGGAACCGGGATTAAGATTGGAACAGTTAAGATGGGCTGGAGAGCTGGGAATTCCGTTTACGACGGGGATTTTGGTGGGCATTGGGGAAACGGAAGCAGATAGAATAGGGAGTTTAGAGGCGATCGCCGAAATTCATCAGACCTACTCTCATATACAAGAGGCGATCCTTCAACCCTATAGTCCTGGACACCAACAAACCAGCACCTTACCTGGATTTGACTTAACCGGACTACCTCCCCTAGTTGCTCTGGCGCGTCGCATTCTGCCTTCAGAAATTACCCTACAAATTCCGCCCAATCTTGTCTATTATCCAGACCTATTATTATCTTGTTTAGAAGCAGGAGCAACCGATCTCGGAGGACTTGGCCCCAAAGATGAAGTGAATCCAGATTATCCCCATCCCTCTCCTGAAGATCTGCAACAATTCCTTCAGCCTTACGGATGGCATCTACAACCGCGCTTACCGGTATATCCCCAATTTGATTCCTGGTTATCCCCAAGGTTGAATAGCGCAGTTGGGCAGTGGCGAGAAAAAATTTCCGTTAGGGTCTAGTCAAAGTTTAATTGATTCTGTTATTCTAGAAAGAGTGGTCAAACACGGCGACATAGCCAAGCGGTAAGGCCGAGGTCTGCAAAACCTCTATCCCCCGGTTCGAATCCGGGTGTCGCCTTTTTAATTAAACATGAATCCGGGAAGTCATTGCGAAGGTCGCGCTAGCGGAATGAAGCGAAGGGTTGGGGCAGATTCACAAAGGTTGTTGGTAGGAATTGAAAGATATTGGTGAACCTGCCCCTACAATTATTAATTGTTAATTATTAACTGTTTCATTCACGGGGAAGCGGTTGAGCAATTTCATCGCCCAAATCGCATTATCTTTCAACGTATCGGAAACATGGGGAATATGGGGAATTTGAGATAATAAATCTAAGGTTCGTCGGAGCAAGCGCACAATATCCCCTTCATCTAAACTCGTCTGTTCACACAGTTCTGCCCAATCCTGTTCTTGGGCCCATTGTTCCACTAAAGCGATTAATTCATATTCTAACCAAATGGGCAGGGCTACATCATAACGCCGTTGTTGCTGGAAGAGTTGGCGACGCATTCCTTGGAGTTCCAACAGGCTCTCAATCACGGGTTGAGACGTATTATAGTTCACCCAACTATCTGGCCGGGGTGTTTCGGTTACGAGGGCAGCACAGGCGGCAGCTAAATGATGGGGTTCCAAGTGGGCAAAGGCTTCAGAGGTTAAGGCGATGCCGAGCCATAACTCATTTTCTCCCCGCAGGGTAGCCGCAGATTCACCGAGGGGCGTGGGAACGAGGTTAGGATTGAGAGCGTTAAAGGCTTGGAGAATGGCAATTAAATTGAGAAACTCTTCCCAATATCGAGATTTAAGACGCTGAAACTTGCTGAGGCGATCGCCAATTTCTGTTTCTAGTCTAGCAGCACGAGAAATCTGCTTGAGAACCCGACCCCGTTCCGGCCACTGATGTACTGGATGCTCCATTAACTTATTCGTGATTTCCTCAACTTGCAAGAGTTGATCGTCCACCTCTGGAGCGGCTAATGTGGGTTCTAACTGGGGAATCTGGTTCGCTGTGGCGGTCGTTTCCGCGCCACTACTGCGACATTCTCCTGGTTTTAAGCCTAACTCTGGGGGCAGTTCCCAACCATCCACGACCTTAAACCGGGGAATATCCCCATATAACCCCACCACATCTCCGTAGGTCGCCACCATCCAGCGATTATCTGCCCCCAAACAGACCAAATAGGGGGCTTGGCCGCTGCCGGGGACTTTTCTGACCAAAATGGCGGAAATGGCTTGAGGAACGGTAATATGCTTACCTTTCAAACTCAGCACGGTTCCCTGGACGGCAAAATCGATCGCCGCCGCTAAATCCTTAGTTCGTGCACGTTCCGCTTGGTTTTGCAAGGTTTTCAACAGTCGTTTGGCTTCCCGCAGTCGTTCTTGGAGTTTCTTATAACTGGCGGCCAATTCCTGGAGGGTTTCGAGGTTGCCATAGGAAGCCAGTTGGGAATGAATTTGCTTTTCTTCAGCTTGCAACGCGGCGATCGCCTGCTGCTGGGGAATTAAAGTTAAATTGGCCATATACTGACCAAAACTACGCTCGATCAGTTGTTTGGCTTCCTCCAAACTATGGGTTTGCAGCAGGTTCAGCACCATCCCATAACTCGGAGTAAACTGACTCACTAAGGGATCGGCTCCCGCTGTAGCTAAATACCCCGCTTCTTTTGCTCCCTCAAACCGGGTTTCCACCACTACTAAATGACCAATTTCATCCATTCCCCTACGTCCTGCGCGTCCTGCCATTTGCAGAAATTCACTGGGGTTGAGCAGACGGTGGCCCTGATCCGTGCGTTTGGATAAGCTGGAAATGATGGTGGTTCTGGCAGGCATATTAATCCCGGCCGCTAGAGTTTCTGTCGCAAATACAACCTTAATTAATCCCTGTTGAAACAGTTCTTCGACTAGGGATTTCCAAGCCGGTAATAACCCCGCATGGTGAGAGGCAACCCCTCGATAGAGGCATTCCACTTGGGATCGTCGAATGGCTTCAGGATGCTCGTGCAGCACTAGTTCTATATGGGCGGCTACTTGCCGTTTTTCTTCGGAGGAGAGCAGAGAGAGTCCCACTGTTTCAGCCACAGCGCGATCGCATCCTTTACGGGAGAAAATAAAGTAAATCGCCGGTAGCATATCCCGATCGCTGAGTTGGGAAACCACGGATAACAATCCAGGGACTTGATCCTTGGGTTTCACCTTAGGCGGTTTCTTTCCCCTAGCTTTGGGATTCAATAAGAGGCGGTTAATGCTGTTGCCTTTCTTATTCAGTAGGGGAAAAATGCCTTTCAGGTTGCAAAAGTTATATTGCAAGGGAACTGGACGGAAGTCCGAGTAAATTAGTTCTGTGGGGCCATGAACATCTGAGAGCCAGGCAGTGAGCTGGTCGCTGTTGGCTACTGTTGCGGAGAGGGCCACCAGTTGAATATGGGGAGGACAGTAAATAATAGACTCTTCCCAAACCGTTCCCCGTTGGCGATCGTTCATATAGTGGCATTCATCCAAAACCACCGCCTCTACCCCTTGGATCGATGTGCCAATTTGACCAATCGGTGTTCCGTAGAGCATATTACGAAACACTTCTGTTGTCATGATCACAACTGGTGCTTCCCGATTAAGGGATAAATCGCCAGTTACTAATCCAACATTTTCTGTGCCAAAGACTTGACTGAAATCACGCAATTTCTGATTCGAGAGCGCTTTCAGGGGAGTGGTATAGAATACTCTCCTCCCCCGTGACAAGGCGCGATAAATGGCGTATTCTCCAATTAAGGTTTTACCCGATCCCGTGGGAGCGCATACCACAACGGACTTATCAGCATTCAATGCAGCGATCGCCTGATGTTGGAAGTCATCAAGTTCAAATGAAAACAAGCGTTTCGGGTCAAGGTCAGTAGACGAAGGAGAACTATTCACCGTTCTAAATTCTGAGCATAAGCTAATTTGCTCTATTCTAGTGTATTCTGGCTAACGGCGTAGAGAAAGTCGGCGATCGCATCACGGAAGGACACCAGAACAGGGTGATACGAGAGTACGGAGATACTCCAGACACAGGGAGTAACAATAGTTTTAGAGTGCGTTATTAACGCACCCTACTAAGTCTAGTCAGAGCGATTGACTTTATTTACCCATAAAGTAGGCTTTGCTTCCAATGATAGAAGCAGCTAACCAACCGGCAACAATAACGAGGCTAAGAAAAACGAAATCAACCATGAGGTTCTCCTGATGTGTTCAGATAAAAGACGTTGCAGTGAAAGACGAAGGCAAGGGACTCAACTGTTTTAGAACTTCCGTAGTATTCTCGGAGGTTCCTATTAGCTTTTATCACCCTGAAAGTAAGCTACACTTCCGATAACTGAAGCAGCTAACCAACCGGCAACAACGACAAGTGCAAGAATAACTAGGTCAACCATGATGTTCTCCTTATGTGATTGATTGCTTTCCAGTGAGAGATTGAGATAAACGCTGAGGCGTTTCAGTGGGATTATGGGAAGTGGTGATTAGTTTTGTTCACCTTGGAAATAAGCTGCGCTTCCGATCGCAGAAGCAGCTAACCAACCGGCAACAATAACGAGGCTAAGAAAAACGAAGTAAATCATGACTGTCTCCTAGTTTGTGAAGTTTTGTGTCCTGACTTGTTAATTAATGTAACAAGATATTGCAATAAATGTCAACATGATCTATATCACATTCAGGAGAATAGTAGGGTGAGGATAGAAGAGGAATATTCCTTTTTCATAGATTCATCTGCTATATTCTTTGCTTTCCTTTTTCAGGATCAAGAAGAGGCGATCGCCTCTTCCCCATATTGATGTGACGCTCACAGGTGCTTAGAATACGATTGTGTCCTATTCGTATCAGAAGAATCCCTGTGGCTACAACTCCAACCCATCCAGCTCAAACGATTGCCTCCGTCCCCGATCTCCTCGGCCGTTTTGGTCAGTTTGGCGGCAAATACGTCCCAGAAACCCTCATGCCTGCCCTAGCAGAACTAGAGCAAGCCTACGCTCATTATCGCCACAACCCTGAATTTCAAGCCGAACTCCAAGGCCTACTCCGTGATTATGTCGGTCGTCCCAGTCCCCTCTACTTCGCCGAAAGACTCACCCAACACTACCGTAAACCCGATGGTATTGGCCCCCAAATCTATCTCAAACGAGAAGACCTCAACCATACCGGCGCTCATAAAATCAATAATGCCCTGGCTCAAGTTCTCCTGGCCAAGCGCATGGGCAAACAGCGTATTATTGCCGAAACCGGAGCCGGACAACATGGGGTCGCTACCGCCACGGTTTGTGCCCGCTTTGGTCTGAGCTGTGTGATTTATATGGGCGTTCACGATATGGAGCGCCAAAAACTGAATGTCTTTCGGATGCGACTGCTGGGAGCTGAAGTTTGCCCCGTAGAAGCGGGAACCGGAACCCTCAAGGATGCTACCTCAGAAGCCATTCGCGACTGGGTAACGAATGTGGAAACAACTCACTACATCTTAGGTTCAGTTGCCGGACCCCATCCTTACCCGATGATGGTGAGAGACTTTCATACCATTATTGGTGAAGAAACCCGCGCCCAAGCTTGGGAAAAATGGGGCGGACTACCCGATATTCTTTTAGCTTGTGTCGGTGGCGGATCGAATGCCATGGGACTCTTTTATGAGTTTGTTAAGGAAAGTTCTGTGCGCCTCATTGGTGTGGAAGCAGCCGGAGAAGGGGTGAATACAGATAAGCACGCGGCAACCCTCACTCAAGGCCAAGTGGGCGTATTACACGGAGCCATGAGCTATCTGTTGCAGGATGAAGATGGTCAGGTGATTGAAGCCCATTCGATTAGCGCGGGCTTAGATTATCCCGGAGTTGGCCCGGAACATAGCTATTTGAAGCAAACGGAACGGGCTGAGTATTATAGCGTGACGGATCGCGAGGCTGTGGCTGCCTTTGAGCGCTTATCGAAATTAGAAGGTATTATTCCCGCTCTGGAAACGTCTCATGCGATCGCCTATTTAGAAACCCTCTGTCCCCAACTCGAAGGCAATCCTCGCATTATTATCAACTGTTCCGGGCGGGGTGACAAAGACGTGCAAACCGTGGCTAAATACTTGGGTTAAGTCCGGGAATGGGGGAATGGGGAGATTACCTGTTCCCTAATTACCCATTACCAACGCAAAGCGCTTTTAAAATAAAAAAACGCCCCACAAGTGGGCGTCCATCAGGGTGCATCAAATTCAATATACCATACAAATGAGGGGTGAGACCCCTCACCTCAATATTCTTTCATCAGAATTTTTTATGGAAACGACCAGAACCATTGTTATAGCGAAAAGTGCTGCCCGTGAAATACAGTGTTGAATTCTGTCTTGTCATGTACCCTAACCCTATTCTCTATTCCCTAGCGCGAAGCGCTATATACGCTGAATTCAGTTAACGAGGGAGACGGATGGTAAAGGTTGTCCCTTGTTGCTCTTCGGATTCAAAGCTAATTTGGCCCTGGTGAGCATCAATAATGGATTTGGCGATCGCCGTTCCCAGTCCTGTTCCCCCCCGCTTGCCATGGGTTACAAAGGCCTCAAAGAAGTCTTCTTGAATCGCTTTCGGAATGCCTGGACCATTATCCCGAATCTGGATCGCCACCCATTCAGCCTGGCTTTTAGCCGTTACTTCGATGCAGCCACCTTTTCCTTCAAACGCTTCTACTGCATTAGTAATGATGTTTTGCAGAACCCGCAACAGCTTATTAAAATCAGCATAAATTTCCACCGGTTCAATCTGCACGACCCACTCCACTTGAGCAGAATGCAAGTAAATTCGATTGAGCTTTTCAAACTGTTTCAATAAGTCCGACAGTTGTATCGGTTGCCGATAGAGGGTGGCATGGCCCTTAGAAAACTCTAACACTTCTTCCGCCATTCCCAACATGCGGGTAATTTGTGCTTGAATCAGATCGCACCATTCTTGAGTTTCTTCATCAGAGTGCATCTCTTGGAGCATAGAACTTGAGAGCTGAATGCCATTAAAGGGACTTTTGAAGTCATGGATAATAGTATTCACCATTTCGCCCACCAACACCATTTTTTGTTTATGAACAATTTGATTCACATATTGGGTGGTTGTAATGCGAATATGGTGGATAATATGCCGGAAGAGGGCTAAAATAACTTCCCCTTTGCTATTTTGTAAAATATCCATCAGTTTATCTTGGGGAATTTTCGCTAAAATACTTCCTTCAGCGGCTGTTGCTCTGGCACTTCTCGGTTTCCCATCTAAGACACCAAATTCTCCAAAAAAATCATTTTCCTTAGCTAAGGCGATCGTTTGATATTTCTCGGTATCGATCATCTTGCTAAATTCAACTTGACCGGCTAACACCAGATAGAGTCCATCCGGAACTTCACCTTCTTCAAAAATCACAGTTGGTTGGTCAAACTCGATCGTATCCGCCAGATCGCATAATTGAGCGACTTGATCGGGTTCAAAATAACTAATAAAAGGATGGGATTCCAAGTTCATGGGCCATACTCACCTTGAATCTTAGATGGCAATGATTTTTGATGCAATCCTAATGGACTGATTTTATTTTACCGGACTCTAGAGCTGACCAAAATAAATAATTGTTACTGAAATATAGAACTGGTAATGGGTCATGGGTAATCACTAATGAGTTAAGAAGGGTAGATATACGCAGGAGTATTACCTGAAAGCAGAAACTTTTGTATTACCGAAGTTGGGCATCGACTTGAGGTTTTAAGGTGTTAAATAACAGATTAGCAGCTAATTGATTACCGGTTAAATTCCAGTGGGTATCCCGTAAAATATAGAGGACTTGTTCTTTGCCTGCTTCTTGAAAAGGCTCTAACATATCCAAATAATCAATATCATGGGCTTCGAGGGCTTCAATGACTACTTTTTGAGGCAGTTCCAAATCATAGTCTTGAGGATTGAGTTCATAGGCCGTAAAAATCTTACTCGCCAGAGTTGGGTCAATTTGGTATTCTGACGGATAAAGCGCCACCACAAAGGGAATATTTTTTTCTTTCAGCAGTTCTGCCATTTGCACGACTGCTTGCAGAGAATATTCAAACTGAGGGGTGAAATTTCCTGCTTGATAGGCGGGTAAGTTATTTATTTCCAGCTTCCAGCGTTCAATGTCTAAAAAAGTTTCTTCTGAATAGATGGGGGCTGGTTCAGGGCTAGGATTAGGAGCGGGAGTATCTTGGGCGATAGCTCCCTCAATCAGTTCAAATTTTCCTTGATTTTCCTGTTGAGCTTGTTGCAGTTTCAGTTGTTCCTGAAAAATTCGATAGCGTTGCTGTAAAAACATCTTAACTCTAGATTGTCCAATGAGAGGATATCCCAAGATCTTCAATTCTTTAGTGCGATCGATATCGATAAACGTATCGTTAAGAACAATCCGTTTTTGATTGACTGGCGTATGTAAATCATTGCCAACAAAAAAGCCCAAAACTACGAGATCGGGATTAAACTTTAAACCATATTTTTGTAGCATTCCCAAATACATGGGCGGATCGGCCATGGGAAACCCTACATTAATCACCTCAACTTTGGGCGCTCGATAATAGTCTTCAAACTGTTGCTCTAAGAGTGCCGTATAGTTGCCATCTAGATTGCCTGCCCAGCTATAGGAATCTCCAACGACTACAATACGGTAGGTTCCCGGTGCTTTCTCTAGGGGATAATCGCGATCGTTAAATCCATATTCATTCGTCCCAGGAGTCTCAGGATTGACTCGAAATCCGAGATCCGCATCATACTGGAAAAAACCCTTAAATAGATAAGGTTCCATCACGATCATAAATAGTTCTGCGGCTAACCAGGGAACCCCTATCCACAGAAATCCTAAAAATGCCCAATTAACTACTCTACGAAAATTGAGTTTCTGCCACCCTTTCATATTATTTGGTTTTAACATCATCCAATAAATTCTGATATAAGATCTCTGAGGCTAATTGATTCCCTGCTAGATTCCAATGGGTATCTCTGAGTAAATATAAGGTTTGGGTTTGACCCACTTGACGGAATTGATCGAGCATATCAATATAAGAAATTCCCTCTCGATCGAGAAACTCAATGAGCAACTTTTGCATCAGATTTAGATCGTAGTCTTCCCGGTTGAGTTGATACATTTCAAAAAGTTGATCGGCTAAGGCTTGACTAACTTGAAACTCATCGGGATAAATCGCTACCTTAAATTCAATTTGGCGCTCTGCCAAAAGTTGCTTCATTTGGGTAATACTGTCAAACAAGTATTTAATTCTATCATCGTATTTACCTTCTGTGTGCGCTCTAAGATTACAAAACTCTAATCTGGCTCGCTGAATTTTTAAGAAAGTTTCCTCGGTAAATGTACCTTGTTCCTCTTGTGGAGTCGGGTTTGCCCATGCCGGTTGTTCAATTTGAGCAGTTTCTTGAAAAACCTTATATTTTTGCTCAATAAACATCCATAGGCGAGACTTAAAAATAATTGGATATCCTAATATCTGAATTTCGTTTCGTTTATCAATATCAATTTGAGTATCATTGACCACAATACGTTTGCGGTAGGGGTCAGCATCAATAAAATCATTACCCACAAAGACCCCCAAAACGACTAAGTCTGGCTGATATTGCAAACCGAATTTTTGCAGCATAATTAACTGCTCCCCAGCATGGGTCATGGGATAGCCTGCATTAATAACTTCCACAGGAGGTAAATCTGGGGTTTGAGCAAACTGATTTTCGAGTAGGGTCGTATAGTTACCCTCTAATCCCCCTGCCCAGTTGAACGAGTCGCCAACGATCATCATTCTTACGGTTCCGGGAACTCGCTCGAGAGGATAGTCTTGGTCGTTAAACCCGAAACGGTTTGAGCCTAATGTATCGGGTCTGACTCGAAAGCCCATATCGGGATCGTACTGGTAGAAACCCCTGAAAAGAAAGGGATCGAGCAGGATCATGGCCATCTCAACGATAATCCAAGGGATACCAATCCAGCAGATCAACAGAAGGGCAACTTGAGAGACTTTATTGACTTTGAGGGATTTTGTCGGTTTAATCATTAAGAAAGTTTACAATATGAACGCACCTGAAGATTATGCCAAGCGATCGCAATCATGAAGGTCGTCCAAGAGAAAAGTAAACTTATGCTCTGCTTTCCTGAACCAATATAGCGATCGCAGTGCCTATTAGAGTAAACCCTAAGTTACAATCTCTATTCATGATCCCAAAAAAAATCCAAAATTGGCTTAAATTAACTGGCGTGGGGGTGAACTAAATGAAGATCCTAGGAATTTCAGCGTTTTATCATGATAGCGCGGCGGCGATTGTCTGCGATGGTGAAATCGTAGCCGCAGCGCAGGAAGAGCGGTTTTCGCGCAAGAAACACGACCCGCGTTTTCCGAAACATGCGATCGCCTATTGCCTGGAAATGGCCCAAACCACGATCTCTGACCTAGATCATATCGTCTTCTACGACAAACCCCTACTCAAATTTGAGCGTCTCCTAGAAACTTACCTGGCCTATGCCCCCAAAGGCTTTCGGTCATTCTTGGCAGCCATGCCCGTCTGGTTAAAAGAAAAGCTCTATCTGAAAACGGTATTAAGAACAGAACTCTCAGAAATCGGACAGTGCAAGAAAACTGAGCTTCCCCAACTGATGTTCACCGAGCATCACCAATCCCATGCCGCCTCCGCCTTCTTCCCCAGTCCATTTGAGAGAGCTGCTGTTCTCTGTCTGGATGGGGTAGGTGAATGGGCAACAACTACCGCTTGGCTCGGAGAAGGCAACCAACTGATTCCCCAATGGCAAATTGACTTTCCCCACTCCTTGGGCTTGCTCTATTC
Organism: Cyanobacteria bacterium UBA2566; assembly: GCA_002340255.1. Taxonomy (GTDB): domain Bacteria; phylum Cyanobacteriota; class Cyanobacteriia; order Cyanobacteriales; family Desertifilaceae; genus Roseofilum. Next base: position 12,416 of record DDLS01000012.1, read on the forward strand.
TGCCTTTACCTACTACACCGGCTTCAAAGTCAACTCTGGGGAATACAAACTCATGGGACTTGCGCCCTATGGCGAACCCAAATATATTGACACCATCCTCAGCAACCTGATTGATGTCAAAGACGATGGTACATTCCGGTTGAACATGGACTACTTCAACTATGCCACCGGTCTGACAATGACCAATAGCAAGTTTGATGACCTATTTGGCGGTCCTCCCCGGAAACCCGAAACCCCCATCAGTCAGCGAGAAATGGACATCGCCAGCTCCATCCAGTGGGTGACTGAAGATGTGGTCATCCGTCTGGCGAATACAGTGAAAAAAGAACTCCAGGTGGAAAACCTCTGTTTAGCCGGTGGAGTTGCCCTCAACTGCGTCGCCAATGGTCGAATTCTACGCGAATGTGGCTTTAAGGAAGTCTGGGTACAACCAGCGGCTGGCGACGCGGGTGGAGCATTAGGCGCTGCCCTATCTGCTTGGTATGAATACCACAGTATGCCGCGTACCGTGAAACCGGTGATTTCTCCGGTAATGTTCAGCAGTGCCAAAGAAACTGCCACAGCAACCGTGGGAACCTTAACCCCAGAAAAAATTGCTGCTCCCGTACAAGACCAAATGCGTGGGTCTTATTTGGGGCCGAAGTTCTCTGATGCTGAAATTCTGGACTATTTGGACTTAGTGAAAGCTTCCTATGTTCTCCTAGATGATGCTCAACTCATGCCCCGGTTAGCTGAAATTTTGGCTACTGACAATGTGGTGGGATGGTTCCAAGGTCCGATGGAGTTTGGCCCCCGCGCATTGGGTGGACGCTCGATTATTGGTGACCCCAGGTCGCCGAAAATGCAGTCGGTGATGAATCTGAAAATTAAGTATCGAGAGTCTTTCCGTCCCTTTGCCCCTTCAGTTTTGGCCGAGCGCGTGTCTGATTTCTTCGAGCAATATAGCCCTAGTCCCTATATGCTGATGGTGGCTCCTGTTAAGGAATCTTTGCGTATTCCGATGACCGAGGAGCAAAAGCAACTGTTTGGAATTGAAAAACTCAATATTCCGCGATCTGAAATTCCTGCCATTACCCACGTGGACTATTCGGCGCGTATCCAAACGGTTCACAAGGAAACGAACCCCCGCTATCACAGTTTAATTAGTCATTTTGATAAACTGACCGGGTGCGGTCTGATTGTGAATACGTCCTTTAATGTGCGCGGTGAACCGATTGTTTGTACTCCGGAAGATGCTTATCGCTGCTTCATGCGTACCGAAATGGATTATCTGGTTCTGGAAAATTTCTTGTTAGCTAAGACTGACCAACCCGCTTGGGAAAAAGATGAGTCTTGGAAGACAGAGTTTGAATTAGATTAGGTCTTGATTCCCCCAACCCCCCAGAGCTGTTTCATTCTCCTCTGAAAAATGGGGAGATGGGGGGATGGGAGGATGGGGGGATAGGGCGTTTTAATCATAATAAATCATCAGATTAAAAGTGATAAAACGTTCAGTCCCTAAGAAAAGTAACTACGAATAGGACGAATACAATCGTTAATCTGTTATGTATCCAATCAAAAAACTCAATACAAAAGAACTCCGCCAATTTGGTCTCCTGTTTGGGGTAATGGTGGGTTTAGTTTTTGGGATTATCTGGCCATTGATCCTCGGTCATAGCAGTGCCCTGTGGCCCTGGATTGTGCTGGGTATTTTCTGGGCTTGGGCATTAGTTGCGCCGAAAACTCTCGACCCGTTTTATCAAGGTTTTGCCCGCTTTGGTTTGATGATGGGTTGGATTAATACCCGCTTGATTTTAGGGATTATTTTTTATGGGATGATCGTGCCGATGGGGTTTCTGAGAAAACAGTTTGGAGGCGACCCCATGCGTCGAGAATGGCGTAAACCGGTGGAGACGTATCGAATTCCTTCCCATCCCAGAACAGCGAAGAGTTTGGAATATCCATTTTAGTCAATTGTTAACTGAAATCCATTGGAGTGTCATATATGGAATTTTTTGAAGATCTTTGGGCTTTTTTAGGAGAGCGTAAAAAGTATTGGCTGTTGCCGTTAATTATTAGTTTGGTAATGGTTGGTGCTTTGATTATCCTCAGTCAAGCGTCTGTGATTGCACCGTTTATTTATACATTGTTCTAGGGAGATTAGAGTAACCTTATCTGGTAGAGGCGAAGATTTTTTCGCCCCTACCACCAGTTTTTATTTGTTATATCCAGGGAAGAGTTCTGCATTAGAGACTCTATCTTTTCAGTTATGGCAGTTAATAGCCAGCGATCGCACGAAACCTGATTTTTTTGAGCCAAACATTGAATTTCCAGAAATAATTCGTCTGGTAAGTTTAGGCGAGAACTATAGCTCTGATCCCCAACACCCTCTCCCGTGCTAATCCTGTAGGGTTTTCGTACGGGAGAGGGGACTAAATCTGTCTCTCATCTATTAGAGAAAGGCTATATTCATGGGCTAACTTTCTCCTCTGATTGTAGATCAGATGAACGTATGATTAGCGTTTCGTAGTCGGGAGACCATAACGGTTGTCATAGTCATGATCGTCGTCATGGTCATGATCGTCGTCATCGTCGTCATCGTCGTCATCGTCGTCATCGTCATGATCGTCATCATAATGATCGACCCCATGCTCTTTGGCTTCGTAGGATGGATATGTAATGGAAATTTCGGACTCTTGGAGAGGCTCTTCCTGAGCAGGGAAAAGTGCTGATAGTGCGATACCATCAAGACTGAGTAGGAGAGAAATGATAACGGCGATCGCCAGAATCCCTTGATTGATCATTGGATTTACGATTTAACTGTAATAAATACTTGGGATAATTGTATCATAATTTAAATGGGTATAACTATGTCTCGATTCACCATTATCAAGCCAGAAGAATCGTATACTTTTGCAGATTACTTTAAGCTTAACTTTGCGCCGCAAGATATTCTGGCATGTTTTCAGGTTTTACTCTCTAGGCGATCTCTACAATTTCCCCAGTATACCGGTACTCTCGATCGCCTACTCGACCTCACAACTCGCATTGAAGAGAGCCTCCCGCGTCTTAGCCTCACCAGTGAAATGGCTCGTCGGGAATTCCTGATCGCCCCGGTTTTAACGGACGTGCTGCACTATACCCAAGCTACCCTCAATGTTGAATATCCCGTGTTCGTGAGCCATCAACTCAAAGGTTCCCTCGATTATTTGCTGCAAAGCGATGGTGTTTTCCTGGTGATCGAAGCTAAAAATGAAGATCTAGAACGGGGTTTTGTGCAACTGGCGATCGAATTGATTGCTCTCGATCAATGGATCGAGAGCAATCAAACCCTTCTCTACGGCGCAATTTCCACCGGCAATATTTGGCAATTTGGTCAATTCGATCGCCAGTCTCGTCAAGTCACCCAAGACCTCAATCTTTACCGTGTCCCTGCTGATCTAGAAGACCTGCTACGCATCCTAGTCCAAATTCTGAATAATTAAATATTCCCTTGATTGACAATTTGCTCTAAAGTAGTTTCCATTACCTTGTTCGTGTGTCCCATAACCGATAAAACTAAGGCTTCTCGATGAATGCGTTGTGCAGGGTGATGTTTTTGGTTGGCGCTGCCTCTGGAAACCATAATCGTAGCTAAACTACACTGATGAGTCAAGGCGATCGCCTGAGCGCGTAGTTGCAACTGTTGCTCTAGAGATAACTGCTGTTCCTCTTTTTCTGTGTAAATTTTGGTACGCAAATGCTCCAGTTGCTCGGATAAGGCTAAAAATTGAGGGGCGATCGAGGCTTGAGCTTTGCTGGCATTTTCGACAATATCTAAACCGGATCGTGCCAATCCTAGCAAAGAGAACGTCGGATTTAAAACATTCTGGCGGGTTTTTTCCTCGATCCAGTCTTTAGATTGAAGACTAATCACCGTTTCATCCGGAACAAAATAGCGATCGCATTCGGCACTCACTGTATTGGTTGACGACATTGCCGCTAAAGACATGGGAGCTGAAAATCGTAACTCTCCTTTAGCAGAGGTGACAAACGGAATCAGGGCAAAAATAATCCTCTCATCTTCCAATCTCGCAGCAACAACCGCTTCTTGAAACAAATTCCAACCGGTTATCCAGGGCAGATATCCAGACAATAGATAACCGCCTTGAACTTTCGTTGCTGTTAATGTCGGTTTTTCTCGGCGCAAATGGGCATAGGATACACCGACTAAAATCTGACCCGATCTCATTTTAGGGAGATAATGACTTTTCAGCCTTTCATTATCTCCGTTAGCAATAAACGATCCTGCACTTTGATGTTGAGTTTGGGTAAAATTGAGCGTGCCGGAATATCGAGCTAGTCTTTCCAAGACTCTAAAATAATCTAATTGACTCACTTCTGTTTCACTCCAGGGTGGAGGAACATTAAGAGCCAGTAGCGATCGCGCCCCTAAACCCGCTAATCCTTCTCGCAAGATTTCCGTTTTTTCTTCCATGGCTTCTGGATTCGGAGCTGTTTTGAGATAATCTTCCGTTTGTTGCGATAAATCTAAACAAGTGGGGGCTGGCATTGTTTCTAAAATAGGTCGGTGGTTTTTGGCAGAGTTTCTGGCGATCGATACGAGTCAACTTTGAGACTTCATGAATCAACTCATGATAGTGTCATTGAGAGGATCTGTCGATCGAGCTTTTGAAACCATTCTATGGTCTGAAAACTGGCACATGAAAGGTGAATGTAAACCCAAAATAATATCCTCCTTCTTCACACCCATTGCCGTTAACTTTTCTCCCAAATCCACATCCGTGAAATTTCGTTGCAGCCATATTTTATCATCCTTAATATCAATACATTAATTGCTTGTTTGGCGATCGCAGCTTGAGTAAAGTCAAACCCAAAAAAGTTTCATAAACAACATCTGGCACGGCAAGATACCCCTCTTCTGTCACTTTTGGATAAAGGGGCGTGAAACCCTGATTCCTTCGTTAGCGATCGCGGGCTGTAATGACGGAAATTCGTTAGAATTTCCCAGAGTGACAGAAGAGGGGTACAGCACTTTGCGCTGTTATGAGGGACAGTGT
>DDLS01000206.1 GCA_002340255.1 Cyanobacteria bacterium UBA2566
TCCAAGAAAGGAGATGATGGGAGCTTGACTCCTCGAACAAACTTATCGGCTGCTGTAGCCCGAACTATCATTCGCAGTAATCGTCTGTTTTCATCCAATTGATCGCCAAGTACATCACAACAGTCCACTCTTCTTCTCCTCCTTTTAGGGTTTAGTTTGATCCTAGGATTAGGGTTTAGTTTGATCCTAGGATATGGGAATGGCGGGGCTTGTGTTCCCGTAATAATATCAATTATAGGTGTAAATTCATCATATCCTCGCAATGTTACCGGTTTCATTTCTGGATTAGGATGAACCTGGTGAGAGTTCCCTTTGTATCCACGGCGTTGTGCTGAATTTTGCGGATGTTCCTTCAACCATTCCTTTGTTACTTCTTGCCATTGTTCAAGCGTTTCAGTGAGAGTCTTTTTCCTTTCTCTCATGGCTCGACGAAATGATGCCATGTCCCTAATATAAGGAATTCCTTGAATATACTCTTGATAAGCTTCATATATTCTTGCATGAATAACAGCCCATCCTCTAAATTTGAATTGAACAATCGGATCTCTATTAAAAGGATAAGACAGTGTTTCTTCAGATTCAAAGAGGTCGCTTGTAGGAGTACACCAAAGTCCCGACCAACTAGAGGTAGTAATATGTCTGTACCCTTTTATTCCCATCCATAGAAAAACGCAAGCTTTATCTGATACGATTGTTGCCTGTGCTTCTCTTTGTACCCCTGTTCCTGGGGAGATTTCAGGTAAGGTATTTACCATATCTTCAACCGAAACCTTTTCTCTGTTCTCTAGGTTTCTAATAGCCCCTGAAACGCCTTGAATATCTTCAAGAGAAGCAATTTCTTTCTCTAGTTCTCTAATCAAATCCTCTGTTTCCTTCGCTGCTTGATCACCCCAATCTGCATCTTTGAGGATGTCATAGAGATCCTTTAAGAGCATAACCGTATCGTAGGTATCTAATAAAGCACTTGCAGCATTTATTCCAGGAATAGCTTTTAAGTAAGCCTGTCCTATTTTTTTCGCACCGAATTCTCCTAGTTCTTTCAAGAGTCTTTTGGCAGCTTTGCGACCAATTGCACGACCTAAGATTTTTTTGATATTGCCTCCCTTAAGCGCGTTTCCTTTTAACATTTTATTTATTTTTTGATTTTTGGGATTATTTTTTATAATATTTTTTAGGTCAAGCCCTAAATCAAGCTTTGTATCAGGAGGATCGGCAAAAACTCCTGGTGTAATTGGTCGTTTGGGAACTGCATCTGGTTTTAATTTTGCGATTGGAAAATCATCCTTGTGGTGACGGTCTGGCATTCCCCTGGTTGGCAGTATGTCTGGTTCATCATAAGTATATTTTTCTCTGTTTCCTAAAATGTCTTCTTGTGCTGTCCATTGTCTATTTCTATCTTTCTGTCTTTGCGATCGTTCCTGTTGCGCTTGTTCAAAATTTTCTCTTACCATCTTGTCAATTTGACTTTCTGGATTTTCAGGGTGTTCAATGGGATTTTGTCTAAAGTATTCATCCCAATATTTTCTATTTTCTTCTAATAAACTACCTCTTGCCTCGTTTGGTGAAATACCTTGTTTTTTTAAGTTTTCAAGAGTATCTCCATAGTGTAGTCTTTCAAATCTATCTTGTGATTCTCTCAGTAAAGACTCATTCTGGATTCTATCCAGAATGTTTTGCTCATAGTTATCTCTAACCATCTGCTGTGCAGGGGTTAAAGGGGACGATCTAGGGGGCATCAGTAATTGTCCCGATTGCTGTGCTTTTCCCCACTCCAGGTCAATTGTTTCCGTCTTTATTTCATCTCTTAAATATCTTTCAATACCACTATTTAGTCCCGTAGTAGTAGGAGGAGTCACGGGACGGGTTGGAACATCGGATACTGTCAATGGAGGAAGAGGAACAAGAGGCCCTGACATAAGATAAAATGTTATTAAGAGCAATAATTGTAATTTAATTATAATCTATGAGTTTCCTTTCTATCGCAGTAAAGATACCATTGGGTGAAGAGGGGGAGTATACGATAGTTTCTCCCCAAACTGAAGATGTCTTGATTGAAGAAGACATTTTAGTTCTTTACAGGTTTAGCAACCCAGATCCGAATTTGCCATTAATTCCATTTGCTGAACAAGAAGCAATAGACAGTGCAGAATGGAGTGCAATCAAATCGTGGTGGGGAGAACATTCATCTCCTCACATACTGATGGGCTGCTATCTCTTTGGAAGTGGAATCTCTGAAGATATTCCCATCGCAATGATTCCCCTTCCTAATCGTATCCATCCATTCCCTAAATCACTTTTAACCCCGCGTCGGTTACAAAAAGGGCATGGGATAAAAGTAAAATTAATGGATGTAGGATATGGATTGAACGAGCAGAATGAACGATCATTTATTTCCGTTTTTGGAGATGCAATAGTTGGTCGGGATGAGATGAATGCTCCAATTACTCATATCGATGCCACCACCTCTGTGACGAACACTGCCGATGGTAAAACAATCAAGGAAGGCATTTTACCAACCAACAACTGGGAATTATCAGGACAAGAATTATCGCCAGCTTACAACTGGAACCACGGTGACTTACTGCCAATAATTGATGGAAACCCAGATACTTACTGGGAATCGAGCGCTAATTTAGCCGATTCAAAAATCATCATCAATATCCATCTTGGCAAGGAATATCAAATTAACGGTATGCGCATGAAAAATGGGGATATTCCTAATATGGCAAAGGGTGTCATCCTCACCTCAACTGACGCTCAAGAGTATCGCTCTGTGGGGCACTCCGGTTTTCTTGATGGCGATATCAATTTTGCTAAACGCACTTGTAGATGGATTCGGATCGAAACATCTGCCAACATTAATGTGGGATATAACAAGTGGAAACTCTATAATTTTGTTGTCTACGGTGACATCACTCAAGATTCAGAAACAGCAACTAACCCCATTATTTCTCCATTTTCTTGGTTTATTGAACATATCCGTTTCGGAAATACTGGAACTTTCAATTCCAACTTGCTCACAGCGCCGGTCATTGAACGTTTACCAGCCAATAATAACGCCAAAATCAATTCTTCTGGAGGGGAACAACCCCAACTGATCTATAACCCCTTTCAAAGTGCATTCACTAGCGAGCCAACCGGCTTGTCGTCAGAATTGAGAATGACTCAGGAGATTGTGGGAATTGAAATTGATTTAGGTAGGAACTTCGATGTTGAGCTGATCGACGCTCAGTTTGAAACCACTCCTAAACAGTGGCGAGGCTTCCTAATGGGGAGTAAGGACTATC
>DDLS01000199.1 GCA_002340255.1 Cyanobacteria bacterium UBA2566
GTCTCCAATGATTCTCTTCCAGAACTTTGCGTAGGCGATACGGTTATTGTCAAGAACCTTGGTCATATCCCCCAATTCATCCGACATAAATGGGTCACTATCAACAAGATTGGGGAGACTTGGATTGAGGTTGATGCTGGCAACCATGGACTACTGCAATTGAGTCCCAGTGACGTTTTTCGGCAAGGGAGTCCTGAGACATAGTGAATACCAGTAGGATGGGCTTCTGTCACTCCTACTGACTTCTGGCGATGGTGCCACCAGGATAATTAGGGCTTTCACAGGTTCTCACTTCTTGCAAGAAAACCCTGAAAGCCTTACAGGATATTGGTTTCACAGGTTCTCAGTTGGAGACAGGATGCCACTTTCTGAGTGTTTCCTGCGAAACCTAGACTCTGTAAGACATTGAGTACGCTACCATCCCTTTGGATTAACTGGGTTGCAGATTCCTGGACTTTTTCCGTGAAATCCATACCCCGCAAAGCTTTGACCGGGTTGCAGGAACGCGAAAGGATACGCCCTAGCCATTTCTTCTTAGGGAGTCAGGGTGACGCTATCCATATGCATCATCAGTGTCAGCGTGAATGAGGGTGACATTGATTATGCATATATTCCTTTCATCCGCAATAGTGGTAGTTTCGTGAAAGGAGAACGGCGATCGCCTTGGCATAGCAAGGATATTAAGGCGATTCGCCTTCTGGGAGAACGAGAGCGATTGCGCTGGGGCATAGCGGGTCTAACCGAAATTTCACCTTTAATGAAAAGTCCTGTTTTGACCCATTTTCCCCCAAACCCCATGGAGGTGTTATGGTGGGTTTTAGGTGCAAATTAGGTGTAGGCATAGCCCTCCAACCTATTGATGGGGAGGGGAGCTCCTTTACGCATAAGCCTATAAGAAAAAGCGGGTAGGGGGAATCGAACCCTGAACCAAGAGATTAAGAGTCTCCGGCTCTGCCGTTGAGCTAGTCACCTCAGTGGTTTGAGCATCGATCTCAGTTATAGGCGATCGCCACCATTAAGGCAACTCTACTGAGGTCGGTTTAGCGATATGGGGCAATCCCCAGCCCAATTTTTCCCGCAGAATACGGAAGAATTCCGGGGTCTGTAGGCGAATAAACCGAGCCAAATAGGGTGACTTTTCAATGACTACTTCATCTTCAGGAGAGACATAACAGCCCCCATTGCCATCAACCACCATTACTAATTGATTGGGATACACGGGATAAATCGTTACCGGGTCACTGTCATTAAAAACCAGAGCGCGTGAGGCTAAGGAATGGGGACAAATGGGCATCAGTTGCAGGACCGGAACTCCAGGCGTGACGACTGCTCCTCCCGCACTCAGGGAATAGGCGGTTGAACCGGTCGGTGTGGATACAATGACTCCATCAGCAGCCATATCAACTGGGGCATGGTGACCGATTTGAATTTCAAAATGGCACATACTGGTGAGGGGTTCTCGGTGCAGTACCATTTCGTTTAAACACAGCGCTTCCCATATACTCGGACGTTTCGTGTTGTCTTGAGTTTTAGGAGTATTCTGAGCGCGATCGCTATAAACGCGCACTGTTAACATGATGCGGTTTTCGATGGTGTAATTGTCGTTCTCCACCCGATCGAGGGCTTCTGAGAGATGATTAATATAGGTTTCCGTCAGAAATCCCATGTGACCCGTATTCACCGTTAACATGGGGATACCGCAAGGGGCCACTTGTCGAGCTGCCGAAAGCACCGTGCCATCGCCGCCAAGGACGATCGCAATTTTCATCTGTGAAGTAAAGTTTGGGGGAACCAGATGATCGATGGGAGTATGGCATGTGGGACGATCGGGATGGGAGTATCCCAATATTCCCCCTGCACCTGTCGCCAGTTTCACTGTCCATCCCCGTTGGATCAGTTGTTGTTCTAGTTCTTCTGCGACTCGACAGGCAGTTGGTTTAATGTCGTTGTAAATAATCCCAGCTTCGGGCACGCTAATACCAGTATTGAGAAGGTTTTCTAAATGATTTGTCTAAGGATTGTACTTCAAAGGGGTTGAATCTCGATCGCTAATCTATTGTTTTCTAGGAACGAGATTTAAACGGACTTCTCCGTTTTTTGCTTTTTTGCTTCATTTTCTCGCGCTCGTATTCGACTTCTTTGAGTTTCTTGAGAATACGGCTAAAGTATTCCTGCATATAGGAGTCTAAGGTGGTGATGTCTTTGGGGTCAAGGCCAAATACAGTATAGACTTCATCCATAGGGGCGCTTAGAGGCTTCCCACTGGCTTGAACTTCTGCAAAGGCAAGGCGATCGCTAATATTCCATGTCCATTGGAAAAATTGAGCGATTCGACGAACCCCTCGCAATAAGGCGATCGGCATTCGCGAAACCCTAGCTTGTCGTCCAGAGAGTCTTTCGCATAAGGCAATGATTTCATCTCCACTCCACGCTTTTGGCCCGACAAGGGGAAATGTTCGCCCTTCAGTTTCTGGTACACTCAAGGCCCGCACGGCGAATTGAGCGATATCCTGGGTATCCATATAGGCCACTGGTGAAGATTTTCCCATCACCCAAACGCCCTGTTGGTCAAGGATGGGAATGGCATACTGGGGAATGAGTCCCTGCATGAAGCCAGCTAATTGAAAAATGGTATAGTTCAGCTCTGCTTGTTTCAAGAACAGTTCTGTACAGTGCTTGATAGCCATTAACGGCACTTGGGGATATTGGTCAGCATCCAGAATCGAGAAAAATATGTAGCGTTCAATACCAGCTTCTTTGACCGCTTGAATCAGGGAGACTTTGGCTTCCCAGTCTACTTCTTTCATACTCAGGGAGTCGGTCGGACGGGAGGTAGACGCATCAATGACAGCGGTGACTCCTTCAAGCGCTTCTTTGATACTTTCAGGTTGACACAAATTTCCTGGGGCAAGTTCAGCTCCCCGTTCTTTAAGAAATCCGGCTTTTTGATAATTCCGCACTAAACAGCGAACGGAGTACCCTTCTTCTAGGGCGCGGAAGGTAATCTGCCTTCCTAGTGTGCCTGTGGCTCCAACAATTAATAAAGTCATTGATAATGGATATATATTTACAAAACGTTAACTTTTTATAAGAGTCTATCAGAAAACTTCAAGAATCTTGACATTTGTTCATAATTTTTCTGGCGATCGCCACAGATCTCAGCGATCCACCTCCAGTCCGGATCGCTACGAAGAAGGCGGGGAGGGTTCCCCGCCAAGCATGGAAGTGTTACAGCGAATCGCTATAACCTTCAGTTAAACGTATTCAGATTAGCCTTCGACGCTATCCTGAATTTTCAGCAGAAGGAAGCCTAAACCTAGGCCCACCATGATTAAACTGGAAGATAACAGTGCAGCATTAAAGATTTCAGCGCCCATGGTTTAAGTAATATCCTTTAAGGTGAACGATCAAGGGGTAGAGACTCAAGCCTAGAAACTTAGGAGTAAGCCTATAGGTTGATTGTAGAACAGGGAATGGGGAATGGGGAATGGGACAATAGCACCATTGAACTGATTTATCTAGAACTTATGACTCACAGTTTAGCGATTACGATGGGCGATCCCATGGGAATTGGCCCGGAAGTTATTTTGAAAGCACTTGCCGATCGCCAGCTTCAGGAGCCGATTCAGATGACGGTGGTCGGGTCTGCGTCCATTTTGCACGAAACCTACGCCTGTTTAACTCCCCATGGACAACCCCTAGCTAATCCTGACGATTTATCGATTCTCGATATTCCCCTGCCGGATGAGGTAGCCGAGGAACTCAAGTTAGGAGAGGGAAATGGGGCCAGTGGATGGGCCAGTTTTGCTTATTTGCAAGAGGCTATTTCTCAAACGCTCTGTGGCCACTTTCAAGGGATTGTCACCGGCCCGATCGCTAAATCGGCTTGGAGTGCGGCTGGATATAATTATCCCGGACAAACGGAACTGTTAGCGGAAAAATCGAGTACAGAGCAATTTGGGATGCTATTTGTGGGAAGATCGCCCCATACCCAGTGGCAATTGGTTACTTTATTAGCGACCACTCACATCCCTCTGGCAAAAGTTCCAGAAATCTTAACACCAACTCTCCTAAACCAGAAGCTACAATTGTTAGTTAATGTTTTGCGCAACCAGTTTGGTCTGAGTCAACCTCGGATTGCGATCGCGGGACTCAATCCCCATAGTGGTGAGCAAGGGCAACTCGGTACTGAAGAAATGGATTGGATCATCCCCTGGCTCGAAGAGTCTCGCCAAGCCTATCCCCATCTCACTTTAGATGGACCAGTACCCCCAGACACCTTATGGGTTAAACCGGCTCAAGCGTGGTATAACGCCTCATTTGCTGCCCAGACCCATGATGCTTACCTGGCACTTTACCACGACCAAGGGTTAATTCCGGTGAAAATGATGGCTTTTGATCGAGCAGTCAACACCTCCATTGGTTTACCCTTTATTCGCACCTCACCGGATCATGGAACGGCCTTTGATATTGCTGGCAAAGGACTCGCCCATGCTACCAGCATGACCGCTGCTATTCAACTGGCCACTGAACTGGTTTACCAGAAAAGCGTTATTAGTTGATGACTTTTGCAAAATATCTTAATATAATTAGGGGTCAGATAGCGTAAAAATGGAAAAAGTTCTGTAGCCAGAGATACTGAACTTAAGCTAAAATCCAATGGATGGCGATCATCCAATTAATTGCCTATCTTCCCAAGTTCTCATAAACAATCATTCCAAACATCAAGAGGGTGAAAATGCTTCAATCTATCCGTTACTCCTTAGGCATGATTCAAGACGAGGCCCGCAGCCTTGTACAAAACGGAGTAATCAGTCGTCAGCAGCCCATTTATGTTCTTTGTAAATATATTCCTGCCCGTGAATGGGGTTACGTTGAATGTGAATTAGAAAACGGTAGTTTCTTGCTTAGAGACCGGATCGGAGACCTCTTAGGACGTGAAGAATGGGATAATGACTAGATTAGAAATTAGAACAGGGGATTGGGTCAACTCATCCCCTGTTTCGTAGTCCATCTAACTTTCTTCTTGTCGCAACTGTTCTAACTCAGAGCGTAAAGTCGCAATTTGCTCAGTCAGTTCTTCAAGTTCCACTTGAGGATTTGAAGCTGTCGGTGCTTCTGGTTGTTCAGTTATTCCAGAAAAGTCAGATTCAGAAGCAGTGTCTGGAGAATTCCCGTTTTGCTTCATCAAATTATCAACAAAATTCCGAGCTTCTTCTTCGGTGATTTTGCCCTTTTCTGACCATTCCTGAGTCAGTTCCGCTAACTCTTGGGTCAGTTTGCGCCAGCTTTCTTCCCGTTTCTGCTCATCTTGCAGAACTTCGGCGAAAGAAGCGGTTGCTCCTAGGGTCACATGGAAGCTTTGTTGTAACAGTTGTACTAAGGTTTCAGAATTCATATTCTTGTTTTAGGCTTGAGGATATGGGCAAGATCTGTGCCCTGATTCTACTGTAATCTTCAAGAATATGTCTGAACGACCCATTTATCTGGACTCCCATTCGACTACACCCGTGGATCGACGAGTAGTAGAGGCGATGTTGCCCTACTTTACCGATCTCTTTGGTAATGCAGCCAGTGTTACCCACGCCTATGGATGGGAATCAGAAGCAGCCGTTAGCCATGGGCGAGAGATTTTAGCTCAAGCCATTGGCGGCACTCCAGAAGAGATGATCTTCACCAGTGGAGCGACTGAAGCCAACAATCTAGCGATCAAGGGAGTTGCTGAATCGTACTTTAGCAAGGGTCGCCACCTGATTACTGTTACTACTGAACATAATGCTGTTTTAGATCCCTGTGAGTATTTAAAAGCTTTGGGCTTTGAAGTTACCTATCTGGGAGTTAACGAGCAAGGGTTAATCAATCTAGAGGAATTACGATCAGCTATTCGCGAGGATACCCTTTTGGTGTCGGTGATGGCGGCGAATAATGAGATTGGAGTGATTCAACCTTTAGCAGACATCGGCCAAATTTGCCGAGATCGCCAAGTTCTCTTTCATACGGATGCAGCTCAGGCGATCGGTAAAATTCCCCTGGATGTCCAGGAAATGAAGATCGATTTACTGTCTTTAACGGCCCATAAAGTCTACGGACCTAAAGGGATTGGAGCCTTATACGTACGTCGACGTAATCCCAGAGTCAAGCTTGCTGCCCAAATTCACGGGGGTGGCCATGAACGGGGACTGCGATCGGGAACTCTTTATACGCCTCAAATTGTCGGTTTTGCGGAAGCTGTGCGTCTAGGAATGGCAGAACAAGAAACCGAAAGCAAACGCTTAACCGAACTTAGAGAAAGACTGTGGAGCGCATTAAGTTCCCTAGACGGGATTTACCTCAACGGTCATCCGACTCAAAGGCTATCTGGTAATTTAAATATTAGTGTAGAAGGGGTAGACGGATCGGCTCTATTGTTAGGATTACAACCTGTCGTTGCTGTATCCTCGGGTTCCGCGTGTACCTCTGCTAAAATTGCTCCCTCCCATGTCCTGTTAGCATTAGGTCGAGAAGAAAAACTTGCCTATGCTTCAGTGAGATTTGGCATCGGTCGATTCAATACGGAATCAGAAATCGATCGAGTTGCCGAACACTTTATTTCCACCGTTACTGCATTACGCAAAGCACTGTAAAGTGTTACCCTCAGCAATAGCACAATCAATCTAGTGAAATGATGTAAATTAGGCAAGATAGCTATGCTATGCCGAGAAAAATCCGAGAGTATAAGGCTGAGTTAATTGCATTAGGATTTGTGCAACGCCGTGGGAAGGGAAGCCATCAAAACTGGAAACATCCACAACTACAACTATTAATTACTATTGCTTTTAGAGATGGTCAAGATACACCATTGTATCTAGAAAAACTTTTAAAGAAAGCAATTCAACAATTAGAAGCGATAGAAAGGGAGGAAACAGAAGAATGAATTACCGGTATAGTTTGCTCATCCAATGGTCAGAAGAGGACAAACTCTATCTAGTAACTCTACCAGAGTTTGCTCAGTTAGCCATGCAACCTTGTTCTTATGGACATAGCTATGAAGAAGCGATCGCCAATGCTCAAGAAGCGATCGCGGGTTATCTTGAGTATTGCCAAGAAGAAGGTTTAACTCCTCCAAGTCCAAGTTCAGTTGCAGCTTAAATCTCAGGAGATCGCTCAGTTAACACCAATGGTGAAATAGCGCGTTCGATGGGTGTCAAGATTTCCTAACCATTACCCATCATTACCAGCGCCAAGCGCTACAATCTCTGTATACTCGAATTCATTATCACTGGGTTTTACCAGGGGATAGTGTTGACCCAATCGAGAGAGGGCATCGGCTTCACAATCCGGTTTAGGGGAATGGTAGACTAAAACATACTCTTGTTGAATGCGATCGCCCATTTCCTCCTCCACTTCCCCTCTCCACTGGGTTTTCGTCACCAATACCACAAGCTGAGAAGCCAGTTGAGGCAGCGCTTTCGCCACTTGACGACGATACACTTCATCTAAACTGCCAAAGGGAGAATCCATCACCATCGGAAATGTACTACTATCTGGCCCCAGATGCATATGCTCTTGGCTCCATTGCCTCACCCGATCCATAATTGCGCCAATAAAAGATAAACTCAAAATCTGATTTTCTCCCGTGGACGCGGCTACAGGATGTTCAAATAACGTGGTTTTATCGATCAAGCTTAACTCATACTTTTCACTCAGTTGGGGAGAATAGGGGGTAAACGAAATCTGCTGAAAAACATCCTGAACTCGCCCTTCTAACTCTAGTCGAAACTCCGTATCTAAGCGATATTTCATTTCTGCAATACAGTTAATCGCTTCCACGGCTACCTGAATCCGCTTTTGCGCCAATTGCTGTTTTTTCTCATTCGATTGATGTTTAGCAATTTGCTTCTCTTTTTGGGCTATATCGGCATCTAATAGTTTGATTTTCTGCTCATTGGCTCCCGTTTCCCGCTCCAACTCACTCATCCGTGATTCAGTTTGATCTAAACGCTTTTGCAAACTTTGAATATCCAAATCTGGATAACTTCTCAGCTTGGATTTAACCGTATCTAACTGAGTCTCAATTGCCGACAAATCTTGACGTTTTTGATCCATTTCGTCGCGTAACGTGTTGAGCGTCTTCCAAAATGACTCAGCCTTATTTTCCAGCTCTGAAACCTCTCCCAACAACTTTAAGGCATTTTCCTCGACATCCCCTACTCCTGCCTTATTCATCCACTGCGCGACTAAGGTATAAGCATGACTCCCTTCAGCCAAATGGGTTCCACAAATACATTGGTGTTGTGCCAGCAGATCTTGGACAAACTGCTGTTTAATTCCCCTAGGCAACTCTCCTCGGTGACGTAACTGCTCCATTAAAGCTCTAAATTGTTCAATTGCTGAAGGTAAAAAAACCGTATAGGCCTGACTCGAAATAGTATGCTTTAACTCTGACTTAAACTGCTTTAACCTCTCCCTTAACTCTTGTTGCTGTTTTTCTAAATCTGCGCGGCGCTTTTGTAGTTCTTCTGCTCCACTGAGGTTTCGGAGTTCATTATTTAACTCCTCTTTAATATGAGCATGGGAGTTCAATTCCTGGGTAATTTCTGCTTGGCGATCGCTAATTGTTTGTCGTTGTTTTTCCCAATCCTCTTTTTCTCTTAAAAACTGTTTCGTTTGTGGATCGCCAATCCTCTCTAATTCCCCTTCCAAACTTTTCTGAGATTCCTTCAAATGTCGAAGGGCGCGATCGAACACTTCGATCCCTAACAACTCCTTAGTTGCTTCCGCAATTTCTCCCTTTTTTTCCTCTCGTCCCCAAGACTCAATCCGTTCCCCATCAAAAAAGAAATATTGATGTAAACTTCTCGGTAAAATTCGTCCAATTACCTCATCTATCGGATAATCTGTTAACCGCCATCGTCCATCATCTCCTGATATCCACATCGAACACTCAGTTTGACCACATTCTACCGTTGTGCCTCGATTGTAAGCTCGATAAAGCCGCTCGACTCGATAGCGTTGGTAATCGTGTTCAAACTGCAATTCTACAAAACATTTAACAGCTTTCCCCTCCTGTGCTTCCGAGAGGGCGCGTTTGTTCACCAACTGTTGAGGCGCTGCAAACGCCGCCGTAAACCGTTCATATAAGACCCAAGTAAATGCATTTAACAGCGTCGTTTTCCCCGATCCATTATTCCCGTGGATAATCGTGATATTCTGATTGCCACTGGCAAACTTAACTTCTGGTGTTTGTCCATAAAATTGCCGGAAGTTACACAGTTTTATCGATAATAATTTCATTAAGGGGTAATGGGTAAGGATCTTGTGGTATATCGTCAGAGATAATTAGATATTATACTACATAACAGTGGGGAGGGCTGTAAGAAGAATAACATTCAAGGGACTCAGTCCCCGATCTAATGCGATCGGTGGTATAATTTCCCATTCCCTATTCCCTATTCCCTAAATCTAGTTAACATACAATAAGAAATGAGATCTTGTAGCTTGGCATTCCTATGACCTTACCCAACACTGGCAGCGTTCTGGCGACTCTTGCCCAAGTGAACATGATGGGGGCCTTAACCGCGAGGGTGAAAGACCTCCCGGTTAAAGAGTTTATTTGTTTACTCGATTTTATCACGGCTGAATTTCAGCAGTTTTTAAGGGCGATCGAGCTAATCAACAATGAAGCTCTAGAAGCCATGTTGGAACAGATATTAGATGCCCTCACCCTCAAAATTGGGCAAATTTTGGAAGCCGATCGCACCCTAATTTTCTTGGTGAATGAGGATAAGGGGCAGTTATGGTCAAAAATCAATCAACCGGATGCCGAAAAGCCGATTGAAATTCGCTTTCCTCTTCATGTGGGTATGGCTGGTCATGTGGCCATCACTGGAGAATGCTTAAATGTTGAAGATGCCCCGACTCATCCCCTCTTTCAACCCGAACTCGATAAACAAACCAATTATCAAACTAAAAGCCTGCTCTGTATGCCCATTGTTAGCAGTAAAGGGCAAGTTGTGGCAGTGGTACAATTATCCAATAAAGCTGGGGGATTACCCTTTTCGGCTGAGGACCAAGAAACATTTAAAGATTTTTCTGAATCCATTGGCATCATCTTAGAGACTTGTCAATCTTTTTATATGGCTGCTCGCAATCAACGGGGAGCTGAAGCCCTCTTAAAAGCAACCCAAACCCTCGGTCAGAGCTTAGATGTGGAATTGACCTTAAACTCCGTGATGGCACAAGCGCGAGATTTGATGAAGGCTGACCGCAGTACATTATTTTTACTCAGTAAAGAAAACCAAGAACTTTGGACAAAAATTGCTAAGGCTGATGGCAAAACTCCATTAGAAATCCGTATTCCTACGAATAAAGGGATTGCTGGTTATGTGGCTTCCACTGGAGAATTACTGAATATTCCGAATGCCTATGAAGACCCCAGATTCGATCCAAGTACAGATCGGCGATCGGGTTATCATACGCGCAATATTTTATGTATGCCGGTGTTTAATTCATCTAAAAAACTCATTGGTGTAACCCAACTAATTAATAAAGAACAAGGGAGCTTTACCGGTTCTGATGAAGAGTTTATGCAAGCCTTTAATATTCAGGCAGGGATGGCTCTAGAGAATGCCCAATTGTTTGAAAGTGTTTTGTTAGAAAAACAATATCAAAAAGATATTTTAGAAAGTTTATCGGATGCCGTTGTTTCTACAGATATGCAGGGTCAAATTGTTACCCTTAATGAAGCCGCGCTAGAATTGTTGGGATGTTATTGGAATTCAGAAGAAACGAAAACTCAAATTCAGGTCTGGGAGTCTAAGTTAATTGGACGTAAGGTTTGGGAGGTTGTCCCGATTGAAAATTTAAAGATGCGAATAGAAGATAGTCTAAAAAATGGTACTAAGCAATATATTCCTGAGCAGGATTTAAAAGTTGGAATTTATCCTCTTCATGGGGATAAAAGATGTTTTAAGTTAGCGATTAAAGACCCAACCGACCCAGATTGGTTTATTCCTTGGAACGATCCCAATGAAGTCAAAATCTCTGCTAAAGATGTAGGAGCAGTGGATCGCAGTATTAATTTAACGGTTAATCCTCTGACCAATCCGAGCGGTGAAGTCAGAGGTGGATTAGTGGT
Organism: Cyanobacteria bacterium UBA2566; assembly: GCA_002340255.1. GTDB lineage: Bacteria > Cyanobacteriota > Cyanobacteriia > Cyanobacteriales > Desertifilaceae > Roseofilum. The sequence goes on from DDLS01000199.1 coordinate 11,117, forward strand.
GTTAGAAGATATTAGTCAAGAAAAACGCATGAAGACCACAATGTATCGCTATATGAATCCGGATGTGGTCGATCAAGTTATGGCATTGGATAATGATTCTCTGATGATTGGAGAGCGAAAAGATGTGACTATTCTGTTTTCGGATATTCGTGGCTATACAACACTGACGGAAAATTTAGGCGCTCAGGAAGTGGTAACGTTACTCAATCAGTATTTTGAAACCATGGTTGAGGCGGTGTTTAATTGTAAAGGAACCTTAGATAAGTTTATTGGGGATGCTTTGATGGCAGTTTTTGGCGCACCTCTTCCCTTACCTAATCATCCCTGGATGGCGGTGAAATCGGCTTTAGATATGCGCCGAAGATTACAGATTTTTAATGATAGTAGCTTTATGGACAATCAGCCCCATATTCGTATTGGGATTGGCATTAGTTCCGGAGAAGTGGTATCGGGAAATATTGGCTCTCGCAAGCGTATGGATTATACCGTGATTGGGGATGGGGTGAATTTGAGCGCTCGCCTCGAAGGGGTGACGAAGGAATATGGCTGTGATATTATTATTAGCGAGAATACTTATAAGTTGTGCGGCGATCGCCTGTGGGTTAGAGAACTTGATAAAATTCGAGTCAAAGGTAAAAATGAAGCCGTCAGTATTTATCAAGTGATTGGCGATAAAGAAGTGGCTCTAGACTCCCAGCAGCAAGACGCACTGGAGTTATACCATTTAGGACGCTCTGCATATATTCATCGGGACTTTAGCCAAGCCATTCAGTATTTTGAGCAAGCACAAACGCTCGATCCCATGGATAAAGCGATTACAATTCACGTAGAACGCTCTCAGGTTTATTTACACAATCCTCCCCCAGATTCCTGGGATGGGGTACACACGATGACGACAAAGTAATATCAATTAACAATGGGTATGGCAACTCAAACATTAGTCAAGCCAGAACGTGTTACACAACTTCATGGAGTACGGTGGGAAACTTATCAGGCTTTATTGGTCGATTTAGCAGAATCTTCCAATAAAAAGTTAGCATTTGATCGGGGGGTATTAGAAATCATGACTCCTTTACCGGAACATGAGATCAGTAAGGGCTTTTTAGGGCGTTTGGTCTGCATAACAACGGAAGTTTTGGGTTTAGAAGTTGCTAGTCTGGGTTCTACTACATTAAGCCGTGGGGATTTACAAAAGGGGATTGAGCCAGATGAGTGTTTTTATATTCAAAATGAGGCTCTGGTACGGGGTAAAATGTCCTTTGATTTTACCCTCGATCCAGTTCCTGACCTCGCAATTGAAGTAGATATTACCAGCAGTTCTTTACATCGGTTAGATATTTATAAGGCGCTGGGTGTAACTGAGGTGTGGCGCTTTGATAGCGAGGATTTATTGATTTATGGTCTCCAGGATGGGGAGTATCAAGTGCAGGATGGTTCTCAGATTTTGCCAATTTTATCGAAGCAGATCATACTGGATTTTCTAAAGCGACGCTGTGAAATGGGAGAAAATGCTCTTCTGCGTGAGTTTCGGCAATGGTTACAGGATCGGATTTCCACGAATATGGTGTAATTTAAGATTAGGTGTAGCTTTAATTCTATTCAATTATTTCTTGATGAAATAGGGGCGAACGGCCGTTCGCCCCTACAATCAGGTCTCATGATTGAGAGGATTTAATGAGTAAACCCTCACCCTAGTTCAGATTTAATGGGTAACTTCTGTTAAATGCTCTACAGGTGCAACTAAAGCTTTGCCATTAGAGCCATTCACGCTTAGATCCAAATTCCCGTGATAGGCATCAATTAACAGTTGCTTTAAGTCTGTAATCAAAGGATAACGGGGATTTGCCCCCGTACATTGGTCATCAAAAGCCTGATCTGCAACCTGATCTAATTGGGCAAAAAATGCGGCTTCATCCTCTTTAATGAATTCCTTAATACTAGAGGGGATTTGCACCTTGCGCTTGAGATCTTCCACGGCTTGAATTAACAGGGAAACCTTCTCGTCTTCGGTTTCTCCTCCTAAGTTGAGATAATCAGCAATCCGAGAATAGCGCCAGCGAGCATTGGGATATTTATACTGAGAAAAGGTTGCTTGCTTAAAGGGCGCATCGGTAGCATTGTACCGAATGACGTGGGAAATCATTAGGGCATTGGCTAACCCATGGGGAATCTGGAACGTTCCTCCTAATTGGTGGGCAATCGAGTGGCAAATTCCCAAAAATCCATTGGCAAAGGCCATTCCAGCCATGGTGGAAGCATAATGCATTTTTTCCCGTGCTTTGGGTGCATTGGCTCCTTTTTCGTATGCATCTGGTAGATATTTGAAGATGAGGCGAATCGCTTCTAAGGCTAATCCGTTAGTATATTCGGACGCTAACACAGAAACATAGGCTTCGATCGCATGAGTTAAGGCATCAATGCCCCCAAAAGCGGTTAGACTCTTGGGCATATTCAGCACCAATTCGGGATCGACGATCGCCATATTCGGGGTTAAGGCATAATCAGCCAAAGGATACTTAATATGATTGCGGCGATCGGTCACTACTGCAAATGGAGTCACCTCCGAACCCGTTCCAGAAGTCGTCGGAATTGCTACTAGCATCGCCTTCTCACCCAACGGTGGCAACTCATACACCCGCTTGCGGATATCCATAAACCGCATCGCCAACCCTTCAAACTCAATCTCTGGATGCTCATACAACAACCACATAATCTTGGCTGCATCCATGGGAGAACCGCCCCCAATGGCAATAATCACATCCGGATTAAAGGTTTTCATCAAGGTCAAGCCTCGATGTACCGTATCCAAAGACGGATCGGGTTCCACATCATAGAACACATCGTACTTTAGACCAATCTCTTCCAGCGCCTCCTCCAGAGAATTGGTCATCCCCAAATCATATAAGGGCTTATCAGTAACAATAAATGCCCGTTCTTTGCCCGCTAACTCCCGAATCGCCACTGGCAATGCACCATACTTAAAGTACACTTTGGGCGGAATCCGGAACCAGAGCATATTTTCCCGACGCTCTGCCACCGTCTTAATATTCAATAGGTGCTTGGGTTCCACGTTCTCACTAATCGAATTTCCGCCCCAAGTTCCACATCCCAGGGTCAAAGATGGATCGAGCCGGAAATTGTAAATATCTCCGATCGCCCCTTGGGAAGATGGCGTATTAATCAATACTCTCGCCGCTTCCACCCGGTCTTCAAACCGCTTAATATGCTCCATATTCGAGGTCGCTGTATACAATGCAGCCGTATGACCTCGACCAGCAAATGCCACCAAACCACGAGCTTTATCCACCGCATCCTCAAAATCGGTCGCCCGATACATTGCTAAAATGGGAGATAATTTTTCATAGGAAAACGGTTCCTCTGGGCCAATTTTATCCACTTCTGCTAAAATTACCCGCGTTTGTTCCGGAACTGAAAAACCAGCCATTTCCGCCAATTTCTGCACCGGTTGACCGACAATTTCCCCATTCAATCGACCATTTACCAACACCTTACTGGCTAATTTCTCCCGTTCTTCTGGAGTAACAAAATAAGCGCCCCGAGCAATAAACTCTTGTCGCACTTCATCATAAACTTCATCTTCAACAATCACCGATTGTTCGCTGGCACAAATCATGCCATTATCAAACGTCTTACTCAAAATAATCGAAGAAACCGCCATTTTGATATGAGCGGAAGCATCAATCAGAGCTGGCGTATTGCCAGCCCCCACACCCAAAGACGGATTACCTGAAGAATAAGCAGCTTTCACCATTCCCGGCCCACCGGTTGCCAAAATTAGCTTAATATCAGGATGTTGCATCAAAGCCTGGGATAAGGGAACCGTCGGCTCATCAATCCAGCCAATAATATCCTCTGGCGCACCCGCTTCAATTGCCGCTTCTAGGACAATTCTCGCCGCATCAATCGTACATTGTTTCGCCCGTGGATGGGGAGAAAAAATAATTCCATTGCGCGTCTTCAAACTAATCAGGGCCTTAAAAACAGCCGTTGATGTGGGGTTAGTCGTGGGTACAATTCCCGCTAAGATACCCACCGGCTCGGCTATTTTCTGAAACCCAAAGGATTTATCTTCTTCGATTACCCCACAAGTCTCCTCATTCTTATACTTATTGTAAATAAACTCTGAAGCAAAATGATTTTTAATCACCTTATCTTCGGCTACTCCCATTCCCGTTTCTTCTACGGCCATTTTTGCTAAGGGAATCCGAGCTGCATTAGCGGCTAAAGCCGCTTTCTTAAAAATGTGATTCACCTGCTCTTGGCTATAGGTGGCATATTGCACTTGGGCGGTTTTCACGCGGGTAATTAGGGCTTCTAGTTCTTCCAGGTTAGTAATCTTAGTTTGAGTGACCATACTCGTTCTCTCGTTCAATACTGCAATGAAAATTTCCCGTAAGAGGGTTACTGTATATTAACACCGGATCATCTTGGATTTTGGGGGATATCTTTAGAAAGTCTTAAGTTTTATGGGCTTTTTCTCGATATTACTTTAATTTATAGATAATAGATAATAAATAATAGGTTGTAGAACATGCGTCTTGATAATTTGACTGTATTCCATCACCGAAAAAACTGCTGCTTTTGCCTTTTACTTTTTGCTAAGCGAGAAGCCCTATACTAGACGATGTTTCCCTGTATTCCAGATTCAATTCAACTGCGCCCTTATCAACAAAAAGCAGTGACAAATTGGTTTGCCCATCAAGGACGGGGAACACTGAAAATGGCAACGGGTAGTGGCAAAACAATTACCGCTTTAGCTATTGCTGTTCAACTGTATCAATGTATTGGCTTACAAGCCCTAATTGTGGTTTGTCCTTACCGTCATTTAGTGGCTCAATGGGGGCGAGAATGCGAACGTTTTGGGATGTTGCCGATTTTAGCTTTTGAAAGTGTACGCCATTGGCAACACGAGTTATCGACTCAACTTTATAATGTGCAAGTCCAGAGGCAAGTCTTTCTCTGTGTGATTACGACCAACTCGACGTTACTGGGGGATGGATTTCAGTCCCAGTTGGCGTATTTTCCTTCAAAGACGTTAATTGTGGGAGATGAAGCCCATAATCTGGGGACAGCCAAATTAGAAGAGAGTTTACCCGCACGAGTAGGACTGCGGTTAGCCCTTTCTGCCACCCCAGAGCGTTTTTTTGACCAGGCGGGAACGGAGGCGATTTTTAATTATTTTGGCCCGGTAATTCCCCCAGAATTGACCTTGAAAGATGCCATTGATCAAGGGGCATTGGTACATTATTTATATTATCCGGTTTTGGTGCATTTAACGGAAAGTGAAGCTTATAAATATGCCAAATTAACCACGCGTATTGGTTGGGCTTTGGCTGCGGGGGAGAAATTAGAGGAAAATGAGACATTAACGGCGTTATTAATTCGGCGATCTAGGTTAATTGCTAATGCTGAAAATAAACTTGATAAACTGCGAGCAATTATGCAACCGCGCCTGCAAACCAGCCATACCCTATTCTACTGTGGCGATGGAGCGCAAGAGGGCAAAACTAGCGATTCTTCAGATCGACAAATTGCTGCTGTTACCCGATTATTGGGGGTAGAATTGGGCTATCGGGTGAATACCTACACGGCTAATACCTCTTTATCTGTACGGGAAACCCTGCGTCACCAGTTTGAGCAAGGGGAACTCCAAGGATTAATTGCCATGCGCTGTTTAGATGAAGGGGTGGATATTCCTGCGATTAAAACGGCTATTATTCTCGCGAGTAGTCGTAACCCCCGGCAATTTATCCAACGTCGCGGGCGAATTTTACGCCCCCATCCCCATAAGCAACGGGCGACATTGTTTGATCTGATTGTGGTTCCTCCGCCTTTGGATCGACAAACTTGGGATGTGGAGCGCAACCTGTTGAGGAAAGAGCTACAGAGGTTTGTAGAATTTGCCGATTTAGCTGATAATGCGGGGGAAGCTCGCGGGCAATTCTTAGGACTTCAGAAAGAATACGGACTTCTAGATTTGTAAGATTGGGTACAATAAAGAAGGGTTTTCGGTTGAGTGCTTATGAGTGTTCATTATTCTGATGGTTTTATAGGACGGATTTCCCGGATTTTTTCAGCGAAGAAATCGGGATATAAAACGACTTCTACTCGCTCAAATTCAACTCATGATTCAGTTTTAGAACCGCTTAAGCAAGCTTCGCCAGAAGTGCAAAAGGTTGTAAAACGGGTACTGCAAGTGGAAAAGGATAAGTTGCATTTTTCTAGTCCTCGTAATATTAATGATGATATTCTCAAGATTATTAAGGAAGAAGTAAGAGATGCTTAGGACTCACAGACGACTGTGCTATCAGTCTATAGCGCTTCGTGCTGTAATGGGGGGATAGGGGGAGTAAACAACAGACTTGGTGGAGCTTTTAGCTGTCCTCACTTAACGAGTTCCTTTTATTGATGCTAGACATCACAATCAGGGTAGAGATAAGGTGTGCCTTGTCTCTACAGTACGCATTTGTAGCAAGAATTATAGTATTAGTAACGATCGCAGAGATCGCCCATAGAAAGACGATTCTCCAAAGCTTACTACCCTATCTCCCCATAAACTGGCAGCGATCGCAATGCAAACACTGATAATTCTCTACCTGCTTAAATCCAAAGGCTTCTAACAGGAATTTCCAGCGACAGCTACAAGTCATTAAATAACGTTCCATCTTTCGTATCGCTTGGTTATTGTCTAAGGCACTCGATGAGGAACTCGACAGGATTTGATAGTGAAATGGACTGTGCCATGTGAGCTTTCCCTGGCTATGGAGGACGGATAAAGCCAGGGGAGCTTGGTGATGGGATTGACTAAGCTGTCGTACATCGCCTTGAGGGGGTAGGGTATAGGTGAGGTTTTGGGCGAGTTGCTGAAGCGATCGCTGTTGTCCGATAAAATAATTTTGGCGTTGCTTATCCCCAGGATCGAGCCATCCCGTAGGTTCACTGATTAAAGTAATCGCTCGCGCGGGTTGTCCATCTCGTCCTGCTCTGCCCACTTCCTGCATATATTCGGATAAAAGTAGGGGCGGATGGTAGTGCATTACCCAGCGCACATTGGGTTTATTAATCCCCATACCAAAGGCAGAAGTACAAACAACCGCTTGCACTTGTTCCTCAAACCATTGATTTTCAATCGTTCGTCGCTGCTCTGGACTTAAACCTGCGTGATAAGCAGCCGTAGCCAGCCGATGCTGCTGGAGCCATTGAGAGAGTATTTCACTATCTTTGCGAGTGCGAACATAGATTAACCCACTTTGCCCATTTGCTCGTTTGAGAACCTGCAAAATTCGGTTTTTGCGTCCCCTGGGCGACCAAGCAATTTTAACGCTTAAATGGAGATTTTTCCGATAAGGATTGAGGAGAAAGGTTTGTGGATCTTGGAGATCCAAGACTTCTTTGAGAATCGATTGGGTATGGGAATCAGCAGTCGCGGTAAAGGCGGCGATCGCCAATTTTGTGCCACTGGATTTATGCTTTAATAAAGTCGAACGAACTGCCCCCAACCGGCGATAAGCGGGGCGAAAAGTTTCCCCCCACTGAACTAAACAATGGACTTCATCTAAAATGAGTCCATTAATCTTAAGTTTGGGTAAACACAGTCGATCCCAAACCGGGGGACTGAGCAAGGTTTCTGGAGAAAGATAGAGTAATCTCAGTTTCTGCTCTTCAAGCTGTCGGAAGACCTGTTTCCGGACATAGGTGGGCTGTTCGCTATGGATAGAAGCGGCTTTGAGGTTCCGTTGGCGCAGTTCTTGTACTTGGTTTTCCATCAGTGCCACGAGCGGAGAAACAACTAAGGTTACTCCGTTTTGTAATAGGGCAGGCAATTGAAAACAAATGGATTTTCCGCCTCCAGTGGGCATGACAACTAGGGCATCTTCTTGCCTCAATAAGGTCTGAATAATTTCCCCTTGGGGATAGCGAAAATTCTCATATCCCCAGATGTGTTGAAATGCAGCCCGGACTTGTTCAAATTCCATGGTAATTATGCCCTCTCCCTATCCTCCTATCCCCTCCCATCCTCTGAAATTTCATAATCCATGGCTAAAATGTTAACGGCGATCGGCTTAATGAGTTTTTGTACTACTTCTTGATGGGCGGGATGATCTTGATAGGCTTGTAGACTGGCAGAGTCTTGGAAACGAGCAACTAATCCATGGGTAAATCCTTGGGCGCGATCGCAGAAATTTTCGCCACAAGATAATGCCAGAATTTGGGGGATTTTACCTTTTAATTCCCTGAGTCTGGTAACGATGGCTGAGAGGCTCTCGGGGGAGGCATCGGGTTTAAATTGAAACAAGACGATATGTTCGATCATAGGAGAGGTCAATTAAGTCCCTTTTAAAGATACCCTGGATCGTAAAGCTTAGGCTAAAGAAAGCATTATCATGGTTAATCAGCTCGTCGATTCCTCAACCCTGATTCAGACTCCTACGTTTCCGACACCCGAAACGCCTCAGATTTTAGCGGCGATCGACGTGGGAACCAATTCTGTACATATGGTGGTGGTTCGGATCGATCCCACACTCCCCGCGTTTACCATTATTGACCGGGAAAAGGAAACAGTTCGTTTGGGCGATCGCGACTCAAAAACGGGGGAGCTGAAAGTAGAGGTAATGGAGAGGGCGATCGCTGCTTTTCGGCGTTTTTTGCAGATTGCTAAAAGCCTCGAAGCGGATGAGATTGTCGCTGTTGCTACCAGCGCTGTAAGAGAATCCCCAAATGGTCGAGATTTCCTCAAACAGATTAAATCTGAACTAGGGTTAGAGATTAATCTGATTTCTGGACAAGAAGAAGCACGACGAATTTATCTTGGAGTCCTTTCTGGGATGGACTTTCAAGGTCTACCCCATGCCATTATTGATATTGGTGGGGGATCGACGGAGTTAATTTTAGGAGATGGACAAGAACCTCGCTCCCTGAGCAGCACCAAGGTGGGAGCCGTCCGGTTAACAGCAGAATTTATTACCACCGATCCGATTAGCGATCGCGAATTTAACTATCTCAAAGCCTATATTCGAGGACGCTTAGAACGGGCAGTTGAAGAGCTACAAAGTTATCTTCAATGGGGCGAAATTCCCCGGTTAGTGGGCACATCGGGAACCATTGAAACCTTAGCATGTATTGATGCTTGGGAACGGCTAGGTATGGAACCGAGTCCCTTAACCGGTTATGAGTTAAAGCTAAAAAACTTACAAGAGATTATTGAGCATTTGCGTAAGCTGCCAGAGAGCGATCGCGCCCAAATTCCCGGAATGTCGGAAAAACGCTCAGAAATCATTATCGCAGGCGCTTTAGTTCTCCAAGAAGCCATGATTTTATTGGGTATCAATTCCTTAGTTATTTGCGAGCGTGCCCTACGAGAAGGTATCATTGTAGACTGGATGCTCACTCATGGTTTAATTGGCGATAAATTAGAATATCAAAGCCAAGTCCGCTATCGTAGTGTCCTCAAAGTAGCCCAAAAATATCAGGTGAACTTAGAATCGAGTCAGCGTATGGCTAATTTTGCTGTTCATCTGTTTGATTGCACCCAAGGAATTCTCCATTATTGGGGAAACTCAGAACGAGAACTACTCTATGTAGCCACAATTTTACATAACTGTGGAGTTTATGTGTCCCATGCAGCCCATCATAAGCATTCCTATTATTTAATTCGCCATGGTGAATTACTGGGATATACAGAAAATGAAGTAGAAATTATTGCCAATATCGCCCGATATCATCGGAAAAGTGCCCCGAAGAAAAAGCATGAAAACTATACCAATTTGATGCATAAGAGCGATCGCCAGTTAGTGAGTCAAGTTAGCCCATTTTTACGATTAGCCGTTGCTTTAGACCGCAGACAAATTGGGGCAGTCGAGTCTTTTAGTAGTCATTATAACCCTTCAACAAAAGAGTTTTATTTAAAACTTCAGCCAGCCGATATCCATGACAATTGCGAATTAGAACTTTGGAGTATTAATGATAAAAAAGAAGTGTTTGAATCAGAATATGGAATTAAAGTACGTGCAGGTTTGAGTTAACTGAAAAACGTTTTTTATCCTGCAATAATCGAGTAATATTTTCCGCATCTAAGGGTTTAGCAAAAAAGTAGCCTTGACCAAATGTACAGTTTAAACTGCACAGTTGCTGCATCTGATCGATGGTTTCAATCCCTTCAGCAATAGTTTCCATCCCTAAACTGTGCGCGAGAGAAATAATTGTATGAACAATTTCTGCCTTTTCTCCCCATTGGGTTATTTTTTGCACAAAAGAGCGATCTCCTTTCAGAGTATCCACAGGGAAACGATGTAAGTAAGCTAAAGAACAGTATCCCGTGCCAAAATCGTCAATGGAGAGTTCGATATTGCGCTTTTTTAGTTCGTGGAAAATGGCGATCGCACTTTCAGGATCTTCCATGATAGCCGTTTCCGTAATCTCTAGCTTCAAGTATTGGCCCGGTAAATTCGCTTCAGCTAGAATACAATCGATGCGATCGCATAAATTCGGCGTTAATTGGCGACTCGATAAATTCACACTCATCTTTAAGTGGGAAAAATCCCTAAATTGGGTGTGCCACTGTTTTAATTGCCGACAACTTTCTAATAATACCCATTCACCAATAGCGCCAATTAAACCCGATTCTTCAGCAACGGGGATAAATACTCCAGGAGAAACAAATCCTCTCTCCGGATGATACCATCGAATTAAAGATTCAAAACTAATAATTTTACCGCTTCCTAAGGCGACAATGGGTTGATAGTAGACATAAAATTCTCCTGGATGTGCATTATTCTTATTTTCTGGATAGAGTAGTAAACGCAGATCCGTTTCGATCTGCATTCGCTCCATCGCTTCTTGACGCATAGTCCAATCAAAAACAACAGTACAATTTTTACCTTGTTTTTTAGCTCGATACATGGCAATATCGGCATTGCGGAGGATATCATCCACATCCTGATTCTCAGGTAAGTTATAAGCAATACCAATACTAGCCTGCATAAACAAATCATGACCCCCTAACTTAAAAGGTTGTTCAAGATGTTCGTGAATGTGATTAGCAATATCAATCACATCTTGTAGCCGATCCTGGTTTTCCACCAGAATCGTAAACTCATCCCCGCCTAATCGCGCAATGGTGTCATGTTCGCTAATACACTGTCGTAGAGTCCAGGCGATCGCAATCAACAACAAATCGCCCACCCAATGCCCCATACTATCATTAATACTCTTAAACCCATCTAAATCAATAAATAAAACCGCAAATTGATAGTTAGGATTTTCATGATATCGAGCATTAGCCTTAGCTAAAGCCTTGATAAAATAGGCCCGATTAATCAGTCCTGTCAACGAATCATGGGAGGCATAATAGCGCAGTCTTGTTTCCTGCTGTTTTTGTTCTGTAATATCAACGACAGACCCCTCATAATAAAGTAAATTTCCTTGGTTATCTTTAACCCCTCTTGCTCGTTCCAAAATCCAAATAATGCTGCCATCCCGACGATAAATTTCCGCTTCAAACTGAGAGAGTACTTCTTTTTCTTCTAACAACATTTTGAATTCTTTTCGACTCTCCGGATTAACATAAAGTTGATGCTCCACATCTGCCATGCTATCCATCAAATCTTCAGCAGATTCATACCCATAAATTTTAGCCAATGCTGGATTAGCACCAATCATTTTTCCTTCAGGAGTCGTTTGAAAAATACCTTCCATGGAATTCTCAAAAATACTCCGATATTTTGCCTCAGCTTGCTTCAATTCAAGCATCGATCCAAGTTGCATAGCTACGGAAGCCAGTAATTCCATCAACTTAGGATCTTTTTCTTGAGAGTATCTTCTGAAGAAGACTAACACAGCCAAAATATGATGATTAGCTAAAATGGGAACTCCTAAACCTGATTTTATACCACATTCTGCTGCTACTTTATTGCGGAAAAACAAATCACATGATTCTTGAGAGATATCAAAAACCCATTCCGTTTTTTGTGAACCCCAGACTCGTCCAGGTAAACCGACATGAGGTGGAAAAGCCATCTGCTCACTGACCGCTCGAAAACATTGGATTTTTGGATATATTTCTGGACAGATTTGACTGTGTTGATACCAGACTCGACTACAGACTAACTCCTGTTTTTGAGCAGAAGGTATCCAAGCTTCAGCAATATCCCAACGAGTAGCTTCACAAATGAGTTCCATCGTTACTGCCAGAGCGCGATCGAAATTCTTGGATTCACTAACTGCTTGAGTGAGTTGATAAAGGAGATGAATTTCCGTTTCGCGACGTTGACGGTCAGTAATATCAATGCCTAGACCAACAAAATATTCGATTTGATCGGTTTCTGGATTAGCGATAGAACGTCCATTCCATTCTACTAAAATTTCTTGACCTTCTTTAGTTAATATGCGATTTTGATGATGGATGGGTTCTAGGGAATGATAATGATGTTCAAATATTACCGATAATTCAGCACGATCGGCTTCTGGGACAAAGTGAGAGAGGTAATCTAAACCCATCGCTTCTTCTGCTGTATATCCTAAAACTTCCAGCATCGATTTGTTGATTTTTTTACCTTTCCATCTATCCCAATGGCTACAAAAAACGCTGGATTCGATTCCCATAAAATATGATTAAAACCTTCGTTTTCTCGATCGGAGAAGTTTTTCGGGGTAGTGAAGAGATTGTTTTTATTTGTTCTGTTCAAGGTTTTGCTAATTAAAACAACACTGGTGAGTCCTAAACTAAAAAATAGAATGGGAATTCCCCGATCGCCTGATACAACCAGACCGCTTAGGGAGCGATCGCTTCTACTTTCCAGTATAATTGACTGGGTAGATGGCTCTCTCTCCTGAGTCGCTTTCCACTCAACCTCGTGATTATTCAAAGTGATAGATCGAGTAATAATACTGAGACAGGAGGCGATCGCAATAATCCACAACAACCGTAACATAGAACTCATAACCATTACACCATCTAGCTTACCGTCTTTCAATCCCACCATCATCTAACCACAATTTCCCCTCAAACTACTGGGAAAAATGATCGCAAGATAGTTCTCCATAACTCATCTAAGTACATTGATTGCCTCACCAAAATCGTTGAGTTTTGGACTTTAAACTCTCATCCTAATTCATATGAACTATCATTTTTTGTTACACATGATATGATTTTGGGCTAATTCATAGGATTTTCCTTTTTCTGTCTATTAGCATCAATATAAATGCTTTAAAAAATACACAGAAAACGAGATTTTTACGCATTAACACTTAGGTAATTTGTATTGACATAGATTTCTCCCAGATAAAAAATAAACACTTCTTGTCTTCTATATAACTAAACTAGCCAACTTCCACAAAATTTGCTATTATCTCGTGTTTGACCTTCCTATTGATCTATCACGCCACGCAAAAAATAATCTGGAATTAACATAAATGAGTCTGTAGTCCCGGCAATCTAGAGCTAACATGAAAAAGCTAGGTTAAGGTATTGCATTTCCATCACTAGCTGACTTAGCATTTGTCTTCTAGAATTCTATCTTGAGTAAATACTCCGGAGTACAGAAATTATGGCAATCATCCAAGGAACTAATAACTCTGAGCTTTTACAGGGAACAGCCCAAAATGACGTGATTACGGGGCTATTTGGTAATGACACCCTACAAGGGTTGGCTGGAAATGACTTTCTCAATGGTGGTCGAGATAATGATCGCCTTGAAGGAGGAGATAATGATGATAATCTGATTGGAGATGCAGGTAATGACACCTTAAAAGGAGGAGAAGGAAATGACCTTTTAGATGGGGGGACTGAAAACGATGAACTCCAGGGAGAAAATGGTAATGATACTTTATCTGGAGGGGATAATGATGATACCCTTCTGGGAGGAGAAGGAGATGACCTTTTAGATGGGGGGCACTGGCCTGATAGTCTAGATGGAGGAGCAGGTAATGATACTCTATTAGGGGGTACAGGGGTTGATACTCTTGATGGTAAGGATGGTAACGATTCCTTAGTAGGTGGTGAACAGGAAGATACTTTAATTGGAGGAGCAGGAAATGATACTCAAAGAGGAGATGCAGGAAATGATACAATTCAAGGGGATGCTGGTGCTGACTCTTTATTAGGAGGCACTGGAAATGACCAAATTACAGGTGGCACAGAAAACGATTATCTTAATGGAGAAGATGGTAATGATTCGATCCTAGGAGGTGACGGAAATGACATTGTCTTAGGAGGCACAGGAAACGATACTCTAGAAGGAGAAGCAGGGACTGATAGTCTTGAAGGAGGAACTGAAAATGATTCAATCCTCGGTGGTGCTGATAATGATACTTTAAAGGGAGGAGCAGGAGTCGATACTCTTCAAGGGGGAACGGGTGATGATTCTCTACTTGGAGAGGAAGATGGCGACCAACTCGATGGTGGCGACGGCAACGATTATCTAGACGGTGGAGCCGGTCAAAACGCTGTTTCTGGCGATGCTGGTAATGATACCCTAGTCGCAGGAATAGATGCCACTAGCTCTACTTTTGATGGAGGTGCGAATACAGACTGGCTCTCCTTTGCGCAAGCAACTGTTGGATTTACTATCGATCTGAGTGCAGGCACGGCCACAGATGAGACGAGTGCCATTAATTACACTTTCAGTAATATTGAAGTTGTACTGGGTTCTGCACAAGCGGATGTCATTGCGGGTGGGAATACTAGTGTAACCACCCTCAATGCTGGCGCGGGCAACGATACTTACACGTTAACGACCAATAATGCTGTTGGAACCGCACTCAATGATGCTGGAGGGGATGATACCTATACTCTGACTATGGCTACTGGCGTAGGCATCATGATTGATGATGCAGCAGGTACTTCGGATAAACTGGAATTTACAGACCTGACTCTAACTGCTGACAATATTAACAACACAGGAATGGCTTTAGCTTCTGGTGCGGTAGGAGTCTTCCGTGGTACAGGAGATAATATTACCAGTTTGATCGTTGACCTTGATAAGGATGGGGCTTTCACTGCGGCCAGCGATCTAGAGATCAAAAACTACTTCTCAACCGCCGAGGGTACTGCTGGCGGTGCTGGTGTGATTGAAGATGTTGCCGGCTTGGCGAGTACAGCTATTCTGGCTGCTTTCCCAACTCCAGCTCCAGCGCCAACTCCAGATCCAGGCCCAGGCCCTAATCCTGGACCAAGCCCCAGTCCAAGCCCCTCTGGCCCCGTTACTGATCCAGTGGCTCCTCCGTCGAGTAGTCCAAGTCCTACACCAACCCCAACTCCCGGTGTTAATGCGGTTACTGGAACTTCAGGAGATGATTTTCTGATAGGAGGGACGGGTAGTGATAGCGTCCAAGGCTTGGATGGCAACGATCAACTTTATGGTCTTGGTAGTGATGATGTCATGACGGGTGATACGGGTAACGATCTCGTTAGTGGCAATACAGGTAACGATCGGATCTCGGGTGGTATCGGTAATGATACTGGATTTGGCGGTCAAGGGAATGATACCGTCAATGGCGATGAGGGTGATGATTCGTTGATGGGCGATCGCGGCAATGATACGGTTTCTGGTGGTACAGGTAACGATACCAGCTTCGGCGGCCAGGGCAATGACTCCCTCATTGGTGGCGATGGTAATGATGTCCTGAGTGGAGATGTTGGTACAGATACCTTACTCGGTGGAGCGGGTAACGATCTGTTTGTCCTCCGCACCAGTACAGCAAGTCCCAGCGTGGCAACAGCCGATCTCATCCAAGATTATCAGGTTGGAGCTGATATTATTGGCTTAACCGGTAACGTGACTCCCGCAGATCTAACGGCAACCCTCAACGGTAATAGTACCGTTCTAAGCATTACAGCAACGAACCAAGTGTTGGGTGTCCTGACCGGTCAGTTTACGTTGCAACAGTTGACCTTTGTTTCGGTTCAACTGCCGAATGGATTAGTTTAAGTTCCAAGCTAGTTGGGTAGGGGCGAAAAATATGCAAGCCCCTACTTTCGCTTTTACAACGAGGTTTCTAATGCAGCGATCGCCGCTTCCAAGGCGATCGCCACATGAGTCCAATGGGTTCCTCCCTGACAAAACACCACATAGGGTTCCCGCAACGGCCCATCTGCCGACAACTCGGAGGTACTCCCATCAATAAATGTACCCCCAGCCATTACTAACTCGCTCTCATATCCAGGCATTTCCCCCGGAACCGGATCGAGATAGGAACCTACGGGGGAAAATTGCTGAATTGCCCGGCAAAATGCCTTTAATTTCTCAGGTGAACCCAAACGAATGCCCTGAATCAAATCCCGTCGGGGAGCCAAAGGAGCGGGATTCACGGCATATCCCAGGCGATCGAACACATACCCGACCAAATAATTCCCCTTCAATGCCTCGCCCACCATCTGCGGAGCCAAGAATAAACCCTGATATAACAGGCGATGCTGGTCAAATGTAGCACCTCCCGTACTGCCAACCCCAGGGGCTGTCAAGCGGCAAGCAGCCTGCTCTACGAGGTCAGAACGACCGGCCAGATACCCACCCGCCGTCACCAAAGTTCCCCCCGGATTCTTAATCAAAGACCCCGCCATCAAATCTGCCCCCACCTGTGTCGGTTCCTGCTCTTCTACAAATTCCCCATAACAGTTATCCACAAAACAGACTGTATCTGGATTTTGCGCCTTTACCTTCTCGACAATCTTGGCAATATCAGAAATGGACAAACTCGATCGCCAGGAATAGCCACAAGAGCGCTGAATCAACACCATCCGCGTCTGTGGTTTCACCCCTTGCGCTAGAGCCTCCCAATCAATTTCACCGTGAGGCGTTAACTCCAACTGACGATACTCAATCCCATACTCAATGAGCGATCCAGAGCCTTCACCCCGCAGTCCAATTACCTCCTCCAGGGTGTCATAGGGAGCGCCCGCAACCGAGAGTAGTTCATCTCCCGGACGCAATACCCCAAACAGGGCACAGGCGATCGCATGGGTTCCCGATACCAACTGCACGCGGGCGATCGCCCGTTCCGCTCCCATTACCTCAGCCAAAACGCGATCGAAGGTTTCGCGCCCTAGGTCATTATGACCATAACCCGTTACACTAGAAAAATGATGTACCCCCACTTTCTGCGATCGAAAAGCCTGCAAAACTTTTCGTAAATTGTGCTTGATTCGAGCATCCACGCTAGAAAAAATAGGGGCGAGTGCATGTTGTGCCTCTTGGATCTGTTCTAAGGGATTCATTTTTCTCTACTAATGGGTAAAGGGGCGCGATCGTTCCAAACAGCAGGATATCCTGCATTGTTATAAATTGAGATTACTGCATGAGTGTTGCCACAACCAATAAACATCCCCTAGATTGGGTCAACGTCAGCTACTTCCTATTAATTCACCTAGCGGCCTTGTTTGCTTTCCTGCCCAGTAACTTTAGTTGGTCTGCGATAGCATTAGCCTTAGCCCTCCACTGGATTACCGGTGGATTAGGCATTACCCTAGGATTTCACCGTTTAGTCAGCCATCGGAGTTTCCAAGCCCCCAAATGGCTAGAATACTTCCTCATTTTTTGCGGCAGTTTAGCCTGTCAAGGCGGTGTACTTGATTGGGTCGGACTTCATCGGATGCACCATCTTTATTCAGATACTGAAGCCGATCCCCATGATTCTAACGCTGGGTTCTGGTGGAGTCACATGGGATGGCTTTTACATATTATTCCTAAACGCAGTGAAGTCCCCCGGTTTACCAAAGATATTGGGGATGACCCAGTTTACCAGTTTTTACAAAAGAATTTTGTCCTGATCCAAGTTGCCTTTGGTCTCCTCTTGTATTTCTTAGGCGGTTGGCCTTTTGTCGTTTGGGGAATATTTGTCCGTTTAGCAGTTGTCTTCCATTGCACTTGGTTTGTCAACAGTGCTACTCATAAGTTTGGTTATGTTAGCCATGAAAGCCATGACCACTCCAAAAATTGCTGGTGGGTTGCCCTCGTTACCTATGGTGAAGGATGGCACAATAACCATCACGCCTATCAATATTCAGCTCGCCATGGTTTGCAATGGTGGGAATTTGATATGACTTGGATGACAATTCGACTGCTTGAGATGTTGGGATTAGCCACTAACATTAAATTAGAACCGAAATCCAGTCAATAGTTTATTAACAAGCGAATGGATTGAAGGGTTGCCTTTGAGCAACCCTAATTATTTTTAAAGTTTCATATCTTTGCCGTACTTCAAGGGATAATTCACGATAAATAAACCTTCAGGGTTCCTTTAGAGCATTATCAGGCTTTTCTCAGAATTGCGACTTAATCTGTTGGGGTGAGGGGAAGTTACTGGCACAGATGAGAGCATGTTAATTAAAAATTTAGGGCATCGATTTAAGTTTAAGTTTAACTCGCTACAATTTCGTCTCACCCTGGGTCTGGCAATCGTGTCTGGGATTGGATTAGGATCGGTTGCCATTGCCACCGGCTTAAAAATGCAGCAACAGTTGGTCTTAACCCATAAACAAAATATAGAATACATTGCCGAACGCTTACCGAATGATATCAAGATTTATAGCCAACGGTTTAGTCAGCGTGAAACCTTAGAAATGGTGATTCAAGATGTAAGCGCTGAAAATATTTTTTTGTGGATTCAAGCTCCAGATGGTGAAATTATTGCCCGATCGCCCAATCTCCTGCGATCGCTCTATCCCGAAAATGCCGATCTCCTCAACATTAGTAATGCTCCCATTCAACCGGAAGTCTACCCCTACAAAGGGCGCTATTTTGTTCTCTGTGCCGGTCCACTCAGGGTCAATGAGCAACACTTGGGTAAACTCTATCTGGCTCAAGATATCACCTCAGAGCAACAAATGCTGTTGGAGATGCTCAGAAATTTGATCGGGGTGAGCGTGTTCGCCTTGCTCCTGATTGTGATTATGATGGCGGTCTATATTCGGCGATCGCTCGATCCGGTGCGTAAAATTAGTGAATATGCAGTTAAAATTTCGGCACAAGATTTAGGGGAAGTTTCCCTCAGCTTAGATCCGGCTCCTTCCGAACTGCAAGAGTTGACTAATACCTTAGATTTGATGCTCTCGCGCTTGTCTGAATCTTGGGAACATCAGCGGCAATTTGTCAGCAATGTTTCCCATGAGTTACGAACCCCGTTAACCATTGTTCATGGGTATTTGCAAAGTACCCTAAGACGAGGAAAAAATCTTACCGAACCTCAACGGGAAGCCCTGGAAACCGCAGCAGGAGAAGCCGATCGCACCATTCAATTGTTGCAAGACTTGTTGGAACTGGCACGGACGGATAATGGGCACATTCATTTTGAACTCGACAAGATATCCCTAACCGACTTAGTTTTAGAAGTCGTCGATATGGCGCAACAGTATAGCAACCGTAGTATAGAACTGGATTTAGGGGATTGGCCGGTGGAGATTAAAGGCGATCGCAACCGCTTAAAGCAAGTCTTGCTCAATTTAATCGATAACGCCGTCAAATATTCCGACCCCGACACCGTAATTACTCTGAAACTCGATAAAGAGAGCGATCGCGTTTGTCTGCAAGTGTGCGATCGCGGGGAAGGCATCCCCCTAGCCCATCAAGCCAGAATCTTCGAGCGCTTTTACCGCGTTGACGACGCTCGCGCCCGTTCCACCGGCGGAACCGGCTTAGGCTTATCCATTGTCAAAACTCTCATCGAAGGCATGGGAGGGCGCGTTACCGTCGTTTCTAAATTGGGAGAAGGCAGTATTTTTACCATCAGTTTACCATGGTATTAGAAACCCGGTTTCTTTGCACTTTTCGCGATCTCCGCCTCTCCTGCACACCTTACAAATTCTGTAGGAGAGGGCTATTTTCCATAAATTTTCCCCATCATCCAGCAACAGACAAACGTCACCAGCAACCAAACCGCAGCGCACCCGAAGCCAACAACAGGATATGCCGGAATAGTGGGGGTGTGACTGGGAACACTCATCAGTTGCTGAATATGGGGGTCAACAAAATTGGTTCCCAGGTTTTCCAGAGCTTCCCGTTGTCGATTTTTAGCGAGTTGTTCGGCATTGAGAAAGGGATTTTTATATTGGCTTTCCATTGCGTTCTTCTCCTGATTGTTCAACGTTTTTTCGGCGCTGAAATTACGGTAGGAAAAGCCAAATAGGAATAAAATTAGGGATAAATAGGATTCAAATAGGATTTTTCTATTTAGGCTGAAACCCAGTCTAGGAGGTAGAAACCCGGTTTCTTCAAGAAACCGGGTTTCTGAGCCGAGTGGTATATAATGGAGAAAACTCAACTGTTGGGAAAATGAACAGAGAACGTCAACAGCAGTTTCTTGAATATCTCGCAGACCAGTACAAGTTTTATCGCGATCGGCGTGAGGTCTTCTTCGCTCGTTTCGATCCGGCGAATGCTGATAAACCTCATAATCAGTTGCACTTGTCTTTTGAAGACGATTTGAACAGAGAACAGAAAATCCAGTATGAATTACAGAATATTGGTGAACGTTTAAAGCAAGATGGCTGTGAAATTGTCAGCAAGAAAGGACGCGCTAAAAAAGGTGGAAGTCCTTGGGAGCAGGCCTATAACTGGTTATGGACGGTCAAGTTTCCGGAATGGGAAAAAGACCATGAAACTCCTGAAGAGGGAATCAACTGGAAAAACCTCTGTACCCGCGCCTTCTGGGAGGAGAAAACCCGGCGCAAGCGTGCCACGGAAAAGGGTCACGAAGTGCAGGTTTATGTGCCCTTGGGATTGGTGAAGCGCAAGCAGCAACCGCGACGGACGGGGGAAGAGATGCCGGTGGCACAAGCGGGGATGCAGCAGTATCAACTAACGGAAAAGGAGATCGAAGAGCGCTACGAACACGAGAAATTTTTAGCGGAAGTTATCGGTAATGCCGGGAAAAATTTGGCGATTATTGGGGAACTGGGGGCGGGAAAAACGACCTGGTTAGACCAGATTGGGCAGGAGTTGATTAAGACAGAACGTTATCCGATTTGGATACCCTTGGCGCGGTTGCAGGGGATGACGCTGGAGGCGTTTTTACTGGAGAAATGGTTAAAGGAAAAATTGGGGGTTTTGCCGCCGACACCGGAACAGAAGGATGAGTTTATTGAGTGGTTTAAGACAGAGAAGGTGTGGGTATTGTTGGATGGTGCAGATGAAATGTCTGCGGCTAATCCCGTGGTAGAGATTGGCAAGTCATTGACGGGATGGGTGAAGCAAGCGCGGGTGGTGTTGAGTTGTCGGTTGAATGTCTGGGAAAGTAATCTGACAACATTAGAAGGTTTTGAAACCTATCGCACGTTATGTTTTGAACCGGAGCAGGTGGAGCAGTTTATTACCGCTTGGTTTGAGCGAGAGGAGGAACCGGAGTTAGGGAAACAGTTGGCGCAGAAGTTGCAGGAAGCCGAAAGTGCCCGGATTTTGGATTTGGTGAGAAATCCCTTGCGGTTGTCTTTGTTGTGTCAGAGTTGGCGGTTGAATCCGGGGGAGATTCCGGAAACGAAGGCAGATTTATATGAGAAGTTTTGCCGCAATATTTATGCTTGGAAACAGGATCGGTTTCCGACGACATTTGTGCAGCAACAGCAGTTAAATCAACAGTTGGCAGAATTGGCGCTCCGGGGGATGAGGGAGAATGTGCCGTTGCTCGAATCGTTGGTGCATGAGGTGTTGGGGGAATGGGTGGAGTTAGCCAAAAATGTGGGCTGGTTGAATGTGGTTTATCGGGATACTCGCACAGATGAGCCAGTTTATGCCTTTTTCCATTTGACGTTTCAGGAGTATTTTGCCGCTTGTGCGGTGGCAGATTGGCACTTTTTTCTGCCGTCGGATCATTCGCCAGAACAGCCTTCGAGCCAACCCTATCGGATTTTTGAATCTCGTTGGCGCGAGGTGATTTTATTGTGCTTAGGGCGTGGGGATGTAGAGGAGGAGAAGAAGGAGGAGTTTATTGAGGCATTGGTAAGTTTTAATGATGGGTGTTACCAGTTGTATTTGTATCGCGCTTATTTTTTAGCGGCTGAAGGAATTGCACAATATTCTGATTTTGAAGCTGTTACTCAATTCTTTGATACAGAATACTCGCTCGTTGATCAAATTATTCAGCAGATCATCCAATGGGCTTTGGGACACTTTGACGCTAATCGTCAGGCATGGATAACGTATCTCCAGCCAATTGAGAAGACAGCACAAACTTTTCTGGGCAAAACAAAACAGGATAAGGTGATTCAATTTCTCAGCCAGAATCTTGAACTCATGCTTACTGATCGTGAAGATTGGGAAAAACAAGTTAATCAAGAGTTGTCGAGTTATTCTAACATCAGTGAAACTGAGCAGATGTTAATTCAGGAAATTCTCGCTTATCTGAATTGGTTACAAAGCTATTCAGGTAAGGAAAAACTAATCTATCAATTCTCAAATATTTTAGGAACACTATCTTCAGGTAATGAGTTAGCGATCTCCGGGTTGCTCAAAGCGATCGCTACCACTGAGGATGAAGAGACCCGGAGGCAGGCGGTATTGAGTTTAGAGAAGATTGCACCCGGTAACCTAGAGGCGATCTCCGGGTTGCTCAAAGTGATCGCTACCACTGAGGATGAAGAGATCCGGAGGCAGGGGGTATGGAGTTTAGAGAAGATTGCACCCGGTAACC
>DDLS01000122.1 GCA_002340255.1 Cyanobacteria bacterium UBA2566
ACAGCGCGAAGCGCTGTAAGCTACGATCGAGTCTAAACCATTCACGGGATAATTAAAACATGGCTGTTCTCATTCCAGATGATATTCTCCAAGCTTCTGAAATGTCTGAAGCACAGTTGAAGCTGGAAATTGCGATTATGCTCTTCCAACAAGATAGAATTAGTATAGGCAAAGCGCGTCATTTAGCCGGAATGCACTTGTTAGAGTTTCAGAAAGAAATTGCTAGTCGCGGTATTTGTATTGATTATGATGTTGAAGAATTTGAAGAGGATATAAAAACCTTGCAAACGTTAGAAAAAAATCGGACTTAATCAAGTGAATTTAGGAGATTTTCAAGATTTTCAATTTTAATTGAATCAATAAAATTATTAGCTCTAATTCTGACCAATTGAGATTGACTATAGTATAATTCTCTACTTGAAGTAAGTTGAATAATAGCGTCAGACCAAGGTTTAATATTTTGAGTGGGTACAACCGGAATCATAGTTTGATTTTGCTTGAAACCATGAGTAACTTTGGTAATTGGATTCACTGGTAGTATAAAACCAGTTCCTAGATTAATTTCTTCAATTCCTCCAACTTGACTATAAATAACAGGAATACCTCTAAGCATTGCCTCAATGATAACCAGTGGGATATTTTCAAGCCATAGTGAAGGAACTAATAAAATACGAGTTTTAGATAAGATTTTGTTGATATCAGAAGATGGTTGAAGTATAGAAACATTTGAATTTGCTTGAAGGAGAGATAGTTCACGATCAGTTGTTCCCCATGTTGGAACACCTGCAAATTTTAAATCAGGAAATTGATTGGCTAGTTTTATAAATATTGAAATTCCCTTAAAGTCACATGGATTAACCAAGGTTATAAAACCCTTTTCAAAATTAGCAAAATTTGGAAAGGGTGGTTTGCCATAAGCAGGTAAATAGATAGGAATTACTTTAATATCGACACACCGACGAACATAATTAGACAGAAAGTAGCTATTAACTATAAATGCATCTGCTTGTTTTAACACAGATGTTTTTCGTCTATCTGGATAGAAAGAATGAGAACCAAAGGGTAATAATGATGGTGTCTGTGCCAAACAAATCACAGGATATTTTTTAAGATTTAGAGACGTTTTTAGTAGTTCTTGTGTAGTATCCTCAGTCGTAACTATTATGTAGTCAGGCTGAAATTTCTGTATTTCATTATTTAAATAATCACTAAGATTTATGGTATCTGCTACAGCATGAACTTGGACATAATTAAGAGAAAATATATATGCTCCTTGATTGAGATGAGAACAGATACTAAGTTTTTGTTGCTCATTGAAAAATTGATCTTTTGTCACGCCACCCGGAGGGTCTCCGAAAGCAGGTACAATAACGACTACTGAATGCTTTCGTAATGCTAATTCCTCAGCTAAATATCGGATAGTCTTATTCGCTCCGCCTAATGGAGGCAAATAAGGCATATGCATTGTCAATAAAATTTTCATAAAATTTCCTGATTGAACTAAAATCTTAGTTAATTAGCTCTTCAACAATTTTCACAATTGATTGGCCACCATTGGTTCCAATATTTTTTAAATATTGTTGTTTATTGATTTCATAAATATCAGGCTCAATCAATCTATTTTCAATTAATTGGTATAAGTTGTCTATGTATTTATTTAAATGTAGCGGATAAGAATAAATATCGTTAAAATTTTTAAGCACAGCTTTGACTTCTTCAGATTCATTAATATGTCGTTTGTATGTATAGTTTTTACCATAATAATTATAAGTACATACAGGACTTTCAATTCCTGCATCTATCAACGCCAGAAGTTGTAAATATTGGGTAGAGTTATGTGGCAGTAGTAGTACAGATCTTTTTCCAAAGTAAACAGTTTCATAAAAAGTTTCAATTCCTGGTGTTGTAATTACTAAATCACTACTTGCAATACAGGACAGAAAAATATGATGTTCTAGAGTTTCAAATCGAACGTTCCCATAATTTTTGTATCTATTAGCCAATGCTTGCATTATATGATTTTTGCCGGTTACAATAAATTTAAATTCTGATTTATCTGTGAATAACTGTGATAAAGAGTCTGTAATCATGAAAGGATATTTTGAATTTTTAGGAACTTTAATATATGGTGACTCAATACCACCATAATTGATAAGTATTTGCTTGTTGGAATTAGATCTATTCTCGATTTGATCGATGTTCTTTCTAAATACTGCACCTACCTTATAAAGATTAGAAGGCTGTTTGCCAAGTAATTTAATTTCATGGTCAACACCCAAAAAATCCTGAACTATATAAGCATCTATGGAAATCATATCTTCTATATTAGGGGAGCGCCACCAAAAAACAGAGTCAAACATAACTGATTTGATTCCTAAGCTTTTAGCTCTTAATGCTAAACTTAAATCACTACAGCTTATAATCAAAGAATATTGTAACAGTGTTTGATCATCTAAATTCTCTAGTGGGATAAGCTGGCTTTGTTTTGAAATACTCATGCCATCTAAGGCAATTAGTTCCCAGCTAGTATCATAAGCAACAAAATCAATATTGTAATCATCTTTTAAGTGACTTGCTAAAGATAAAGCTTTTCCTGTTGGCCCGTAAGAAAAAGGAGCAGCATAGATCAGTATTTTTTTCATTGAGTTTCTAGTCCCCTCAAAAATTTAGATTAGTTATTTGATATAAACCTTGCCATTAATATTCAAGATATGAACATCTGTAGAAACAAAGAAGTTTTGACTATGTTCTTCTGTATCACAAATAGGAAAACCAGCACAATTTAATGAAGTATTCATAAGGATAGGGATTCCATTGATTTCATAGATTCTTGAAATCAACTCATGTAGTTCAGGATTATGGGATCGAGATAAAGTTTGAATACGGCTTGTACCGTCTGCATGAACTATTGCAGGAGCAAGTTCTTTAGTTTTGGGTTTAGCTTTGGCGGTAAATGACATATAAGGAGAACTATATTGGACATCAAACCAGTCCGAAGCATACTCTTCTAACACAACTGGTGCAACCGGTCGAAACCATTCCCTTTTTTTTATTTTTTCACTAACAATAGTTTTTAATTCCATTGTCGTTGGAATGGC
The DNA here is from genome assembly GCA_002340255.1 of Cyanobacteria bacterium UBA2566. Classification (GTDB taxonomy): domain Bacteria; phylum Cyanobacteriota; class Cyanobacteriia; order Cyanobacteriales; family Desertifilaceae; genus Roseofilum. The sequence continues at coordinate 3,099 of DDLS01000122.1, forward strand.
TAATAAGCTTCTATGTCCTAGCGCTCTAGGGCCAGTTTCAGAGCGTCCCATATGCCAAGCAACAACTTTGCCATTTAGCATTAGTTCAGTTAGTTTTTTATAAATTGAATCAGAAATAGGACTATTTTCAATTCCCCGACCCAAATACGGAAGGTTAGTGATAGGTATTTTTTTATTTTGAGAACCAAAGTAGTATAATAATGCCCCTAGAGACTGTCCTTCATCCCCTGGACAAGATGGAACATAAATATTTTTGTATCCTAATGCTTCGCCTAGCTTACTATTAGCGATCACATTTAACGCACATCCTCCTGTTAGAACCAAATTATCTGAGTAATGTCTATAATTTTGTAGTGTACTAATTAGGTTTTCGGTATACATTTTTTGCAGTGTAAAAGCTAGAGAAGCTGCATCATGTGGGGTTTGAACATCTAAATAACTACAAAGCCTATCTAAAGACTCCCGATCAAATACCCATCCTAAATGAGCAAACTTATCATTTAAAAATACCTCTTTATATTTTTCGCTAAATTCACCATATGCTGCTAAACCCATGACTTTGCCAGCAGCATTGACATCATTAAATAGTTTGTAAGCAATGATTGCCCACAGCTTACCATCAAATCCATCAAAACCTTGATTAAATGGAGAGCCTATCAACTTTAAGTTCTTGCCTTTGTAATGATAGACAAAAGAGTTTGCTTTATGTAGGGGTATTCGATAGTCTCCACCACCATCCATTGCTAAAACTAACGCGTCATCAAAATCGGTAAGGTAGCAGAAGGATGCATGGCAATCTAGATGTTGCACTTCTTCTATCTGTGATTTGGGAAAATTTCTATAAATGTATTCAATGATTTCAGGATATAGTTTTTCTCCATTATGTCTGCTAATGATAAATGTAATATTATCATTTATTTTAAGTTTATGAATAAGCAGAGAAATCATGGAAAACAATGTAGCACTTTTATTAATTTTGTAGCGCTTGTGGTTAAAAAATCGTTCTACCTCTAAATGTAAAATAATATTGCAATCATTGGCAATTGTGATACAAGAATCATGTGCATTCTCAGCTACTGCAATGTAATGCATAGTCTATCGAATCCTAAACTAGGATCTAGTTTTATTTAATACTTCAATTTTATTATGGTAAACTTTATCCATTTTTTTGCAAGTCAAAAAAAGACTAATATAGAATATAATTTCCGTCACAAAGTTGTCTTTTTTTGGTAAGATAAAAGTCTAATTTAGTCAAAAAAAGTTGCCAAAGAGCTATAAATAAACTAAAATATACAAAAGTCTATGTGTTAAGTTCGTAATGGATGTCGAAAAAATTGTTGACTGGGCTGATGAGCTAATGCTGGCGAAAACGGGATCGCATTTGAATAATCTGGAGCAGGTAGTGTTGACGGGGGTGTGGAATAACCAGAGGTATCGGGAAATAGCGGAGGAATATCATTGTACGGAAGCGAATGTGAAGAGGGTGGCGGGTGAGTTGTACAAGTTTTTATCGGAAGAGTTGGAGGAGAAAGTTAATAAGTCAAATTTGCGTGCTGCAATGCAAAGATACTATATTGCTAACGATGCACATATTAGTAATAGTAATCATGTTTCATACAATATCAATCTTTGTGGAGAACAATTGAATTTTGATGAAACTGGAAAAAAGGAATTAAACTCTATAATCAATCAACGGGAAAAAATACACGATCGCACCCACATCCCCAAATACGATCGCCTCTATCCCCACCGTACAGAGGAACTCAACACGCTCAAACACTGGATACTCAACGAAAATAGCGCCATTATCAGCGTCTATGGGTTATCGGGGATGGGCAAAACAGCCCTTGCAACCCAACTGGTAGACGAGATAGCAGCGCATTTCGATCGCCTCATCTGGTACAGTCATCGCACCTTTCCCCATCTTAATGCCCTCACAACCCACTTAACCCAGTTCCTCTCCCAAGGAGAAGCAACCGAACATCGCTCACTACTAGACTACTTGCGATCGCACCGTTGCTTCATTATCCTGGATGACTTCCAGGAAACCCTCACTCCCGGTGAACTCGTTGGGCGTTACCTACCCGAATACCAAAATTATGGTAAACTGCTGCAAGATATTGGGCGATCGCCCCACAACAGTTGCGTACTGCTCCTCAGTTGGGAACAACCCCCAGAAATAGCCACCCTAGAAGCCGAAAATCGTCCTTGTCATAGTCTCCTGTTATCCGGTTCTATCGAACTAGCGCAAGAGATTTTACAAAATAGAGGATTAAACGATCCAGAGCAATGGTTAGAACTCATCAACCGCTACAGTCAAAATCCTTCATGGCTTAACATTATTGCTGCTACGATCCAAGACCTATTTAATGGTAGTGTCGTCCAATTCCTATCTTATTCTCAGCTATTTTTAGGCGATATAGAACTTATTATCAGAGACCATTATGAGCGTTTATCTGCTTCTGAAAAATCTCTATTATCCTACTTAGCTCATCAAGAGTACATCAGCGATCTGTCTAACCTTCCTTCAGAACCATTTCCCTCAGACCTCAATCTTTTAGCCACCATTTACTCTTTAAGAAAACGGGGCTTTATTCAAAAATCTCTAGACTCTAAACACCTCCAGTTGATTCTAGAACCCGTGATTAAACACTATAGCGCTTTGCACGGTAATGATAAACACTTGGAAAGATCGCCGGTTGAAATCAAAGATGACCAAAGAAACTCTTAACACTATCTTAAGCCAAACCTGTCAAGAACTGAAAACCCTATATGGTCAGCAAATTGACCAAATTATTCTCTATGGTTCTCAAGCAAGAGAGGATGCAGAATCTGACTCAGATATCGATATTTTAATCATTCTGAAACAAGACTTTCAATATTCTGAAGAGAGCAACAGAATCAGCAAAACTATTGCCGATTTATGCTTAGAACATAATACCTTGATAAGCTGTGCTTTAGCCAGTAGTCGCCAATTCCAAGAGTATAACAATAGCTTCTTTCGTAACATCCGCCGAGAAGGAATACCCCTATGACACCAGAACAGCAAAAATTGCTGGAAAAAGCGAATCGCAGTCTACAAGCTGCCAGAGAGTTAAACCGTACAGGTTTTCCCGATTTTGCGGCATCGCGCACTTACTACGCTATGTTTTACATTGCCACAGCATTTTTAGAAGGCGAGGGGTTGTCCTACTCTAAACATTCAGCAGTTATCGCCGCTTTTGGTAGGATATTTGCTCGCACTAATCGCATTCCGGTTGAGCTACATCGCTATCTCATTGATGCGGAAAGAATCCGATTAAGAGCTGATTACCACACCGAACTCGATATTTCAGAAACTGATGTGGAACAACTGGTATCTCAGGGGGAAGAAATGCTGAATTTTGCTTTAGGAAATATCGATTCATTGCCCCCATATTCACCATAGCAGTAGTGCCGTGACACAGCTAAAAATGAGGTCATAGAGGAGTGTGAGCATCTTGCTCGCTGCCTTTCTCTATGGCGATCGCCAAACGTCCCCTATATCTAGAGTCATGAATCTTCGTTAACTGACTTGCCAACTACAGATAGTGTGGTTTACGATAAATACCCCTACCTCTAGTCAAGCCAACGCAACCGCCGTGAACCACCTACTTGAATGGGAAGCCAGTGGAGTCGATCGCCAGCTTACCACCCTGAATGTCATCCCCCTCGAAGGACAAACCCCCTACGACTATCTCCTGTACGCAGATGACCTGCCCCGCCGCAAAGATGGCCGGTTGCGAGCTACCATTATGCAACGCTATCAACATCTTAAGCAAGGGGGATGGTGGTGTTCCGGCATTAACCCCATTACCGGAGAAGATGAGGACTGGGGATGCTTCAAACCTGCTCAACCGAGATATGCAGACGGCAAACCGATCAAATACGAACATCCCCCCAAAACCCCCACCCGACTCTTTGCCCTGCGGGTTACCCAGTCCATCTGGCAAACCATTGCCAACCGGGGAAACGTCCCCCTCACCCCCGAACAGATCCAGCCCGAACACTCAGATCTGGGCTTTTGGCAGTGGGTAAAAGAGAATCCCAGCCTTCCCCTGTGCATTACCGAAGGAGCCAAAAAAGCTGGCGCTCTGCTCACCGCAGGCTATGGAGCGATCGCCCTTCCCGGTATCCATAGCGGCTATCGTATCCCCAAAAATAACCAAGGTCGGCGTATCGGTCATCCCCATCTTATCCCCGAACTGCAACCCTTTATCGCTCCTAACCGACCCATATATATGGTCTTCGACCAAGACACCAAACCCCAAACCCTACGCGCTGTTCAAACCGCCATTCGCCGCATGGGGTATCTCCTGCAACAAGCCGGATGTCAAGTCAAGATCGTCACCTGGAACCCAGAATGGGGAAAAGGAGTAGACGATCTGATCGCCAGCCAAAGTTCAGCCCGCTTTCACCAAGCCTACAGCCAAGCCATCCCCTTTGAGCGCTGGAAAGCCACCATCACCCAACAGCTCACCTATCCCCGCACCCTCACCCTCAATGACCGCTATTTTCCGGCAACTCTTCCCCTACCGGAAAGCGCCCAACTGGTAGCGCTCAAATCTGCGAAAGGAACCGGGAAAACCCAACTGCTCGAAACCATCGTTAATCAAGCCAAACGCGCAGGACAACCCGTCCTTGTCATCAGTCATCGAGTGCAATTGGTAGAATCTTTAGCCACTCGGTTTGGTCTTCCAACGCTCGCGGGCGAAGCCTCTCCAGATCCGGGGGTAGTGCTGTGCATTGACTCGCTGCATCCCAACTCCCGCGCCCAGTTTAATCCCCAAGAGTGGCAAAATGCCCTGGTGGTGATTGATGAAATCGAGCAAGTACTGTGGCATGGGTTAAACTCCAGCACCTGTCGTCGTCACCGGGTGGCTATTCTCAATACCTTGAAAACCTTAATCCAAAACGTTTTAGGGGGCAGCGGTCAAGTTTGGATAGCCGATGCAGACTTAAGTGATATTGCCCTAGATTATTTGATTGCCCTCTCTGGAATTGACCCGGATGTAGCGGTGGTGGAAAACACCTGGAAACCGAGCGCTCAAGAGGCTTGGCGGGTGTATAGCTATGAGGATAAAACCCCAGAGCGCCTAGTCCAAGATTTAGCCCATCATATTGCGGCTGGGGGACGGCCGATGGTCTGTTTATCGGCTCAGAAACGGGGCAGTAAGTGGGGGACTATTACCCTAGAGAGCTATCTACAGCAGCGATTTCCTGAGCATCGGTTTTTGCGCATTGATTCGGAAACGTTGTCCGATCCAACTCATCCCGCTTATGGTTGTATGGATCGCGGCCAGAGTTTAGATGAGCTTTTGAGTCGGTATGATGGGGTTTTGGCTTCTCCAGCCATTGAAACGGGGGTGAGTATCGATCTTCGGGGTCATTTTACTTCGGTTTGGGCGATCGCCCAAGGCATCCAAGCCGAGAACTCTGTCCGCCAAGCTCTGTCACGAGTCAGGGAAACTGTGCCTCGATATCTCTGGGTGGCTCCCTATGGCTTTAACCGGGTGGGAAATGGATCTACCTCCCTTGCCAGTTTACTCAGTTGCGAACATCGGTTAACCCAGATGAATATTCGCCTGTTGCAACAGTCAGATTTTACCCAGTTGGATGGTTTAGACTTAGGATTTCAAGCAGAGTCCCTCATGACTTGGGCAAAATTGGCGGTACGGTTTAATGGGGGAATGGCGCGGTATCGCGAAGCGGCGATCGGCGGATTAATGGCTGAAGGTCATGTTTGTCAACCCGCAGTAGAGCAAACGCAAGCGCCAGAAGAAGAGAGCGAACCGAGCTTAAAGACCACGATCGATCGCGTATTGGCGCAAAATTATCAGGCAGAATGTGAAGCGATCGCCCATTCCACGGTTCAACTAAGTTCCGTAATTTCACCGCAAGAGATGTGCTATTGCAGTAGTCAAACCCCCGATCGACGACACCGATCTCGCCATCAGGAATTGTGGCAAAAGTATGGAATTCCCGTGACTCCCGAGTTAGTCAGTTTAGACGATCGCGGCTGGTACGAGCAATTGCAGTATCATTATTTTCTCACCGTCGGCCGTCCCTATTTAGCCGATCGCGACACAGCAATGGCACGGGAATTACTATCACGGAGATCCGGTGGTCTCTTTTTACCCGATTTCAACGGCTCTCAATTGGGGTCAAAGATTGGCGCGATGGAACTTTTAGGCATTCCCGGTTTAATTGCCGATCCAGAGCGAGTCTTTATGAATACTGATATTGATTTACAGCAGTTACAGGACATTGCTCTCTCGAACCGTCAGGAAGTGCGATCGCTCTTCGGTATTGGACTAGCAAAAAATTCCTCTGGAATTATGATTATGCGCCGTTTCATTAACCTCTTAGGCTATAGTCTAGAATATCAACGTTGCACCAGTCTTAAGGGTTCGCAAAAACGCCTACGCATCTATGGCTTAGTCTGTCCCCATGATCCCAGAGAACAGGTTTTTCAGCAATGGTTAGAGCGCGATCGCAGCGATCGCCAAATCTATCCGCGCATCCCGTTGACGCTTCCCGATCTAACTAAAGTAGAGGAGTCGGAGAGCGATCGCTACCAACAACTGAGTCTATTTAAGGAATAATTTAGGGCATCTTTATTCATTGCTTTTCGAGGTACATTTCCATCCTCCTTCAAAAAGGTAGGACTGTGGAATTCTCCCCAAAAAAAGCATGGGGAGATGAGAGAATCTTTTCCGACTGTAACCTGAGTTCGGGATAAGGGGAGAAGGAACAATGATGATGGGTTGGGCTTGATTGCGAGATCTCTTTGGGGCACTAGTCCCCCAAACCCCCTAC
>DDLS01000176.1 GCA_002340255.1 Cyanobacteria bacterium UBA2566
TTACAGCGCAAAGCGCTGTAAGGAGTTGAAAAGGGCGAAAATGATGCGATCGCCTATTCTCCATTACCCCAATGGCTCCGGTAAGGTGAGGTGGCGTGGGTGAACAAATTTACCCTCAAAGTTGAGAGCTTTGTCTTGGAACGTGCGAGCGTTGGACAGATCTTGGCGCAGTTGGGCCCGATCCAGAGGGTCGGGGGTGTCGGCGATCAGGTGGATGAGGAGGCGGGTCGCCAGATCTCGTCCAGAGACTTGGATACGTTTTTTGGTGGGGTTGAAAAGGATGCCGTACCAGAGGGATTCAGAGCGATCGATGTGACTGAAGCCGCCTTGAGTATCGTAAGGGCAAAGTTGGCTAAAGATGCGGGTGAGGCTGATGTGATGCTGATACACGAGGATACCGATCGCGCGAACGAGGGCAATTTGACCCACAGGGCGAAACAACATATGACCTTCACCATCATAGCTTTCAAAGCTGAACCGGCGCAGGTCAGTACTCAACGCTCCCATTTCTAAGGCTTGGTAGCTGGGCAGAGTAGCAAGATAGTCAAAGAGGGTGGAAAAAGTGGCCAGAGCTTCTTCGAGTTCTTCGTCTTCCGGGCGTAGGGGAATCAGGCCTTTTTCCGTGGTTTTCCAGTGGAGATAGGGATGCTGGAGATAGGCTTCAGCCATGTCTTTGAGGGCAGGGAGGGTGGTGAGAACGGTGGATTTAGTCGAGACGGTGGTGCTATCGAAGTTCACCCTGGGGTGGCGATCGCCTTTTGCTTTCAGCAGGGGGTGGTTAACAGCAATACGACGGGCGACAATAGAAAATCCGTCATCTTCATTCAAGAGCGCCAGTTGACCAGCACTCAGGCGCACCGCCATCAGGTTGACATGGACAAAAATCGAGCGGATGCGACTCCTAGCTTGGTCGCGGGTTTCGCCAGCGAGAACGGCGGGAATAATTTCTAGACCGATGGTTTCTTGGCGCAGGCTTTGCAGTTGACTGGGAGTGATGGGGTAGTGCTGGCAGAGATCTTCGGCTGTGATGCTCGAGCCAGTGGGCTTTTTGTTTTTCTTATATTTGGGTAGGGAACCACTACGGATCAATTCCATCAAACCTTGGATACCCATCAGCCGATGTTGGCCGTCGAGGGCAAAGATAGAGAAACTAGGGTCGACATTGAGTAGTCCCAGAGTTTGGTCGCGGTTAAGGGGAGTAAATTGGGCGGCTGACTCAGTGGCGAGATCTCCATTCCATTCTGGAGCATAGGGTTCTTCGATCCAAGGAGCGCCGATCGCCGCGAGCAAAGGAGGGAATTTGTGGTTGGGACGGACAGCGAGATATTGGGCTAAAGGGGCTTGGCGCGACCAGTCGAGGGGGCGCTGTTGCAGTTGTTCAATGGTTTCAGCATCCCGGATCAAATTATGGGTTTGGGGGTCAATTTTTTTTTGAAACAGAGGTAGTTGGTGGGCGAAACGAACCCGATTAGAGAGCCATTCGAGGGTCACAGAGGCCAGATAGGCTTGGCTTCCTCCCATTTGGGTTTTTTGTACGAAGAGTTGGTGCGGGTGGCGATCGAGTTCGTCGAAGAGGGTCATTGGGGAATTAAGTAATGAGTAATAAGTGGGGGAATTAAAGTTAAAGTTGATTATCTCATTGATATCAGCCTGTTGTTTAACCAGCATTGTGGCCTCTGCACGGGTCTGCGTGCTTTGTGTCCTCCTATTCCCTGCTCCCCATTCCTTATTCCCCATTTTTAGGCCAGGTTTAGCGGTACAATAGCCTACGGTTAGCTAAAACGGCGGGAGAGCAACGCGCTCTGCCGTTATCAAGTGTTCGTTATTCTCCCCTGATCATGCCTAAAGTTCTCGTTTGCGACCCTATCGATCAAGCTGGAATTGATATCCTATCTCAAGTTGCTCAAGTTGACATCAAAACTGGCCTTCCGGTTGAAGAACTCATGAAAATCGTTCCGGAATACGATGCCCTCATGATTCGCTCAGGAACCCGTGTCACCGCAGACATCATCGAAGCAGGTGTACAACTGAAAATCATCGGTCGTGCTGGGGTCGGGGTTGATAATGTAGATGTTCCCGCAGCAACCCGCAAAGGGATTATCGTCGTGAATTCACCAGAAGGCAATACGATCGCCGCTGCTGAACATGCTCTAGCCTTAATGCTATCCCTGTCCCGTCATATTCCCGATGCTAACGAGTCCCTGAAAAATGGCCAGTGGGAGCGAAAAAAGTTTGTTGGCACTGAAGTCTATAAGAAAACCCTAGGAATTGTTGGATTAGGCAAAATTGGCTCCCATGTGGCCACAGCCGCTAAAGCGATGGGAATGAAGCTCATTGCCTTTGATCCCTTTATCTCCGCAGAACGGGCGGATCAATTGGGCTGTCGGCTGGTGGATATGGATGTTCTCATGCAAGAATCCGATTACATTACCCTCCACATTCCCAAAACTCCAGAAACGGCGAATTTAATTAATGCCGAGTCTTTGGCAAAAATGAAACCCACTGCCCGGATTATTAATTGTGCCAGAGGGGGGATTATTGATGAAGTTGCCTTAGCTGAAGCCTTGAAAAATGGTCAAATTGCTGGTGCAGCCCTCGATGTATATGCCAGCGAACCCCTAAGTGAATCTCCCTTGATGAAATTAGGTAAAGAGGTGATTTTAACGCCCCATCTAGGCGCTTCCACTACGGAAGCCCAGGTCAATGTCGCGGTTGATGTGGCCGAACAAATTCGGGATGTGCTTCTGGGACTGCCTGCACGCTCGGCAGTGAATATTCCCGGACTGCATCCGGATGCATTGGAACAGTTGCGCCCCTATTTGCAATTGGCGGAAACGTTGGGTAATCTCGTCAGTCAGCTTGTGGGCGATCGCGTCGAAAGCCTCAATATTCACCTACAAGGGGAACTTGCCAATAACCAAAGCCAACCCATTGTCATTGCCGCACTCAAGGGTTTGCTCTCACGAGCGCTGCGGGAGCGTGTTAATTATGTAAATGCCTCTATCGAAGCTCAAGAGCGAGGCATTCGCGTGATTGAAACCCGTGATGCCAGTATCTGCGATTATAAGGGGTCTCTGTTGTTGCAAGCGAAAGGCCCCTCAGAAGAACATGAGGTAACCGGTACACTCCTGGGTGATGGCGAAATTCGGATTACTATGGTTGATGGATTTCCGATTAACGTACCGCCCAATCAACATATGCTGTTTACCCGTCACCGAGATATGCCAGGGATTATTGGTAAAATTGGCTCTCTGTTAGGTAGTTTTAATGTCAATATTGCCAGTATGCAAGTCGGACGGCAAATCGTGCGCGGCGATGCAGTCATGGTACTGACGATTGACGATCCCTTACCTGAGGGTATTTTAGAGGAGATTCTCAAGGTTGCTGGAATTCGGGATGCCAATACAGTGATGTTGTAGTCTGTAGAGACTGTAGGAGCGAAAGATTTTTTGCCCCTACAGCCTGGGTTGAAGTACAAGAAACAGGGTTGATCCGATCGCCCAACAGACCCCAATTAGGTTAGGATGAGACCTAATTAAGCAACCGTGATGGGCACACCTGCAAGCCAGCAACCATGAAAGCCTGGGAATTTCTGATTCAAAAAGACCGCGATCGCGCCTGGTTACCCCTAGAACCCCCTAGCGTAGAAGTTTTAGAGGGACAATATCGTTTAGTCCTGCGCTCTAGCTATCCGCAAACGGCGATCGCCATTCACCTCAGCTACCAATTGCAACCCTCCTCCCCTCCCCAAGTTCAAACCCGTCAGCACCACACCAATAAAGAAGGCCTGATGGTCGTCTTTCCCTACACTTACCTGAAACCAGGACTATGGGAAATTGCTTGTATTGCCCATCCTCCAGATCGACCCCCCCAAAGCTATCAAGTTTCCCTAGAATCGTTATGTCTAGATCCAGAACCAGATGAAGTAGAAGAAGAGATAGAACCTGAAGCACCCCAAGAATCCGAAGAATCCGAAGAATCCGAAGCACCCGAAGCCTATGATAGTAGCTTCTTTGACGTTCCTCCTCCCCCAGAACGACCCAAACCGACCCCAGTTTTAGGCTCTTCATCATCCTGGGAAAACCTGGATCTGTCCTCCCTGGAACTCATTCTCGATCGCACCATGTATGTGCAAACCAGCAACACTCCCATTACCATAACAGGGCAGTTACGCAGAGATCGCCCCCAAACCTTTCCCCAACCCATCGCCCTGCAACTGGCCGTTACTCTGCAAAATCCCCAAAACTTGGAAATTCTCCAAGCACTTAAACACCAGCTTATTGTGCAAAGCCTACCCATCCCCTTTGAATACAGCTTTAACTTACCTCCCTTAACCTCCCTGTGTTTTATCCTCGGACAAGCTCAACTCTTTGAGTCCTGGATAACTCCAGCTCTCCCCGCTCAAGTCCCCCAAGCTCCCCCAACACCCCTCACCGAAATCCAATTTAGTATCACTACCGGTTTGCAACAACTTATGGAGGCCATTACCAATCGACGGGATACGGAGGAAACGACCAAACCGTCCATTCTTCCCTTCCCTCTAACAAGCGATCCCATACCTCCACCTGCCACTGTCAACCCTCCCGCCGTCAACCTCGACTTATTTAACATCGCTAAAGAGTCCCCACCAGAGACCGATCAACCCTGGAAAGCGTCCGCATCCCCTTCTCTTCCTCCCCAACTGTTTCCCCCCTCTGACTCTCCCAAAGTCAAATATCTGCAATTACCCTCACTCCAAGGCATCCAACCCCCTCCCGATCTCGATTTACCCCAACTTCCCCCTTCATCTGAACCGCCCAAACCAAAGCTCAATCTCACCTTACCCCCCCTGAATCTCAATCACCAAGCCCAGGAAGAAACGCCCGAACTCCCAGAACCCTCTCCCCCTTCCCCCGTAGATGAAGCGTTTCATTCCCTACATCTGCAAGATAAATTTAGCGAGCGACTCAACGATCTAGCTAAAGAGGCAGAAGATTGGGTAGAAGAAAATACTGACTCGGAAGAAGAAGAGGCGCTCGCGGCAGACTTTGAAGAAGATAATGTGATTGAAGGCGAGTTAGTCGAAGAGGACTCTACCCATAGTTTAGAAGGTACCGCCAGTTTTCCCTTGCTCCTCGCGCCAGCAGAAGAGTCCCAAGAAATTGTCTTAGATCGGAGCTACGCCCAGCCAGATATTGGATCTGAGGCTCTAGAAGAACCATCTGAACCAGAAGCCCTATCTTTTCCAGCTCCTTTACCGACTCCCCTCTTGGAAGCGCCAGAGCGAGATTGGATCGCTGAAGAAATTATTCCCATTAAAGCCTCTTTAGCCACGCGATCGCCCCATATCCACATTAAATACTGGTTAGTAGATGCCCAAACCCGTACCCTCTTAGAAGAACCGCGCTGGATCGTCGATCTAGTTCCGGATGGTCGAGATCGTCGCAGTATTGTATTTAACTTTACTGTTCCTAAAGGAGCCATGGAAATCCAATTTGAGGCGATCGCCGTCGAACTGATTGGCCAACGGGAAAGCCATAAAACCAGTTTCCGCCGCCTGATCGTTCCCCCCAACTTACACCAAGTCACATTTGAAGAACTCGAACCCTAGGGCAATTCCTGGTGCAATTGCTAAACTAGGAAAAATCTCATCAGTAACTCGTAACCCATGTCCTTAATCTCCAAACTTTCCTGTATCAGCCTAACCTCCCTCCTGGTTAGCTTCATCTCCCCTGCATTAGCTCAACTTCCCCTTACTCCTGCCAGTTTTGAAGACTTCCTTCCCACCCTGTTAACGCCCCTCGAACAACAAGCTTATCAGGCGATCGGACAAGAAAAAGCCCTAGAATTAGCCCAACAAACATGCAGCGCCTTAAACTCCGGACAAACCCTCGAAGAACATATCAACACGGTAGCTCAACAACTTGCTACAGAAGGCGTTACCGAAGCCCAAGCCCAAGCTGTTGCTGGATTCAGTAGCAAAGTCATTGTTGCTGGCATTGCCACCCTTTGCCCCGAACACCTCACCAACTTACAACAGCTCGAAATTCCTCTTCGTTAAAACACTCACCAATCAACAGGGAAAAGCATCTCATTCTCTGTTCTAAATCACTAATCCCCAACTATGTCCATTATTCTCACGCTGACCGTTGTTGTTCTTGGTTTAATTTCTTTCATTAGTGAATGGCTTCCTGCCGATATTACCGCTCTCTCCATTGCCATTGCTTTAATGTTACTGGGACTGGTCACTCCTGAAGAAGGAATTTCTGGCTTTAGTAATCCTGCTACAGTCACCGTTATGGCCATGTTTATCCTCAGTTCAGGAATTACCAAAACCGGCGTGATTCAAGTTGTTCGGAACCGGATAATCCGTTGGGCAGGAAATAATCCCTCTCAGCAAGTTTTCGTCATGGGTTCAATTGTCGGGCCCATCTCAGGATTCATTAATAATACCGCAATTGTAGCCATCTTTTTGCCGATTATTGAAGAATGGAGTAAACGCCAAAAAATTTCACCCAGTAAGCTGCTCATTCCCTTATCCTATTCCACAATTTTAGGCGGATTGCTCACCTTAATCGGCACATCAACAAATATTCTCGCCAGTGGTGTATCGGCTCAACTCGGCTATGGTGAATTTTCAGTCTTTCAGTTTACAAAATTGGGAGTATTAGTATTTATTATTGGTCTCACCTATTTAGCTTTAGTCGCGCCCAAATTACTCCCCGATCACCAAACCTACCTCGTAGGAGAAGATTATAACCTCAAAGACTATGTCAGTGAAGTCGTCATTAGTCCGCGATCGAGCTTAATTGGCAAGACGTTACAAAGAACCAAAATTCAGCGTAAGTTTGACTTAGATGTACTCGAAATCATTCGTGATAAACAGCGCTTTTCCCAGCCTCTAGGAGATAAAGTGCTAAATGCCGGTGATATTCTGGTGATTCGGAGCAGTCGAGAGGAATTACTAAAAATTCGAGAATCCAGGGGGCTTGAAATTTTGGCCGATGTCAAATTTCAAGAACAACCCATCGAAAAAGTTATTGCTTCAGGAGAAGAAAAAATTGCAGAAGTTCTCATTTTATCTAATTCACGATTGATTGGAACAACCTTAAAAGAGTTGCGATTTAGACAACGCTACAATGCGACCGTCTTAGCTATTAGAAGAGGGGCAGAATTTGTCCAAGGACGACTCGGTAAAATACGATTGAAATTTGGGGATTTGTTATTGGTTCAAGGGCCAAGACAGAGTTTCTTAGGTTTACAAACGACCCGCGAATTGCTGGTTTTAGAAGAAAAGCCAGTAGATATTTCAAGGCGACAAAAAGCAAAAACAGCCCTGGGAATTACAACCGGAGTGATTGTGTTAGCCGCTTTTAATATCTTGCCGATCTTAGTCAGTTCTTTAACTGGCGTAGTGTTAATGATTATGACGGGATGTTTAAAACCAGGGGAAGTTTATGGGTCTGTGCGCTGGGATGTCATTTTCCTCTTAGCCAGCTTAATTCCTCTAGGTATAGCGATGAATAAATCTGGGGCAACTCAATGGTTAGCTCAAAAATTAATTCATTTAGGAGGGAATTTTTCGGGTTATTGGATACTGTTTTTTTTCTTTATTATTACTTCCCTGCTCACCGAAATTCTTTCCAATAATGCCTCCGTCATTCTAATGTTACCCATTGCTGTGGAAGTCGCTAAAACCCTAGACTTAAACCCTTATGCTTTCATGTATGCGGTTGTTTTTGCAGCCTCCAATAGTTTTATGACTCCGATTGGATATCAAACGAATGCCATGGTGTATAGTCCAGGAGGCTATAAGTTCTTTGACTTTACCAAAGTAGGCGCACCCTTAAGCATCTTAATGATGTTTACGGTTCCCTTATTGATTAACTTTATCTATGGTTTATAGGGAATGGGTAATCGGTAATGGTAAGCATTCCTTACGCACATAAATACAGTGTCGCGTGGCTTCACTGAGCGGAGTGACAAAGGCATCTATCCAGATTAACTTTCCTCTAAAACTGTTTAGGGTTTGGTTGAAGGTTTTTTCCTCGTCCTGAGTCCAGCGCCCTCGATATAAAATGACTAGCCCCCCTGGTTTCAAAAAGGGAAAGGCATACTGTACACAGACTTCAGCTTTGGCTACAGCTCGGATTAAACAAAAATCATACTGTTGATAATAGTCCGGTTGATGATGGATCTGTTCGGCTCGGCCCACAGTAGCCCTAATATTGGGTAACTTTAGGGTGGCGATCGCCTCTTCTAAAAACAGGATCTTCTTTTGCGTACTATCGAGCAACGTTAACTCTAATTGCGGATAAATTGCTCCTAAACTAAACGCCACCGGAAATCCCGGAAATCCTCCGCCAGTGCCAATATCCAGACCTCGTAGGGGTCGATCCATAGCCCAAGGTTGGAGCGGTAAATCTTGCGGTTGAGAGGAAGATAGAGCAAACGCCAGAGGGCGAATAGAATCCCATAAATGCTTTTCCCAAAACTCGGTTGCTTCCGTAATGCGGGTTAAATTCATGTGGCGATTCCCCGCTAAAATTAAGCCATAGAGCTGCTGGAATTGATCTAATTGGCTGGGGGTCGGTTGCCAACTCATCGTCTGTTCCCAAATCTCCAGAGAAGGAGGTAGGGGGGGAATGGATTGGAAAATCTCCATTGGTCACAAGTTAAGGTTGTCAGCTAGTTGTCAAGGAGGAGGTAATAGGCAATAGGCATTTGTAACAAGTTAACGCTGTAAGCTAATCGATGCCATGGAACCAATAACAAGGGGGCTAGATTTCCTAGCCCCTGTAACACATCAGGAATTAACCTGATTGTCGCAATTTACGCTTCCTCGTTGTTTAACAAGTTCTGAATCTGATTTAAAGCGGCTGCACCAATATTGAAAAGGGCCCATCCTCCAGCTATCGCTATCGGTAGCAAAACGACGACTACACGCCAATCCATAGTGTTCTCCTCCAAATTCAGTAAAGTTTTTTATCGATTTATCTTACTTCTAGTTTTACCGCAAAGTGAGACGCTTGTGTACTCTCAATTGCTTATGTCCCCAAATCTGGGAAACAGTCGTGAATAGCTGGATGGACAATATGATTATTCTTGATATTCACGCCCTTGGCTAAAGCAGGATTTTGCTTCAGAGCACCAACTCCTGCATGGGCTAATTGCAACACATAGGGCAGCGTCGCATTATTCAAGGCTTGGGTTGCTGTCCAAGGCACTGCTCCCGGCATATTGGGGACACCATAATGGACAACCCCTTCTTCTATATAAATGGGTTGGGTGTGGGAAGTGGGGTGTAGAGTTTCGATACATCCCCCTTGGTCAACGGAAACATCAATCAGCACAGAACCCGGTTTCATTCTCCCCACCAAACTACGGGAAACTAATTGAGGGGCACGACGACCTAAGACTAAGACCGCACCAACAAGCAGATCTGCCTGGGGAACCACTCGTTCAATTTGGGCCGAATTGCTATAGAGCAGTTCCACTCTTGAGCCAAACAGGGTTTCTAGCTCTGCCAGGCGCTCCACATTAATATCTAGAATTTGGACTTTGGCTCCCATTCCTATGGCAATGCGGGCTGTTTCTGTACCAACGACACCGCCGCCAAGAATGACGACTTGTCCGGGACTAACTCCTGGAATACCGCCTAATAGAACTCCTCGGCCTCCCTGTTGTCGCTCTAAGAAACGGGCCCCAAACTGCACAGATAGCCGGCCAGCAATAACGCTCATGGGGGTGAGCAGGGGTAGGCGACCATCTGGTAATTCTACGGTTTCATAGGCGATCGCCAACGTTCCTGATTTTATTAATTTTTCCGTTAAGGGGCGATCGGCCGCCAAATGCAGATAAGTAAACAATAACTTTCCAGAAGTCAAAAACCCATACTCAGAAGCTAACGGTTCCTTTACCTTCACCACCAACTCCTGATCCCAGGCCAGATCTGGAGAAGGGACAATTTTTGCCCCCACATCTAAGTAATCTCCATCCATGAACCCAGCCCCGTCACCGGCTCCAGTTTCCACAAAGACCTGATGACCCCGTTCAGTCAACACCCGCACACTACTAGGGGTGAGTCCCACTCGAAATTCTTGATCTTTCCGTTCTTTAGGAACTCCGATATCCATCAATTACCTCTTCATGCTGAAATCCCTCTAGATCCAGCTTATATCAATTAAAAATTAAAAATGGGTAAGTTGGGGGCAAATTGGCTGACTACGAGGCGATACGAGATCTAGATGCTTCTGCCTTTCCTACTCCCTATTCCCTAGGAAATAGCCTGTATTGCTTAGGGTCTAAGGTTTCAAGCTGTACTTCTCCAGAAGACAGAAGTGCTATATAACTGCTCTAGGGTATTCCTGACTGAGCAGAAAGGACTCAAATGGCATTATAATTAGGGTAAATATTAAGAATTGTAAACTTTAACAACTTTTACCCTCAATTATGGCTGAACTCAAACCCACTGTATCCCCCAAACTTCCCCAACCCAAACTCGGATTTAACGATTATGCCGAGCGCCTCAATGGTCGAGCTGCCATGGTCGGTTTTATCGTTACTCTAGTCATTGAATACCTCACCGGACAGGGTGTTCTAAGTTGGTTAGGATTAAATTAAAGGGGAAGGCAAGAGGCCACCAGTCTCTTGTGAACATGAATCTTCGATAGAGAAATGATCTGAGTACAACAAGTAGGGGCAAAAAAGATGCAAGCCCCTACTGCCTTTTCTAGAGCGCTTGGCGCTCCAGCTAATCCTGATCATCCTCCATCGGATCGTAGATTAGCTCTTCCTCCTCCAAATCTAAATCCATATCGATCGCCGGCTCGGTCTTTTTCGCCTTTCCTTTCGGGGTTTTGCCCTTCTTCGTCCCTGGCTTCTGGGCACTCGATTTTGGATCTAAGCGGTAGGCTGTGCGGTCATCGACCACCAAATCCTGCAAATCGTCCACATCCGACTCTGAATTATCAAACATCGGATACGACATATTCCGGCCAGTCGGAGGAGACAACTCATCAGACATCACCCCATATTCGGAATCATCAGACCCACCCGAATATCCATGGCCAGGCAAGAAGCTGTCTGATAGACCCGATCCCACAATTTCGTCATCGAGATCCCCCCTCGTATCATAATCGGGGGAAATTTGGCCCCTAAATCCATCCTCATAGGCATTAAACCCAGTTCCCGCTGGAATCAAGCGCCCGATAATCACATTTTCCTTCAAGCCCCTCAACCAGTCCGACTTACCCTCGATCGCGGCCTCCGTCAGCACCCGCGTCGTCTCCTGGAAACTCGCCGCACTAATAAAGCTATCCGTGTTCAACGAAGCCTTCGTAATCCCCAGCAGTACTGGAGTATACCGGGCAGGTGCACCCCCCGTAATCGACATCGCCTCATTCACTTGCTCCACTTGGTATAACTCCATCAGCTCCCCAGGTAACATCGTCGTATCTCCCCCATCATCCAGGCGCACCTTAGAAGTCATCTGGCGAACAATCACCTCAATATGTTTGTCGGCAATATCAATCCCTTGAGACTGGTATACCCCTTGAACCGCATCCACCAAAAACTGTTGCACTTCAGCCAAAGCCGCCATCGCCGCTTCGTAATGGGACATTCCCTGCTCTAAGTACCAACCAAACTTAATTTCCAGCAGTTCGTGGGGATTTTGTTGGCCATCAGAAATCGGGCCTCCCGCTTCGACTCGTTCCCCTTCCACCACCATTAAGCTCTGGCCGGGCAGGAGCGTATACGTCGTCAGGGTACCATCAACTTCCACAACGCGGATGGCTCGCACGTCATCTTCTCCTTCCACCGTTTGGATTTCCCCAGGACGACGGGCTAAGACACAGGCTTCCTTCGGTTTGCGCGCTTCTAGCAGTTCTTCAATCCGGGGCAGACCTTGAATAATATCACCAGTTTTAGCCCGCTCGAAGACCAGCAGCACCAGTTTATCGCCCCGTTGGACTAGTCCCCCATCTCCCAGGTGCAGGACCGCACCCGGAGAAACTCGATAGGGACGAGCCGCACGCAGGACTAGAGTTTTGTCGGTGGGGTCAATGAATTCAACTTTGCTCGACTCTGGAAGCCGAATGCCCGGCGCAACCTCCGTGCCAGCCACCAGTAGATCTCCTTCTTTCACTTGGAGCTGGTCCATTTGGTCTTGCAGATCTAGGGTTCGGCGATCGCTCCCTCGAACCACCAGCAAGCGTCTAACCTGCTCATCCTCATCCCGCAGCCCAGCAATTTCCCCCGGGGAATTACACAGAATCTCCGTTGAAGCAATCACATCCCCAGCCCCAACTTGGGCCCCATCTTCAACCAACAGTTGCGTCCGAATTTGTCCTTGGGTTAGGTCCGCTATCCCTTCCCGGCGAATCAACAGAGACTCTAGAATCACCAACTGGAGGCGCATCACTTCAATCACCTCCCCATCTTCCGTGGTTTCGTTCAGCTCTGGAGCCGGCACCAGTTCAATATCGGCCACCAGTTCTAAGCCCTCCAAGGAACTTCCTTTCGCACTCGAGGTCTCACCCGCATAATCCGGGTTAATCTCCAGGATTAAGTGGGTGCGCACCAAATCTACCCCTTGAACCGATTTAATCCGCTCGCCATCCTTGTAGGGCAACCGTTGCGCTGTGCGCAGTTGGATCAGGTCTTTTTCGCCCGTGGAAGTAGACGGCCCCGAAGGACTATCCGAGACGGGGTACTCCGCCACCGGGCGCAACAGGGCACCCATCCCTTCTGGGGTTTGCACGATTTCTAGGGTGCAGAGCTGCTCGATCTCTTGGCCCATCACCACTTCTGGAGGACGAACGATGCCTTCCGTGGGCATCTGTTCGGGGTCGGTAATCAGATGGAGTGTGCCCGGTTTAATGATGATTTCCCGCAGGATATCGTTTTTCTGCACCACCGTGACGATGCCAGAGGTTTGGCAGAAGATATCTTTGACTACTTCCGTTCCCGCTTCCACATATTGGCCGTCTTCAACCATCAGCAGGGAAATATCTTTGTTGACTTCGTGGGACTCTTCCGGAATCCAGAGTAAGGTTCCCCCTTTGACCACTTCTTGGCCGTATTTGCTCGTACCGCTGCGCCGTTTGGTTTCAATCCCCGCATAACGGATCGTTCCCCCCGTTAGGGTGCGATAGCTCTGGTCAATCAGTTCGGCAACGACCTGGCCAGAGGTCACTTTACTTCCCGGGGTGGCCAGCAGGGAAAACTGCTCGCCCTCGCGGGTCGTGATCAAGTAGATTTCCTTACTACCTTTGTCTTTAATGGTGACTGTTGCTTGGTCTAGAGTGACTTGGGCGGTAATAATTTCCACTTCACGCCCTTCCGGTCCCTCCGGCAGGCGCACCAGTCCACCGTGTTTGGTGGTGATGGTACTCATGGCAAGGACATCGAGCGATTGCATCCGGTCTTGGTTTTTGACCACAGGTTTGGCATCGGAGGGCAGGTTATAGACTTCTCCAGATAAAACCCAAATCAGGCCTCCTGTCCGGGCAATAACGGTGGTTGCTCCTTGGCGATCGCGTTTTTCTTCCGGAATAATGCCCTCAAAACAGACTTCTCCAGCAATGTCAGTACTGACATCTTTGGTGGCTCGTTCTGTGGAGCGGCTCGCTGCCCTGGAGGGAGGGGTATTGGCAATAATCGTGCCTGGTTTAATCATCTGGCCGTCTTCAACGAGCAGACGAGAACCTGCACTGATGGGAATTTTGTGGATATTATGTTTCTTTTTCTGATCAAGAGCGCCTGCACTTTGCTGGGTTTCTTCGCTATCCAACTCCCGGATTTCCACATCCACAATCAGCTCGAGTACACCTCCGGTTTCTACCCGAATTTCTTGGCCCTGTTGGGTTTTGATTTTACGGGTTTTGACTTCGGCATAGTTGATTTTGCCCCCAGTGGGAGCGAGGATATCTCGGGCAGCCCCGGAGAATACGCCCCCCGTATGGAAGGTTCTCATGGTGAGCTGGGTACCGGGTTCGCCGATGGATTGGGCGGCGATAATGCCGACGGCTTCACCCAAATCGACGGGGGCATGGTGGGCCAAACTCCAGCCATAGCACGCCTGGCAAACCGAGCGCGCCGCTTCGCACGTCAGGGGCGATCGCACTTTGACCGTTTTCGTGTGTTTGGCCACTGCTTTGGCTAGGTCTTCACTGAGCCAATCATTGCGCTTGGCCACCAACTCCCCGGTTTCCGAGACCACATCTTCAGCCAAAGAGCGACCCAACAGGCGATCGGCTAGGGGAATCAGGACGCGATCGCCCTCGCACATGGCTTCGACGGTAATTCCCCGGGCTGTTCCGCAGTCGAGTTCGCGAATAATCACATCTTGGGAGACATCCACCAAGCGCCGGGTTAAATATCCACTATCTGCCGTCCGCAGGGCCGTATCAACCAGACCTTTTCTAGCTCCATAAGAGGAAATAATATACTCGGTTACCGTTAACCCTTCCCGGAAATTGGTTTTAATGGGCAAGGAAATAATTTCCCCCTGGGGGTCGGCCATCAGCCCCCGCATTCCCACTAACTGACGCACCTGGGAAATATTCCCCCGTGCCCCAGAAAACGCCATCATATACACGCTATTCAGGGGATTGGTCGCCTTAAAATAGCGGACCACTTCATCCTTGAGGGCTTCACTGGTGGAGTTCCAGGTATCAATTACCCGTTGAAAGCGTTCTACTTCCGTAATTTCACCTTTAGAATAGCGCAATTCAATTTCGCGGATTTGTTCTTCAGCAGCTTCGAGTAATTCTTGTTTGGACGGAGGAATCTGCAAATCATCTACACTGATACTGACTCCAGCACGAGTGGCGAAGCGAAAGCCCAGATTTTTGAGCCGGTCTGCCATTTGGGAAGTTCGAGCGCTACCGTATTGGGTAAATGCAGCAGCAATCAGTTTTTTCAGTTGGCCTTTATCAATAACGCGATTTTTGAAGATCATGGGAATTAGGGAATGGGGAATAGGGAATAGGGAATAGGGAATGGGAAATAGGGAATGGGGAATCCCTCTATGACCCATTCTCCTTCTGCTACGTGAAGCACTTATTGGTCAGAGAAGTCGGTAGAAATCGATTCATAGGTCGGTCGATTGGGCGATCGCCGGCCGGTTCCTTCTTGCATCAAGTCGATTTCCACATCGCTGGAATCTCCATCTTCACGAGTCTCGACTTTATGCACCCCAATGTCTAAACAGAGGGATTGCAATTCTCGCATCAGCACCTTAAATGATTCTGGCGTTCCCGGTCGGGGAATGGCTTTACCTTTAACAATGGCATTGAGAGCCTCATTTCGGCCTTGCATATCATCAGATTTCACGGTCAGTAACTCTTGCAAGGTATAGGCTGCACCAAAGGCCTCAAGCGCCCAAACTTCCATTTCTCCGAACCGTTGTCCACCCTGTTGGGCTTTTCCACCCAAAGGCTGTTGAGTCACCAAGGAGTAAGGACCAGTTGAGCGAGCATGGATCTTATCATCTACTAAGTGAACCAATTTCAGCATATAAGCTTTACCCACCGTAATCGGGCGGTCAAAGGCCTCACCTGTGCGGCCGTCGAACAACTGGATTTTGCCTGCATTTTTGGGGTCATAGAGCCACTCTTTACCTGTGTAATGGGCAGCTTCTTTGAGTTTGTTATGTACTGTCGCCCTAGACATTTCCCGGCTGTGCATTTCATCAAAGGGTTGCAGCTTAAACCGGCGCTCTAGGTTTTCACCTGCCCATCCCAACAGACATTCAAATACTTGACCCACATTCATCCGGGAGGGAACCCCTAGGGGATTTAAGACGATATCCACGGGGGTGCCATCGGGCAGGTAGGGCATATCTTCCAGGGGCAAAATCCGGGAAATAATCCCCTTATTCCCATGTCGTCCTGCCATTTTATCGCCCACTTGGATCTTCCGTTTTTGGGCCACATAGACGCGGACGACCATATTGGCTCCAGGGGGCAGTTCATCTCCTTCTTCGCGGGTAAAGATACGCACGTCTACCACGCGCCCCTTTTCACCATTAGGAACTCGCAGGGAGTTATCCCGCACATCGCGGGCTTTTTCACCGAAAATGGCTCGGAGGAGTTTTTCTTCTGGGGGTTGGTCGGATTCCCCTTTAGGAGTCACTTTACCTACGAGGATATCCCCGGATTCTACCCAAGCGCCTTTACGGATAATGCCGCCTTCGTCTAAGTTCCGCAGGGAGTCTTCACCGACGTTGGGAATTTCGCGGGTGATTTCTTCAGGGCCAAGTTTGGTTTGCCGAGCTTCAATTTCGTATTTTTCTACGTGGATAGATGTATACAGATCTTCGGAAACCAGACGCTCGGAAATCAGGATTGCGTCCTCGTAGTTGTAGCCTTCCCAAGGCATGTAGGCTACTAGGATATTTTGACCTAGGGCTAACTCTCCCCCTTCTGTGGCACTGCCGTCAGCGAGAATTTGACCGACTAATACGCGATCGCCTTCATAAACAATGGGACGCTGAGATAAACAGGTATCCTGGTTTGACCGTTGATATTTTTGCAACTGATATTCAACAATCTGGGGAATCGCTCCTTCTGACCCCTCCTCCGATGCTTCTAGATCGGAGGTGACCTGAATCCTGGTTGCGTCTACAAAGCTAACAACACCATTGGTTTTGGAGACAATAACCATGCCGGAGTCGCGGGCAGCTTGGGGTTCCAGACCTGTCCCTACCAAGGGTCGCTCTGGCCGGAGTAGGGGCACGGCTTGCCGTTGCATGTTCGATCCCATCAGGGCGCGGTTCGCATCATCATGTTCCAGGAAGGGAATTAAGGAGGTTGCCACCGAGATAATCTGTACGGGAGAAACGGCTACATAGTCTACCTGGGTGGGGGCAGCGGTGGTAAATTCTTGGCGATAGCGCACGGGAATAATTTCCCCTAAGATTTTGCCTTCTTCATCGCAAGAAATGTCTCCGGGAGCTACCTGGAGGTCGTCTTCTTCATCAGCTGTCATGAAGAGGGGAGCTAGATCTCTGCGTACATATCCGTTTTCTACACGATAGTAAGGAGTCGCAATAAAGCCGAATTCGTTGACCTTGGCGTGAGTGGCTAAGGAACCTATCAATCCCGCGTTGGGGCCTTCTGGGGTTTCAATGGGGCAGATGCGGCCGTAGTGGGAGGGGTGAATATCCCGTACGGCAAAGCCGGCTCGTTCGCGGGTGAGTCCTCCTGGTCCTAGGGCGCTTAACCGCCGTTTGTGGGTCAGTTCCGCTAGGGGGTTGGTTTGATCCATGAATTGGGAGAGCTGGGAAGAGCCGAAGAACTCTTTGATCGCGGCCACGAGCGGCTTAGGATTGACTAGGGAGGTGGGGGTGAGGGAGTCGGAGTCAGAGACGGTCATGCGCTCGCGGATGATACGTTCTAGGCGATTTAAGCCTACTCTGACTTGGTTTTGTAGAAGTTCGCCTACGGAGCGAATCCGCCGGTTCCCCAAGTGATCGATGTCATCAATACTACCGAGATCGAATTCCAGGTTAATCAGGTAGTTGATGGCAGACATGATGTCTTTGGGGGTGAGGACTCTGATGCTGGCGGGGACAGTTAAGCCCAGTTTTCGGTTCAGTTTATAGCGCCCAACTTTGCCGAGATCGTAGCGTTTGGGGTCAAAGAATCTGGACTCTAGGAGTTGTTGTCCGCCGTTGACGGTGGGGGGTTCTCCAGGTCGCAGTTTGCGGTAGAGTTCGAGGAGGGCTTCTTCGTCGGAGAAGTCTCCTTCTTTTTCGATGGTTTTTTGGAAGTAGTCGGGGTGGCGCAGACCTTCCAAGATTTCACCGGTACTCATGCCTAGGGCTTTGAGTAGGACTTGGGCGGAGAGTTTGCGGGTTTTGTCGATTCTTACCCAAACAAGGCCGTTTTTGTCGGTTTCAAATTTGAGCCATGCGCCTCGGTTGGGAATTAGGGAGGCATTGTAGGTGCGACGGCCATTTTTGTCGGTTTCGGACTTGTAGTAGACTCCTGGAGACCGGACAATTTGGTTGACAATTACCCGTTCTGCCCCGTTAATAATGAAGGTTCCGCGATCGGTCATCAAGGGCAGTTCGCCAATGAAGACTTCTTGTTCTTTAATTTCTCCCGTTTCTTTGTTGATTAGACGGGTGGGCACGTACATTTGCACGGCATAGGTTGCGTCCCGGCGTTTGGCTTCGTCTACTTCGTATTTGGGACGTTTGAGTTTATAGTTTTTGCCAATAAAATGAAGTTCGAGTTTTCCGGTATAGTCAGAGATGGGAGAGAAGCTATCGAGTTCTTCAATTAATCCTTCTTCTAGAAACCAGCGAAAGCTTGAGCGTTGGATTTCGACCAGATCGGGTAGGGTAAACTGGGTGGAAGTTTCGGTAATCTGATTCATTATCAAGAGTGGGTAATTAGCTAGGAAAATTCAGGGAATAGGGAATAGGGAATAAGTTTTTCCGTGTCTGCGTGTCCTTTCCTCCACGCGTCTTTGCGCGTTCACATCTGTGTGTCCCTCTATCTTCCGATACCCCCATCCCCCCCATCTACAACGTGGGCAGTTGGAAGAGGGTTTGGGCGTTTTGGGTAGTTGAGAGTGCTAGGGTTTCTAAGGGGATGTCTCGCAGAGAGGCGATCGCCTCTGCCACATAGCGAACATAAGCCGGTTCATTCCGTTTGCCTCGTTTGGGGACAGGAGCTAGGAAGGGACAGTCGGTTTCGATCAGGAGGCGATCGCTGGGCACCATTTGACAGGATTCTTGAATTTGAGTGGCTTTTTTAAAGGTGACTGTGCCACTAAAGCTAATATAAAACCCTAGGTCTAAAAACCATTGGGTTTCTTCTGGTGTTCCTCCCCAACAATGCATCACTCCTTTGAGTTCTCCATGGGTTTGGTAAAATTCTCTCAGGTATTCGGCTAAGGGGGCTGCTGCATCCCGACAGTGAATAATCACGGGTAAACCCAGTTTATGGGCAATTTCCAGTTGCGCCTCTAGGGCTTGCTGTTGTTGCTTTCGGTTACTTGCTTTGTAAAAATCTAAGCCTGTTTCCCCGATCGCCACCACTTTGGGATCGCTTTGGGCTAAATTAAAAATCTGCTCCCCTATTTCTGGAACCCAATCCTGGCTCTCTAGGGGATGGAAACCAACGGCAAAATAGAGTTCCTCATACTGGTGGGCTAAGGTTTGGATACTTTCAAATTCCTTGGGGGTCACACATGAATGGATCAATTGAACCACTTCTGCTGTAGACCATCGGTTTCTTATATCGTCTCTTTCTTGATTGTACACATCAAAGTTGATGTGTACATGGGTATCGATTAACTGCATGATTCTCCCAAATTTCAGGGTTTAACAAGCACTCTCAAGGGTCAGCAATAGCCGAAACCGCTTTACCCAACTCTCGATCGTTAACCGAATCCTGGCGATCGGGCCCAAATTTTCAGGAGGATAATCTTGGGCTGATGACCTAGGGGGAAGGAGTTTGGGGTCAATTGACGGTGGGTTAGGAGATGAAGTTACCCCAAACTGATAGGGGATAGGATGGGGATTGTTCTCAGGAGACTGCTGGAGTTTCAAGTTTTTTCAGCGCTTGGGCTAGACGGGCTTTACGACGAGATCCAGTGTTCCGGTGAAGTACGCCTCGTTTTACCGATTTATCAATTTTGCTGTACGCTTGATTCATCAGAGTTTGAATTTCCTGCGCTTTTTCTGGGCTAGGGCTGGCGCTTTGCTCTTCAACGGCGGTAAAGAATTTTTTCATCAGAGTCCTTACCGCAGATTTATAGGCTTTGTTCCGGAGACGATTGCGTTCCGCAATTTGAACGCGCTTGATAGCAGACTTGATGTTAGGCACGGTGTTTAAACTTGGGGTAACAGTAACAGCATTCGGGATAGACCCGATATTAAGATTAAGTGTCAGACATTTGAGTATAGCATTTATTCTGCTGAGTTGGATCTTACCCGACCCGTCAAATCCACGTTAAGCTATAAGATGACGATGACCTGGATTAAGGAGGTGGAACCCTTGGGTGGCTTCTGGAGTCCGGGTTACGTCAATGGGGAGACTTAAAGTGGCAATCAATCTAACCTATGCTGAGAATTATTAGCCAGCGATCTGAAGCAGAATCGGAATTACGACGGATTTGCGATCGCACCTTTGATGAGGAAATGGTTCATAAAGAGGCGACGGTTCAGCAGGTGCTGCAAACCGTAAGGCGCAACGGCGACGGGGCCCTTTTGGACTATACGGAAGAGTTTGATGGCCAACGGCTGGAGGTGAGTCAGTTGCGCGTCAGTGCCCTGGAATTAGAGGCGGCCTATCAGCAAGTGGATAAACCTTTGTTGGATGCCATTGAGTTGGCCAGTCGTCAAATTGAAGCATTTCATCGCCAACGCGCTCCTAAGTCTTGGGTCCATTTTGGGGAACATGAAGTGGTGTTGGGCAAGCATTATACCCCGGTTGACCGGGCGGGAATTTATATTCCGGGAGGACGGGCCGCTTATCCGAGTACGGTGTTGATGAATGCAATCCCAGCTAAGGTTGCCGGTGTCCCCCGAATTGTCATGTGTACGCCACCGGGGTCCAATCAAGGCATTAGCCCAGCCGTGCTGGTCGCTGCTCAGTTTGCTGGGGTGGATGAGATTTATCGGATCGGAGGCGCTCAGGCGATCGCTGCCTTAGCCTATGGTACACAAACGGTTCCCAAGGTGGATTTAATTACAGGGCCGGGAAATATTTATGTGACGCTAGCCAAGAAAATGGTCTATGGGATCGTGGGAATTGATTCGTTGGCTGGGCCCTCGGAAGTGCTGGTGATTGCTGATAGTGAGGCGAACCCGGTGCATGTGGCCACAGATTTGTTGGCCCAGGCGGAGCATGACCCGATGGCGGCGGCAATTTTAATCACGACTGACCGCACGTTAGCCAGACAGGTGGCTACGGAAGTGGAGCAACAGCTCATTAACCATCCGCGACAAATTCTGACGGAAAAGGCGATCGCCCATTATGGGTTAATTGTGGTCGTTGAGTCTTTAGACGAAGCTGTAGAACTCTCCAATTTGTTTGCTCCTGAACATTTAGAACTGGAAGTCGCCGAACCCTGGGATCTCCTCCCTCAAATTCGCCATGCTGGAGCGATTTTCCTCGGCTATTCGACTCCAGAAGCGGTGGGAGATTATTTAGCCGGGCCCAATCATACTCTACCGACTTCAGGAGCGGCTCGCTATGCCTCAGCCTTGGGGGTAGAAACCTTTATGAAACATTCAAGCTTAATTCAATATTCCCCCACTGCTTTAAATAAAATGGCCAGCGCCATTATTACTTTGGCTGATGCAGAAGGGTTGCCCTCCCATGCCCATTCTGTACGGGTGAGAACTTCTTCTCCAGAGCAAGATTAGGGCGTTATGAAGGAGCAGAATCATCCCCAGTTGTATCGATGGCTCAAGGATCGAATTAGGCGATCGCCAGGGGGCAAAATTACCTTTGCTCAGTATATGGACTCGGTGCTATATCACCCTGAATTTGGCTATTACAGTGCCTATCAGACGGAAATTGGCAAATTTGGCGATTACTTCACTTCGGCCAGTCTAGGAGCCGATTTTGCCCAGCTTTTGGCCTGTCAATGGGTGCAAATGTGGCAGATTTTGGGCTGTCCCACTCCCTTTTCAGTAGTAGAAATGGGCGCAGGAACCGGACAAGTGGCGGCCGATGTCTTAAGGTATTTAGAAACCTATAATATCGCTTTTTTTCAGAGTCTCGATTATCGGATCGTGGAACAATCTCTGGGATTAAGGCAGATACAGAAACAAAATTTAGCGCCTTGGTTAGGGGAACACCCGCGAGTTCAATGGTGCGACTGGGCGGATTTAGGTTTGATTCAGGGCTGTTTTTTTTCTAATGAATTAGTCGATGCGTTTCCAGTGTCTTTAGTCGTGCGTTCTGGGGAGAAGCTGCAAGAAGTGTTTGTTACCTTGGACGATCGAGACAATGTGGTGGAGGTTTTAGGGGCGTTATCAACCCCAAAATTAGCTCGATATTTTGAGAATTTGGGCATTGATTTATGCTCGGATGCTTATCCAGAGGGCTATCGCACGGAAGTGAATTTAGCGATGCTAGACTGGCTAGAGGCGATCGCCACCCGCTTAGATCGCGGTTATGTGATCACGATTGATTACGGATATACTGCCCAACGATATTATCAACCCAGGCGCACAACAGGAACGCTACAATGTTATACTCGCCACCATCGCCACGATTGCCCCTATATTAATATGGGCTATCAAGATATCACCGCCCATGTCGATTTCACCAGCCTAGAGCATGAGGGCAAACGCTGGGAACTAGAGCCATTAGGGTTTACAGAGCAAGGGTTATTTTTAATGGCGCTCGGACTCGGCGATCTCCTGACAGCCTTATCAGAAAGTTCCCTTTCTATTACTGAACTGTTTAGCCGTCGAGATGCTTTACATCAGTTAATCGATCCCCTGGGTTTGGGCGGGTTTAAGGTATTAATCCAGGGGAAAGGATTAAGCAAACAGGAGAAAGGCAATGTCTTAAAAGGTTTAGCCCATCCTCGATCGGTTTAAACCCTTTGAGATCTTGTTGATAGAGTTAAATCGGGAAAAAATACCGTACTCAACCTGTTAGACAGATCCAAAGACTAAACCACTGGTTAAAAATATCTCCAATGGGTTCTATAAGATTCAACCCCCGTATTGACATCCACCCCTGCCTAAAGGCGAGGGGATTCCTAAACCTCACGTTAGCGAAGCTCCTCCACAGGAGGCTTTAGGTTTCTGTTTCATAGCAGTTGCCTTCACAGATTTACTCTGTTTCCGCTTCGCGGACATGAACGGGTCTTACACTCGCTCCGCAGACTGACACGGCAAGCCCTGCCGCCTTATGTGTCGAAATTCCAAAAGAAAAATCTTGATGTAC
>DDLS01000030.1 GCA_002340255.1 Cyanobacteria bacterium UBA2566
AAGCCGAAGATGCCGATCTACTCCTATCGAGCGTAGCCATGAATTTGCTCATGGAAGAGAATATGGAGGTCGGTGAAGGGCCAGAAATTGTTTTAGTGGGGGACTTAAGTGAGGCTCAATGGTCAGTATTAATCCCTCAGTTATGGGGACGCATTAAGTTAGAGCATGAACATCAAGATGCAATTTACGCTGTTGATGCCGATCAAGTTACCTCTTTAGAAATGGATGATATTAAAAAAATTGATTGATACCTTAACACAATAGGAGATGCCTGAAAATGCCGAAGTTTATCGATAGCTTAAAAAAAAGTGGCAAACTGAGTGATATTAATATTACGATAGCGGTTGTAGGTTCTAGGATACTGGAGGAGTTTGAAAAGGACTATTTCGATCAAGGTTGGGGTGTGTTCGAATCAAACTTAACAATATATGGTTTTGATGCCGATCCTGATGCTTGCAAAATAATGAATCAAAAGCTGCAATCATCAAATATAGTACACAAAGAAAAACACATTCCTTTAGCTCTCTGGAACTGTGTAAGTACAGAAACTTTGTACCTTACTAAATATCCTGCCTGTAGTTCTCTTTATCCTCCCAACCAGTCATTCCTGTCTCGTTTTGTTGGCGGACAATCGAGTATGCAGGTGGTATCGAAAGAGCCAATAGAGACAACGACTCTAGATAACTTTTGTGCTGCGGAAGGGATTGATAGTATTGATTTCTTACAAATTGATACTCAAGGAGCAGATCTGAAAGTTCTGCAAGGTTCTGAAAACCTTTTAAAAAACTTGCTGTTTCTAAAAGTAGAAGTAGAATTTGCCCGTCTATATGAAAATGTGCCTCTCTTTAGCGATGTAGACTTGTATCTGAGAGATAAAGGCTTTAGCCTTATTGATTTTGGTAAATTACATCGGGATACCCGTCGTATAGCTCCTCTAAAGTCTGAAGAGCATCCGGGTCAGTTAACATGGACAGATGCTTTTTATTTTCAAGATTTGATTCAAGAGTCAGAATTATCTAAAAAAACTCCAGAAAAGCTCTTAAAGTTAGCCTGTGTCGCTGATATTCTAGATTTTTATGACATAGCGATGGAAACGTTAGAGTATATCACTTGGAAATATGGAGATCAACCCAGGTATAATTTTGCTAATAACCTGGCTGAAGTTATATCTAAATACCCCAAAGCGATTGAAATGGGAATTAATTTCTTACCAGAAATGCAAAGAATTAAACACTATCTGGATAGTAAATACGTTAAAGAATCTTCATCAAACAAGGAAAACGATCTGGATTTAAACATAGCACTAAGAGAAATTAACTGGATCGCTTTTCCAGATTGGTCACAACCGGAAGAAACGCTTGGATTGGGATTGCAAGAGGCCATCAAACGTTTAGTCAGTCATCCCGATCGCGCTAAAATGACCTTATTGATCGATCATACTAATATGGAAGCCGAAGATGCAGATCTGCTGCTATCAAGTGTGACGATGAATTTGCTGATGGAAGAGAGTGTGGAGGTGGATGAAGGGCCAGAAATTATTTTAGTCAGGGACTTAAGTGAGGTTCAATGGTCAGTTTTAATGCCCAAATTACAGGGGAGAATTAAGCTAGAGCATGAAAATCAAGAGGCGATCTCCTTATCTCGGGTAAACACCATTCCTCTTATTGAGCTAGGAGATCTTGATGTTCATGAACCGACAGTGGACTAATACAATGGTAGCAGGAGGGTTAATGCTCCTCTGTTCTCTGGCGATTGTTTCAGTACAATTACCTAAACTGAACCAGCTTAAAGTAGAGTCAAGTGAGCGATCGCCGCAACAACGACAGCAAGAAGTCGCTCAAGAAGCTCTGGAACTGAAATTACTCCAGGTTTTGCCCAATTTTGGCTTTGATAATCTCATTGCCAATTGGAGCTTTATTAAATTTCTGATCTATTTTGGTGACGATCCGGCCCGCGATCAAACTGGCTATGATTTGTCTGCTGAATATTTTAAGATTACTCTCACAGAAGATCCTCGATTTATCCCTGCTTATTTTGGACTTTCTGCAAGTGTTTCTTTGTATTCTGGACAACCGGATATTTCTGTAACTATGATGCAACAAGGCTTAGAACAACTCTCTTCTCAAGACCCCCCTCGCGGTTATTATGCCTGGCGCTACATGGGGGTTGACCAACTTCTGTTTTTAGGGGAAGGTGAAGCAGCGCGAGATTCATTTACTCAAGCGGCTGAATGGGCGAGTGAATATAACGATCAAGAGAGTAAAACTATTATGGCTCTGTCTGCCTCAACAGCAGAATTTTTAGCGGAAAACTCCAATAGCAAGCGGGCACAGTTTCAAGCCTGGGGCAGTGTACTCATTAATGCAACGGATGAAAAAACACGCCAGAGAGCTATTGACAGTATGGAGGCGCTCGGCGGTCGTGTTATCCTGAACTCGGAGGGTCGTATAGAATCCTTAATTCCCCCTCCCTTAGAACCCGTTGATTGAGCAGAAATCGCGATCGCTATCGGCTCAGATGTGGGTATTCTACACTTAGACTTGGAGTGCGATCGCTCTAAATCTAGTTTGAGTGATAACTTCTACAATAAGAACATGAAAAAATCACAACGTTTTCTATCCATTGTTGGCGCGCTGGCATTCTTTAGTTCCACTGCTTTTGCAACCACTCGTTTATTTCGAGATACCCAACATCAAAATCCGTCTCCAGAAACCACTGAAGTGAACCCACAAGAACAACTCATGAGCTATGAAAGAGGCTATCTCCAAGTTCTAGAACGAGAACCAAAAAATCAAGTTGCTTTAGAAGGATTAGTCAGGGTTCGACTACAAATGAACAACCTTGAAGGTCTTGTAGAACCTCTCGAAACTCTTATAGAAATCAATCCAGAAGATCAAACTTACCAAACAATTTATACTGAACTTAAAGAACAATTAAACACAGGTCAATATTCCCAACCAGAAGAAGAATCGTCAGCGCCTAATTCAATGCCATCCTCAACACAGGAATAACATAGATCCAATTCCAATTATTGTATAAAACCTAATTAATGACATTGTATGTGATTTAATTACTTTATCTGAAGCATAAATAATTTTATTCATCATGGTAGCTTCTCCTCAAAAAATAAGCGATCGCATCCAGCATTGTAGTGCTTATTTCTATCTGGTCGAAGATCAATTTCCCCATCTAGCTATTGGGTTGGCTGAAGGGTTGAAAGCCTTAAATATCCCAGTCTATGCAAATTGCAACTATTGGCTCCTTTCTCCTGAACCAGAAGATTATTTATTTATTCACGACCCGCAGGTTAACCCTGAAGATTGCTTACTAGTTATTTTAGATAAAAACTGGGTTTTTGCCCAGCGTCCCTTTCCAGAAGTGATCTATAACCGATATCGCCAGCATATAAACATTTATCTTGATGATATGGACGGGCCTGATGCCTCTTTATGGCCGCCAACAATCGCTTATTTTGATGTTATCTTGAGAACGCACTGTCATACTCAGACTCAATATCCCAGCAACTTTATTCCCTGGGCTTTTGGCCTATCGCATCGGATCGTTACAGAAGTGCAAACGATTCCCACTTTTGACCAGCGTCAGTCCTCCCTCTTATTTAACTTCCGAGTCGATCACAAAGAACTGTTTACCAGTTATCCAATAAATGCAGTTGAACAAGGCTTTGCCACAACTGATACTCACCAAGGAGAAATGTTTAAGGTACAAGCAGATTATCCGGTACGGATTGTCACAAATCAGCAATTTATTCCTCTCATTGAGAAGATTTTACCGGTAGATCAAACGGTTGATACTCCTCATAATTCTCCTGCTGACCCCTATCATTACTTACAATGGAAACAAACTGGCCGTCGTCATTATCCCCAATATTATCAGCGCCTTAAATCCCAAGTCGCTTGTGCTGCTTTTGCCGGTTGGTATATCCCTGCCCTGAAAACGCGATCGCCTTATATTGAATGGTGGGATAGTTGGCGATTCTGGGAATCCCTAGCTGCGGGATGCGTCACCTTTCACGTTGACTTCGATCGATATGCTGTATCTCTTCCCGTAATGCCAGAAAACTGGAAGCACTATATTGGCATTGATATGGAAAACATGGAAGATACCATAGACCGGATCGCAAGTGAACCCACTATTCTCGAAAAAATTTCTCAAGCAGGACGACAATGGGTTCTGGAACATTATGCCCCCATTCCTACAGCTCTAAGGTTTTTAAAACTTTTGGGATTTAAGAGTACGGAAGAATTACTTCCATTTCAGTTAAGAGAACTGAATCTGATTGCTTTTCCAGATTGGTCACAACTAGAAGCACAGCTTGTGCAGGACTTAGGAAATTTACTCCAACAAGTCTTAAAGTATGGAGATAGCCACCGTATTGCTCTGTTAATCGATACTAACAAGACTACAGTAGAAGAAGCCAATGAAATTTTAGCTCAAATAACCTTTCAGCTTTTAATGTCAGGGGAAATTGAAGAGATGGAAGAAGACAAGGCACCCGATATTATCTTCCTAGAGTCCTTAAGCCTCTCTCAATGGCAAGTCTTACACTATCAGCTTCACGCTCGTATTGCTCTAGACAATGAAAATCAAGATGCTCTGGTCAATGCCAAACTGCAACATCTACCTCTCTTCTAATCCTGGCCTAACTCCCAGACTCAACATACCGTTGCCACATTTGCTCATAAGCCTTTTCCATTTCACGAGCAAACTGCTTACCATTCCACAACGGCGAAGTTTTACGAGACTCTTTCAACTTCCATGCCACGTTTTGTCGTAATTCGGGTTCTGTTCCCAAACGAATTCCCCATTCAATATATTCTTCATCTGTCCAAGCTATACCTTCAGTAACCCCCACATTCATCATCATGGTATAGCTATTGCGAGCCGCAAATTGTTCGCCAACTTGTGTCACGATTGGAACCCCCATCCATAACGTTTCTAGGGTAGTTGTCGCTCCATTGTATGGAAAAGTATCTAACACTACATCAACAATCGTTATATTGGCACGGTGCATGGTCTCAGATGGTGCAGGAGGGATAAACCTCAGTTGCTCTTCTGAAACTCCTTCTTCCTCTGCAAGTTCGAGAAAAAACTGCTTAGTCAAATCTTGGTCGCCAAAGCCTTTAATCAAAAAATAGCTGTTGGGAACTTCCTGAATAATCTTTAGTTGCGCTCTAGCATTATCTGGATGGCGCTTAAAGCCCCGTTGGGAACTAAAATATAAGACGGCATCATTGGGAATATCGAGCATTTCTCGCCGCAGAGTAGGCACTTCGACCTCAAATCCATCTACTGCAATATAGGTTTGAGGCAATCGCCAAATCTTTTCACAGTAGTAATCCTGGGCATTTTCAGGTAAGACATAAGGATCGGCAATCATATAGTCAATCGTCGGAATACCTGGAGCATCCCACCCTAACCAACTCACTTGAATGGGAGCGGGTTTGAGAGCCATAACCGTGCAAGCTAAATCTAGGGTGAGACTATCGAGATCGACCAGGATATCTATGTTATCTTCGCTAATGCGATCGGCAACCTCAAGATCCTCACGTCCGAGTTTACGAGCTTGAGTAACATTCTCAACATACCATTGTTGAAGAGGATCGGGAGACTCTGACTTATAGTTAACGAAATAAGCATAAATCTCATACTGCTCTTGGTCGTGATGTCGGAATAACCATCGAGCCAGCCATCCCACGGAGTGACTCATAAAGCAATGGGAAAGATACCCAATTCTCAAAGGCTTGGATGTTGAACAAGGAGCATTCCAACCTTTTCTATAGCGTTGCACTCGCTCTTGCTCATGAAACTCGATTCCAGACTGAGAAAACTGGGCTAAATGATTATGAATCTCTCGATTGCCTCTGGCTTCATCCCGAAAGTAAGGGAAAAAATAGCTGCTCGTATACAACCGACTGCTACTGAATAAAGGGTAATCGGGAGCTTCCTTGGGATCGAGAGAGAGCAGTAACTCAGCTTGTCGATCTGAAATAACTAAGGCATCTTTCCAGCGTCCTCCCGTATCCATTAAGGCTGTAATTTGCAGGAAATTAGCAATTATCTGGTCAATAGAGTTTTCGGCTAACTGATGAACTTTTTCTGCTGCTTCTAGGGCTTTCTCATATTCGCGATTGCTTTGATAGTAGGTAGATAGCTGTCGCCAAATTTCTGGATGCTCTGAATCGGCTTTTAAGGCACTTTTTGCTAAGGCGATAGACACTTCCGGATGAAATAGAGTGCGACTTATTTTAATACAAGAGGATAAGATTATTCTCAGAAATGCGGATAATTCTTCGCCAGAAATGAAGGGAACACATACATCTACAAACTCGGGTAGCAGTGGGTCTAATGGTGCTCGCTCCGTAAAATGCTTTAACGTTTGCAACAGTAGGGGGACGTTCACCTGTATAGATTCTGAGTTCGCACTCAATACATCAAGAATTCCAATTTCAGTGAGTTCATCTTCTGTTAATATCTCTAGTTCTAGAGCTAGTTGCAGGAGATGGAGTAAATTATTAATATTGCTTGGATCGATTTCCCGAATGTGTTGCCGAATCACCCATGCTAGTTTGGGCTGGTTTTCTTTAAATTGGCGTTCGGCTTCAGTGTCTAAAATACTCACCAATTCTTGAGTCCATAGCTCTATTTCCTGCTCTGTTGCTTCCCCAATAACCAACATCCAAGTGACTTGAGCTTCAACTTCTTGTCCTTGAAGGAGTAAGGCTAATCCCAAGTACCAATATCCTTGTCTCCACTCAGGGTGCATATCAACCCAGTTTTGGTAAAGCGTGACCGCTTGAGCATAGTCTTGGGTAACGAAATATTCAAAAGCCTGTTGTTGTAACTCTGTCGTAGAAATGTCAGTCATTGCTTACTTGAATATCAATAAAAATTCAAATAAATATAGGGTCAGCCAATTCTAGCTCACCCTATATCAAGTCTATCGTAATACTATTTCCATTTCTGCATTCAGTTGGGACTCACCGAAGATTGAGAGGAAGTTGTTCCTCAAGGAGCGATCGATGGCAAACTGAAAGAGAAATGGTAGTACTTGAAAAAATGGCTTCAAATTAAAATGCAGTCCAATCAGTAGGGGCATAAGGACCAGTTGCCTTGTCACCATTAGATGGACTCCACTTGGCAGAGGGCAATGTGTTTTTTGCAACACCAGCACTATCACTCTCCATCAGTTTTGCTAATGTTGTAGCTTCTAGGTTACCAACAGTACCACCTTCACCCGTTTGGACTGAACCCAGGTAGGACTTCAGAGTATTACTGTCTGCCCATCCGTAGTTATTGACTCCCGTACCCTTTACTGCATCTTGATTAATCGGCTGACCAGCTGTGGGACCACTGATTGCGTATACATAGTTCTCAGTTTGAGATTGAATCCCTAAACCCAGGTTGGTCAATGTTGTGGTGAAGATATCTTTCTCCAAGAAGTAAGCTTGTTGCTGACGGTTCATGGAACCAGTATATTGTTTAGCTTCTGATTGTTTGGCTTTGTTGGCTTGGTTGAGGAAGGAAGGCAAGGCAATCGCTGAGAGAATCCCGATGATGATGATAACAACCAGCAGCTCAATCAGGGTAAACCCTTCATCTCCTTTTTTGGCGATCAGGTGGCTCAGGAATTTGGTCCGAAATTCAGTTTTCATTGCTTTAGGTCTCCTTGGGTGTGCAAAGTGTTGGCTTCTAGCTCCATATCTGTAGCTTACCCACCTTACACTCGTTTGATATCAGCCGTGAATTTTTTTTCTGAAATGGTGTTATTCCTGGGACTCTAGAAGTAAATGACCCGACTCATACAGGGGGATGATGACAGATTTTAGCTGTTGGGTTGCTTCAGTTTCAGTATTGGCTTCCCAGGTTATGGGATTGATGGGGTGGAGGGTTTGCCAGCGCTGGAGAAGCTGGAGAAACGAACAAGGAGAATCAAATAAAGGTAACAGAGCGCCTAAGGCCGTACTCTCGATTGTAGAAGGAGAAAGTGGATCGATACACAAGTAGTCATTGAAATTGAGACTTCTCGTTTCAGAAATCGCTGTCATTGCTTCTTCTTTAAGGTCTTCGGTTCTCAGTTGTGGATGTAAATGGACTTGTGCTTGCTTCCAATCCTTATCTGTCCATTCCTCTACGGGGACGATGGTGCGATCGCCTTGAGGATGGCCACAGAAAAAATCGAGAAGCCGTTGTTTGGGGTGGAATAACTCATGAAGGTGGAGCTGATCTTCTATGGACAACTCGGACAATTGAAACATCAAACTCATGGGCAGGTCATCCCAATTTTTAAACAATTTCAACAGATCCCAGTAGTGCCAGTTGAGCATACTAATAAATTCTAAATTGCTTTCTCTAAGAAACGCAAACAACTCAGGAATTTCAATTCCAGTATCTCCGAGCAACAAATAATTTGCTCCCAGCCACTCAACCGACTCTGATTGCTGCTCTCTCCAGGTGGTTCTTTTTAGGTCTATAATATCCTTTAGATTCCGCATGACTGAGCGAACTATTTCATAATCTTCTTCTTCTGGTGCACCATCCATAAAACCCAGTTTTTGCCAAATTCTTTGTCCTCTAAAAAAGCCCTGTCGCTGAAGAGAACTATGTAAATTAGCCCGAATAATACCATCAGGCTTCAAAACAGACTTAAACGCCTTTAGACCAGGGGTGACACCAGGAACCAAGTATAGGACATCATCACAATTAATATAATCAAATTTTATCCCTAAGCTAGGAATTTTTTCTATGGGAATACAGTGAAACTCTGAATTATAAAATCCATGATATTTTAGACGCTCTCGTGCAATTTCTATGGATTTATCTGACATGTCAATGCCAACAATTTTTGCTCCTGGATTAGCTTCAGCTAATATTAACGATTTATAGCCACTACCGCAACCTGCATCCAAAATAATTTTACCTTCTGAGTTGATAACTTTTTGATCTCTACGATAGAATGAATTCACCATATTATGACAGTAGAGCTGAATCTTGTTTTTCTTGGGAGAATCTTCCAAAGGACAATTATAATAAGGTGTAGAGTTGAATTGATTCCGGATTTCATCAATATTAGTCATAATATTCATCCCGTTTTGCTGAGTCTTTCTCGTTAAGTTTAACCTGTTTATCCACTTCAACTCACATTTTTAATTCTTTTTAACCTGTCTATCGGGCTTATAGGCCTCTAATCCGCTATACTAAACGTAGTCGTTATGAGTTTATATAAATATGAGCAACCCTACAGTAGAGAATCTGGTGATTATCGGTTCCGGCCCGGCCGGGTTTACCGCCGCTATTTATGCGGGTCGGGCGAACCTCAAGCCCGTGGTTTTTGAAGGGTATCAGATGGGGGGAATTCCAGGGGGACAATTGATGACCACGACAGAAGTGGAGAATTTCCCCGGTTTTCCCGATGGTATTACGGGGCCGCAACTGATGGATAGGATGAAAGCGCAAGCCGTCAGATGGGGAGCGGAACTGTACACGGAAGATGTGGTTTCTGTTGACTTGAGTGAGCGACCGTTTACGGTGAAATCTGACGAACGGGAGTTCAAAACCCATACTATTGTGATTGCTACGGGTGCGACGGCTAAACGGCTTAGTCTTCCCCACGAGCAGGACTTTTGGAGTAATGGTATTTCTGCTTGCGCCATTTGCGATGGGGCAACTCCAATTTTCAAAGGTGTGGAACTGGTGGTGATTGGTGGCGGAGACACGGCAGCGGAGGAAGCGGTCTATTTGACCAAATATGGGTCTCATGTCCATTTACTGGTGCGACGGGGCGAAATGCGGGCTTCTAAAGCGATGCAAGACCGGGTCCTAGTTCACCCTAAAATTACGGTTCATTGGCATACGGAAGCGGTAGATGTCTATGGAGAAGGGACGAAATTTGGGGGGGTGAAGGTCAAGAATAACCAAACGGGAGAAGAAAAGGATTTGCCTGCGGGTGGTTTATTCTATGCGATTGGTCATACTCCCAATACCCAACTGTTCCAAGGGCAATTAAAGTTAGATGATGTGGGTTATGTTGTTACCGAACATGGGGTACAAACCAGTGTGGAAGGAGTTTATGCGGTTGGCGATGTGCAAGACCATGAATTCCGACAAGCAATCACGGCTGCTGGAACGGGCTGTATGGGAGCGATGTTAGCCGAGCGGTGGTTATCGGCGAAAGGATTAGGTCAGGAATTTAAGCAGGAAGAAGGAGAAAAGCCATCGGAAACTGCTGCGGCTGCGACGACGCAAACTGATACAGAAGAGACATTTAAGCTGGAGGAAACACGCCATACGGGAGGGTATGCCCTACGCAAATTATTCCATGAAAGCGATCGCCCCTTACTGGTAATGTACACCTCTCCCACCTGCGGCCCCTGCCATACCCTAAAACCGATTCTCAGCAAAGTTATTGATGAATTTGAGTCCAAAATTCATTATGTGCAAATTGACATTGAAGCCGATCAAGACATTGCTGAAAATGCTGGTATTACTGGGACTCCCACCGTACAAGTGTTTAAGGATAAGGCGTTATTACAAGAACTCAAAGGAGTGAAACAAAAAAGCCAATATCGCCAGGTCATTGAAAGTAGCCTTTAGGCTTCTGGGAAAAGAAAAAGAGATCGTCCTCTCCTCAATGAGAAGGCGATCGCCCAGAGAAAAACCTGACATTACCGAAGTAAATGGCAGGTTAATCGACCAACAGAGAAATTGAATTCAATTATTCATTGAAGAGTGAGATAAATCAGTAGAAGAGGGAACACTAGCAGCACCATTGGTTTGAGGCTCATATTGTTCATACTCCAGCAAGGCGATCGCCTGACGTAAAGCTTCTGTACGGTCGACAAACAAGTGATTGGGAGGCAATGCAGCTAATACACCCAACTTTTCCAACCGCCGTTTCACCTTACCCGAAGCACCCACAATCATCACCTGACGGCCTTCATCAAGAGCATCTTGAATCGCATTTTGAATCGCCAAAGAAGACGTAACCCCCATCACCGGCACATCCGTCAAATCAACAATCAGGATATCATGGTCTTCCATCGCCGTATGCTCGCGGGAAATCGCCTTAGCCACCCCAAAAATCATGGGCCCGCTTAAATGGAACAGCAGTACCCGATTATTTCCGCGATCGAGCAATTCTTTCTCTTCATCATTAAGCAAGATGGCATCATCAGCATCCGTAATCGTCTTCACATCATTAGACTGAAGTTCGCTTAACCGGTCAATCGTCAAGATATTGGCAATAAAGACCCCAACACCAACGGCTGTAATCAAGTCTACAAATACCGTTAATCCGATCACCCCGTACATAATCAGGGCTGCTTTCATCGAAACTTTATGAGCTTGTTTCAGGAAACCCCAGTCAATAATATCAATCCCCACTTTCAGGGCAATCCCTGCCAAGACTGCCAAGGGAATATTTTGGGTTAATCCGCCAGCAAACAGAACAACACAAAGTAAAGCAACTGCACGAACTATGCCAGAGAGAGCCGTACGTCCTCCCGTTTGGATATTGATCACTGTTCCCATCGTTGCTCCAGCACCGGCAATTCCGCCGAATAAACCGGACATGATATTCCCCAATCCTTGACCAATTAATTCCTTATTAGAATCATGTTGAGTACGGGTTAAACTATCAGCCACCACAGAAGTTAACAGTGCATCAATACATCCAAGCATCCCTAGAACGAGAGCATCAACAAACATCGTTCTTAGAGCTTCAAACGTGAAAACAGGGAATTGCAAGCTAGGCAAACCACTTGGAATTTCACCAATCCGCCTTAAGTCTACACCTCCGAAGAGAGTAACCGAGACAATAGTTCCCACAACTAAAGCAATCAATTGGGGGGGGACTTTGCGCTTAATTTTTGATGGAGTTAAGAAGAGAATCGCTACAGTGAGCGCCGCTAAACCTAATTCTGTCGGTTGAATATTCGCCAATAAATCAGGTAGGGCTGTAATGGTTCCAACCACACCGCCTTTGGGACTATCCTGACCTAAGAAGGGCCCCAATTGCAGGATGATCATAATTAAACCAATCCCTGACATGAACCCAGAAATCACTGTATAGGGCATGAGAGTCACGTATTTTCCCAACTTCAGAACTCCAAAGAGAATCTGAAATACCCCAGCCATCATTACCACAGTAAAGGCCATGGCCATACCCTGCTCTTGACCATAGGAGGCCACTAGACTGGCAATAACGGCAGTCATAATGACGGTCATCGGCCCGGTGGGTTCGGAAATGAGGGTAGGCGTTCCCCCGAATAAAGCAGCGAACAAGCCAACCAAAACTGCACCATAGAGTCCAGCTTCAGCCCCTGCACCAGAGGCGACCCCGAAGGCCAGAGCCATCGGAAGGGCAATGACCGTAGCGGTTAGACCGCCAAAGATATCCCCCTGTAGGTTATTAAAATTGATCCTGTTAAAGACTTTCATTGTTGAACGAGTTTTGATTAGGGGTAAAAACTGTATATCAATATACAGCTAAAAAGTCTTAAACTTATCTATCACAATACATATTATTGGAATCTATGTATTTAATAATAATTTATTAAGACTTTGTACATAGTACCCTAAAAAATCGAATAGATCGAACTAAAAAGCCGGGGTATTACCCCGGCTTTTTAGGTAGCCGTATTTTGTGCCAGAGGGACATTGACACCAGCGAAGAAGTCATTGGCCCAGACATAATGGTTGTAGTTTGCGATCGATGAGGTGAATCAAGTAAGAACGAACTCTTAACTCTTGATGGCAGTACCACAGGATAGATGCAAGTAGCATCAGGACTGCCCTATTTTAGGGTTGAAACGATTGAGCATCTATTTTGCTGTCTCTTTCTGTCAATGTTTGACCAAAGCGTATCCGGTGACGGCGGGACACATTCTGCTCTGGGTCAATGCCATCAAAAGTAGGTGGAATCCAAGCACGGACAACTAATAAACCTCCCAGCACGATGAGAAAAGAACAGGCCGCCATAACCTGCACCCACGGAGTTTCCAAAATGCCTCGAACAATGATTTCCCGCAGTACCGATACAATCGAGACCTCCACTGCGACTCCAATCGAAATTCGATGCTCCTTTAAATAAATAATCAGCAATCGAAACAATTCCACCAGAATGAGCAAGAACAAAATATCGGCAGTAACCCGAGGAAAGTTCAAAGGTGGCAACAGCGACAGAAACATCTCTCGTAACTGCATCACCATGAAGCTAAACAAGCCAATGCACACCGAAATCACAATTAAGTCCTGCACGAGTTCTAGAAAACGAACGATGCGGTCTCCATTAAACCAACTGCACCAGCGAGGAGAAGGGTTTGACGATAAGGGTTCCATAGTACTCAAAGGTAAAGGGTAAAGGGCGGGGAAGCGGTCTAGATTCTGAATCATCGCCATAGCCACCATGTTGGTCGCCGGACAGGAGCGCCGGCAGACCCGACCCGTCTGCGATTCAGCCACCCAGCGCTTGAGCTAGCCCGATGAAGAGCGGTATTCCCAAAGCAAGGGCAACTGGCGTACCAACGGCTGTGGAGGAGCCGATGTAGGCGGAGGGATTAGCTGACGGGATACCAGCTCGTAACGTGGGCGGCCCTGAGATATCTGAACTAGAGGCAGCAATGACAGCCAGTAGAACAACGCCGCCAAGGCTGAATCCTGTGATGGCATGGGCAATCATGCCGAGACCGAAGGCGATAAATCCATGCAGGAGCGGTGCGATAAAGGCATATAGGGCGTACCATTGGCCCACCTTGCGTAGTTCACCGATCCTTGCCGTGGCTTCCATACCCATGACCAACATCAGTATCGAAAGCAGGCCGCGAAAGCCGGGATCGAAGAAGCTCTCATAGACCCTTTCCGGCCGGGTGAACAAACCTAGAGCGAGGCCAAGCAGCAATGCAGATAGGGCTGAACCCTGAAGACTTTCCTGAACAATGGGCCAGATCTTGACGCGATCGCTTCCGGCATCCTGTTTAGGATATCCACTTGCGATAATGCCTTGGTCACTGGTATATCCGCCTT
Source organism: Cyanobacteria bacterium UBA2566 (assembly GCA_002340255.1). Lineage (GTDB taxonomy): Bacteria > Cyanobacteriota > Cyanobacteriia > Cyanobacteriales > Desertifilaceae > Roseofilum. The sequence continues at coordinate 14,041 of DDLS01000030.1, forward strand.
CGCTACTGGAATACTCCCCTGCGGCAACCGGCTGCTTACTGAGCTGCTCCTGTGCTTCACGACGCTGCTTTTGCTTACTAACATAAATGCTCGCCAAGACAATCGCCGTTACGAGCGCTGGGATATCCATAAAAGGATAGAGAGCAGCGGCCCAGGGTTCGTATGTCATGCCTTCCGATTCCATGATTGTCAGGCCGGCTGCGAGGGTAGAGCCACTTACCGCACCGAACAGGCCCGCAGTCGCAATACCATCCACAACTTTGACGTTTGGCAGGTTGGCCAAGGTATAGCGCCCGATAAACACGATAAGAATCCCTAGGATCACGGCGAACACTGCGGGTAACAGCATCTCCAACAGATTTGCATTACGGATAGCAATACCGCCACTCAGACCCACTTTGATGAGCAGCATAAATACAATGAACTTATAGATTGCATCTGGAATTTGCAATCGGCTATTGACGGCCGCAACGACCATACCACCAATCAGAAAGCCGAGTGTCGGGGACTGCAATTTCCCCAGGAAGAGCGTAAAGAAATTGGATAAGAAATCCATGAATACCTCCTTCCACCTCCTCTACGAGAGGTGATGATTGTGATAAGTGAGCTTAATTAAAGTAGGGGTGAAGCTCCCCTACAGCACAGGTGTTATAGAAGAACCTGTTGACGGGGTATTCAGAGAAGGATGCTCTCTGAACACGATTGGAAGATGATAGCGATTTTCCACCAGCTTCCATAGATTCTAATCTATCAAGATTTGAATTTTATGTATTATTAGTCTATCCTAAAACTGTACAAATTTGTGCATTCTCCACGATGAATTTGAAACGCAATGTCTAATTCAAATCATAAGTTTTTCTGGGGTGCGCTTCCTCTTGACTGATCGATTAGCATAATGTTACCGTGCTTACTATGGCAAGCGCACTATTACGCAATCTGATAGGAACCCAATGACATTCTTTTTGTTGGCTCTAATCAGTGCAATAGCTTGTTGTGCTTCCGTTTTCCTGAGTTTCTCTGTATTTAATTGACCACATATATCAAGAGGTAATAAATATGACTCAGCAAGCTAGTAAGCTCGTCATCGTCACGGAAAAATTGCTGCTCAAAAAGATCGCCAAGATCATTGATGAAGCCGGAGCTACCGGTTATACAGTAGTGGAAGCTGGCGGTAAAGGCAGTCGCGGTGTGCGCTCGCCGGGAAAACCTAGCGTTGGCGACGACTTCACGAATATCAAGTTTGAGGTACTCACTCCTAATCGGGATATGGCTGTGAAGATTTCCGATGAGGTCGCAGCAAGGTTTTTCGACGATTATTCGGGCATTGCCTACCTCTGTGATGTGATGGAGGTACTGCACGCACACAAGTTCTGATTCAACAACCTTTAGTGGTGCAGAGAACGGTGTTGTCCACGGTCAATGGTTTGATCGTAGAAATGTCACCTTTGAGAATTCCAGTTGAGCATATTGGTTCTGCACCACTAAGCTCATTTTGTTCTAAGTTATATCTTGGCTCTAAGTTATATCAATGAATCATTAAATTTAATAGACTCGATGCAGCAACCTCAATCGGATAAAACATGGAAACTCCTTAAGCCATTAGTCAGAATTTCTTCTCAGTGGATGACCTTGATTGGAGAGCAGCTTGAGGATCGCCAGGGTCAAGTGTTGGACTATTGGCGAGTCGAAAAAGCTGATTCCGTGGTGATTGTGACAATTCAAGGCGATCGCGTCATCTTGCCTGTGTCCCAGTATCGTCCCGGCGTGCAGGGCATCACGTTGGATTTTCCTGGGGGACGGGTGCGAAACGAAGGAAAGCCCTTGGAGGTTGTCCCCCATATTCTCAATCGTGAATTGGGTATTGGAGAAGGGGATATTTTGCAGATTCAGTTACTCAATGAACAAGGATGGCTGATTAATAGTTCCTTTTCTAATCAGAAATTGTATGGATGTGTGGCTCAGATCGATCCCAAGATTACAGTAGAGCGCGATCGCCTCGGCGCTGTCTATCCCCATACTTCCGAAGGTCTCCATCAGCTTTACCAAGATTTGACCTGTCTTCAATGTCGCGCTGTACTTCAGGAATGGCAATATAGCAGCAGTAGCGGGAAAGGCAACCGTCCGACTTCGGAAATGGGTGGCGAATTCCCCTAAACTGTGGTTTAATAGTAAGGTTGTCTAAACACGCACATCTAGGAGGTTCGGGTGTTTCCTACATGGAAATCAATCCACCTAGATGGAGGATAAACCCGAAAGGAGAATTAAACCCTATGCCCGTTGTTTCACTCGCTCAGTTATTAGAATCTGGAGTTCATTTCGGACACCAAACCCGTCGCTGGAATCCCAAGATGTCCCAGTACATCTACACTTCGCGCAACGGGGTACACATCATCGATCTGGTACAAACCGCCCAGAAAATCGAAGAAGCCTATCGGTACATGCGTACCATGTCTGAACAAGGCAGAAAAGTTTTGTTTGTGGGAACTAAACGGCAAGCAGCCGGAATTATTGCCCAAGAAGCCTCTCGCTGTGGTGCATACTATATCAATCAGCGCTGGTTAGGTGGAATGCTCACTAACTGGGCAACCATTAAAAATCGGGTAGAACGCTTAAAAGAACTCGAACGCCTCGAAAATAGTGGTGCGTTGGATTTGCGCCCGAAAAAAGAAGCGTCCGTATTACGTCGGGAAATGGGTAAACTACAAAAATATCTCGGCGGCATTAAAACGATGCGTAAAGTCCCCGATATCGTAGTAGTGATTGACCAACGGCGCGAGTATAACGCTGTTCAGGAGTGCATTAAACTCAATATCCCGATTGTAGCCCTTCTAGATACGAACTGCGATCCCGATCCAGTTGATTATCCGATTCCCGCCAACGATGATGCGATTCGCTCGATTAAGCTAATTGTGGGTAAACTGGCAGATGCCATTTATGAAGGTCATCATGGCGAAGTTTATGTAGATGACCAAGAGGATACGGATTATCCAGATGCTGAAGAAGACTTCGATGATGAAGACTTTGATGAGGATGGAGAAGAAGAGGAGGAGGAGAGTAAAGAAAGCTAGAGATCGCCTTGATAGCCTATCATGGCCGAATCTTCAAAAGTTTGGGTGGGAAAGCCCGTCCTTCTAGCACGGCTTTACAATATAATATGAAGTGGTCAATGACCCACCCGCGATGCAGACGTAACAGACAGCCTTTACGTGACGACATCTGGTTTTAACCAGTGGCGCACAGAGCTGCGGTAAATCGGGAAAAGAGGATGGGGTAATGGGCGATCCAACCCTTGAATCAACTAACAACAAAGTTTTTTTGTTGAAGAATGGCCCATTAAAAACTGCAAGACTTGTGGGGATAGTCTGTGGAGCTTTCTGTAAGACAATAAACTCGTCAGTGGGTGGAGGCAGTTGCACTGAAACAGAAACCTAAAGCCTCCTGCGGAGGGTAGTTCTCACTAAGGTGAGGTTTCCACTTCGCAGACATAAAGAAGGAATCACCGTGTCTTCAACCCGGTGAGGATGTCAAGAAAGAGTAAGCAGCCGTGCGTAAGCACTTTGGTGTAATCAAAAATCTGAATTAACATGGCAGAAATTTCAGCAAAACTGGTTAAAGAGCTACGGGAAAAAACGGGCGCTGGCATGATGGATTGCAAAAAAGCGCTCACAGAAAACGATGGCGACCTGGAAAAAGCCTCAGAATGGCTGCGGAAAAAAGGGATTGCTTCGGCTGGGAAAAAGTCCTCTCGTGTTGCAGCAGAGGGTTTAGTGGATAGCTACATCCATACGGGTGGTCGAATTGGAGTTTTGGTAGAAGTCAACTGCGAAACCGATTTTGTGGCTCGTGGGGAAGCTTTCCAAACCCTGGTGCGCAATATTGCAATGCAAATCGCCGCTTGTCCGAATGTTGAGTATGTCAGCATAGACCAAATTCCGGCGCAGATCGTCGAGAAAGAAAAAGCGATTGAGATGGAACGGGATGATTTAGCCAAGAAACCCGATAACATCAAGGAAAAAATCGTTGCTGGACGGATTGAAAAACGCCTGAAAGAGTTAACCTTACTGGATCAAGCTTATGTTAAAGACCAAGCCAAGACGGTTGGTGAATTGGTGACTGAGACGATCGCCCAGTTAGGTGAAAATATTCAGGTGCGCCGCTTCGCTCGCTTTGTTTTGGGTGAAGGCATTGAGAAGGAAGAGAGCAACTTTGCTGAAGAAGTAGCTGCTCAAGCCAGTGGTAAATAAGGGATGCTAGGGGGGCAAACGGCCTCCCTACCCCGTGAGCTAGTGGAAGTTTGCTGGCTTAGATAAGGGGCGTAGAGTTTACGCTCCTTTGCTATCTCCAGGTGGAATTGATAGAAAATCCTAGAGTAAATATAAAATTATGGCTAGACCCCTACAGCGAATCGAACGAGAGATCGAGGAGTTGGAAAGTGCGATCGCCTCTTTAGCAGAAGAATTTTATCAAGCCTATGGTAACTATACCCAATACTTAGGGCAAGCGGTACGCCAACAGTTAATTGTAGCCAGTTATCAGATTTGTACCCAAGGATATCCTCACGAGTTTTTGGAACTCTCGTTAACTGGAAGACAGCAGTTACAGGAAAGGGTTAAACGTTTAGCCCAACAAGCAGAAGCGGAAATTCAGGAAATAGTCAGCCGCCCCCTAGAAACGCCTCTGGCTCTGTCCTCAGAAGAGGCAGAAGACGAAGAAGAGGAGGAGGAAAACCCAGAAGAGAGTGATGAACCCTCCTTAGACTTAAAGGTAATGGAATCAGAGGAAGAATACCCCTTAATCAAGAATCCGGAAGCCTTAGCTCAATGGCAACAAAATATAGAAAAACAGATCTTCAAGCGATTAGAACACTTCTCCCATGAAGTGAATCAGCTCTTGAGAAAAGCCAATATTTTTACCGAAAATATACCTGAACCTTTGATAGAAGTGGCTAAACAGGCCATGGGCACTCAAGAGTCCCTCGCTCCCAGTTTACCGAATATTTTAAATCTAGTGATTGAGGCAGAAAACTTTCTCACTCCTAGAAGAAAAGGAGAGTTGAAAGGCCAGATTGAATTGCCAGAACGCTTACTCAAGCAATATGAAGACTCAATTCCTCCAGTGATTATTGGCTTACAGAAGGGAGACTACGATCCAGATGAGGAAGAAGATGACGATGAGGATGAAGATGACGATCGCGATCCGATCGCCCTTTTACCTTTTTCTCTGCCTCTGAAAATCATGCTGATTAACCTGCGCCTATCAGATATCGAGTTTAGTGATGCTAGGGTGACGAGCTACCGTAAGCAACTGCGTCATTTACAAGATCGCTTGTACTCTAAGGGACAAGACTATCAGCGCAAACAAAAAGAATATGCGATCGCCCAAGCGGAATTTGCCTGGCGATCCAGTTGGGTTGAAGACCGAGAATAGGCTGTGGAGATAGGGAGATGAGGAGACGCGGGAACACGGATATAGGGCGAAAAATTTTCGCCCCTACAAGCTTTAAGCTTCGGGTTCAGCTAAACCAAACACCCGGCAAAAAACCTTTTGCACCTTATAGCCAGAATCAATCGATTCTAGGGGATCTTTGCGCAGACGGTGGCGCAAGCAGAGGGTAACCACTTGTTGAATATCCTCTAGAGTAACCTCTGTGCGTCCCTCAAATGCTGCCAACGCTTTAGCCGCACGGTTGGTGACAATATCGCCGCGCAAACCATCCACATCTAATTCCGAACAGACTTGGGAAATTTGCACCCGCAATTCATAATCAATGTTGACAGAAGATAGGCGTTCTCTAGCTTCTACCAATCTTTGTTGCAGCGCTTCCTGTTCGGTTTGAGAGCGGTGTAAAAACTCCTGGGGATGACTATCAAATGCAGAGCGCTCTTCCACAATTTTCACCCGTAGATCTGGCTCTTTAACCGTGCGAATTTCCGCGTGCATTCCAAACCGGTCTAATAATTGGGGTCTGAGTTCCCCTTCTTCTGGGTTTCCGGAACCAACTAGCACAAACTGGGCTGGGTGGCGAATGGAAATGCCTTCGCGCTCTACTGTATTCCATCCACTGGCGGCAGAGTCGAGTAAGACATCGACTAAATGGTCATCAAGCAGATTTACCTCATCCACATATAAAATCCCCCGGTTAGCCTTCGCCAATAGTCCCGGTTCAAAGGCTTTTACCCCTTCAGAAAGGGCTTTTTCAATATCAATGGTTCCACATACCCGGTCTTCGGTTGCACCTAGGGGCAAATCCACCATCATCACTTTGCGGCGCGTAATGGGGAGATTTTCTTGGAGGCTCGCCCGTTGTCTGACTTCATCACTCATCAGTTCTTGATTGTGGGGATCGCTGTTAAAGGGGTCATCAGCGACGATTTCGATTTCGGGTAATAAATCGGCCAAAGCACGGATAGTGGTAGATTTACCCGTACCGCGATCGCCCATAATCATCACTCCCCCAATTTTCGGGTCAATCACATTGAGCAGCAGGGCGAGTTTCATCTCTTCCTGTCCCACAATTGCAGTAAAGGGGAAAACAGGACGGCTCTGCTGCACAGGAGATAAGGGGGTTTCACTGGTTGAGTTCTGCTCAGGGGCGAGGACTGAATTCATAAGGTTACTTAATCTATCGGTTGATTTGGATCGCATCAGGAGAGTATAAACTCTCTTTATTTATCTTCCCTGAAAAGGGCACGGTTTTGAAGAGGATGGCAAAACTCAGGGCTACCGGCCGATCGCGGGATGATTGCGATAGAGTAGTGCTGACCCCATATCTAGTACCCAACCATGAATCCTCCTATGATGCAGTCTGCGCTGCGGATCTCGACCAAAGTTTTGCCGGGTGATAAAGTGGAAATTCAAGTCCCCTCTGGTTCTGAAGGTCAAGAGGTGGATGTGTTTGTGGTTTTCTCCCATCCTGCTCCAAGCAAGCGGTCTTCATTTGTGGCGTTCATCGAAGAATTACAGAATCGTCACCCCAAGCGTTCTGTGGAAGAGATTAATTATGATTTGATGATGGAAGGCCTGAATCACTTTAATACTTCATTAACTCCAGAAGAAAGAACAGAAAAATGGTTAACTTTTGTGCAAGGTTTACCTGAAAAGAGTTCCCTGTTACCTGATGAAGCTTTGCATCGAGATAGCATGTATGATTAACCCGGCAATATTCCTATGACTTGGTACTTACTGGATACAAATATTTTACTTCGAGTTGCCGATCGCACTTCCGTACAGCATAGTTTGGCATCAGGGGTGATCGCTAAACTTTTTAATCAAGGCGATCAATGTGTGATTACAGCTCAAGTTTTAATTGAGTTTTGGGTTGTGGCCACTCGTCCAGTAGAGGTCAATGGTTTAGGATGGACTCCTGAATTGACGGCTGAAGTCCTCGTACAGTTTATGGATCAATTTAGGATGCTTGAAGAAAATGAGCGTATTTTTCAGCAGTGGTTTCAATGGGTAACCCAGTACAAAGTTAAGGGTAAACGAACGCACGATCTGAGATTAATGGCGTTTATGGATGTTTATCAGATTTCCTATTTGTTAACGTTTAACCCTAATGATTTTATTCGTGTGCCTCAAATGACCATTGTTACTCCTGAAGATGTATTAGGCAATTAATCTGCCATTTTTTCTGCCGTGAATTACGAACCGCTCCATCATAAATATCGACCCCAAACCTTTGCCCAGTTGGTGGGACAGGAGGCGATCGCGCAAACGCTCTCGAATGCGTTAAACCGGAATAAGATCGCCCCCGCATATCTGTTTACGGGACCGAGGGGAACGGGGAAAACCTCGAGTGCGCGGATTCTAGCCAAGTCTCTCAATTGTATTCAGACCCAGGGGCCCACGGCTACTCCCTGTGGTGAGTGCGAGATTTGTGTTTCTATTACAAAAGGCTCTTCTTTGGATGTGATGGAATTGGATGCTGCGAGCCATACGGGAGTGGATAATATTCGGGAAATTATTGAGCGATCGCAATTTGCACCGGTTCAATGTCGGTATAAAGTTTATGTAATTGATGAATGTCATATGCTGAGTACGGCGGCATTTAATTCATTGCTGAAAACCTTGGAAGAACCGCCAGACCGCGTTGTATTTGTTCTCGCGACCACCGATCCGCAACGGGTACTGCCGACGATTATTTCCCGGTGTCAACGGTTCGATTTTCGACGCATTCCCCTGGAGTCGATGGTGCATCACTTAAAAGATATTGCCAGCAAAGAGGCGATCGCTATTACCGAGGAAGCAATAACTTTAGTGGCGCAAATTTCCCAAGGGGGACTCCGCGACGCGGAAAGTTTACTCGATCAACTGAGCTTATTAGTCGGTGCAGATGACGTAACCGAAGTGGGTGTAGAACAGGTTTGGAACTTAGTGGGGTCAGTACCAGAGCGCGATTTATTACAGTTGTTAGAAGCAATTAGCAAACCCAATCCGGCTGATATTCTCGACTTAACTAAAAATATCTTAGATCGGGGTCGAGAACCCCTAACTCTACTGCATAACTTAACTAGCTTTTATCGCGATTTACTGATTGCTAGAACCGCACCAAATCGGCAAGATTTAGTCGCTCTCACTGCTTCGACTTGGAAGCAATTGATCGAATTATCTCAACACTTCAGTTTGCCACAAATTTTAGCGGCTCAAACGCATCTTCAAGAGAGCGAAAGTCAACTGAAAAATACGACTCAACCGCGACTCTGGTTAGAAGTCACTCTATTAGGCTTACTGTCGGCTAACCAACCTCCAGTACAAGCCACTCCTGCACCTGTAGTTAACACTCCTGCTGCCAGTATTTCGCCTGCGGCAAAACCCGCCATTTCTCCAGGGACAAAACCAGTCGATCCACCAAAACCCAATCCCCAGCCCTCCCCAGCACAAGACACCCAACCCCCTCAACCGGTGACTCCGGTGAAGACTGACAACTTAGAACAGGTTTGGCAAACCGTCATTGATAACTTAGAATTACCAGGAACCAAAGTTTTAATTTCCAAGCATTGCAGTTTATTAACCTTAAACGATAAAACCGCCCAGATTGGCATTAATAGGAAGGGAGCGCAAAATTTAGTCAAAGGTGTTCAACCCCAACTACAAGAAGCGTTTAAGAAAACCTTTCATCATCCCTTTAGTTTGAAATTTCAGCTTCTGGATGATACAGAAAAAAAAATACCTCTTAATCCACTACCTCCAGCTCAAAAACCAGAGATTGTGCAAGAATCAGTTGCGAGGCGATCGCCAACTCCTCCACCACAACCAAGTTTAGACCAGGAAAAACAACGGGAAAAACAGAAAGTCAGACAAGCAGCCGAAGGGTTTGCCGATTTTTTTGGTGGAGAAATAATGAACTTAAAAGCAAAAATAGACTTACCTAAACCAGAAAGTATTAAGGACGAATCGTCCTATTTAGAATCAATGGACGATGATGAAGATCCTCCGTTTTAAGGGGAATGGGAAATGTCCAATTACTCTAGGACTGACGCAACGACTCCATATATAGCAGATTGGTGCGTTAGCGAAGCGTAACGCACCAATCTGGATTGTTTCATCTAATTTGATGCATTAGATTTTGTTGGTAGTGAGGGCTTTAGCCCTCTCCAGCTAGGCTTTTAAGCACTAAAGTGCTTACTACAAACAAAGCCCTATTTTAGGTGAAACAATCCACTACTGGTACTATTACTTATTCCCTATTACCTAACCGTGTCATTTCATTCACAACTCGCGCAAGTTCTTGGACGATGGGCGTGTTTTCAGCTTGTTGGAAAGCTTCGACTAAGGATTGATAGTACCATCGGGTTCCCGATTTTCCGCCTTTGAATCTGTCCCAGATGCTCTCTCCCACTTGGCGATAGTCTTTGACAATGGAGCGAGCATTATAGAGTTTATCTGCAGCACAGACGAGGCGAACGGAAGCAGAAGCTTGGGGAAGGTGGGCAAGATACGCTTCCTTGCGTTCCCTCCAAGGAGGTTTGGGGATGGTGTAAGCGTCTGTGCATCCTTCGACTATGGCAGTTACCGTTTCTCCAAATTGTTCTCGAATGCGATCGCGGGTGGCTTCTCCTCCTTGATCTTCTATGGCATCATGCAATAGGGCGGCGATCGCCTCATCTTCAGTTGCACCATATTCTAGGGCAATGCTGGCAACCCCCAGGAGATGGGCAATATACGGAACTCCTGAAGCTTTACGGATTTGGGTTTGGTGCAGTTGGTGTGCCAAGATGAGGGCATCTTCAAAGCGTTTAGAAAGCATGATTGGGTAATAGGTAATGGGTAATAGGGAATAGGACATATCCGTGTCCATGCTCCTTTCAACTCCGCTCAGGGAGAGCTTTTCTCGCGTCTCCATGTTCCACAATTCCCTCAAAGAGGCTGTTGCAATTGGGACTCTAGGGGGCGATCGCCTACAATTTGTAAACCCTTAAAATCTTCTTTAAGGCTACCCGACCAATCTTCTGGAGGCCAAAAGACCCAACGACTGCCGATAGGGAGTTGCTTGAGGCGATCGCTATTTTGAGTGAGTACAATTAAGGGTAAATTGGGTAAATTACGCGCCTGTTCGCCAAAGGTAGTTCCCGCAAGGCTCTCTAAGACGACTTGATAACCTTGAATAAGTCCCGTATACGCGGTCCAGAGTTTAACATTCATTTGCCGCCGGGAAGCGTGGAAATAGAGAGAAGCCGCAGCAATAACGGCTTGTTCAAAGGTTTCTGGATGCCAAGCAAACTCCGTATCGAGAGCAATCACTACATCGTCACCACCAGCCATAATTTCCAATTCTCTCACCCTTAAGTCTCCATAGCGGGCGCTGGTACGCCAGTGAATTAGCCTTAAGGGATCTCCAGTGCGATAAGGGCGTAAGGATCGAGTCAGACCTTCTGTGGCATTTTGTACCCCCTGATGGTCGCGTTTAAATTTGGGGCTTTGGTCTTGTCCTAGGTCATCAATCAGGGGACAAGTTCGCAGGGGCAACACTTGGGGATAAACAATCGCCGTGGCAGGGGCTTCTCGGCGACGGCGACACCAAAATAACCCTAAAGGGGCGGCTGTTCTAAGCTGTAGAGTACTCCAACGATAAATTCCTCTTTTTTGGGTCGGTCGATCGTAAATCCACTTGTAGGCGCTGTGAGCGGGGATATGGGCGATCGCTGTGGTTTGGGGAGGACTGAGGACAAAGGGCAGCAGGTCTTGAACTTGGAGCAGGGTTTTGGGTTGGTTGGTGCAATTTTCGATATCGAGTTCAAGGGTGAGACGATCGCCAGCGCTGATGGGGCGAATGCGACGGCGATGGATCTTTAGGCCGCGTAGCGATCGCACGGGTAAAATAGCAGCCATAAACAGCAGAGCGGCGATAATACCACTCATCACATACAACCATCCCACCATGGTATTGGTCGCTGCCCCAAAGAAAAAGACCATCAGAGCGCCCAGCAACCATCCGGCGTAGGCTGGGTTTACCCATTTTCTCTCTAACCAATCGGCGATCGCCTGTATCACGCTCTTACTCCTGAATCATTTCCCCCTTATCCTTTATAGCGCTTCTGGAGATGGGGAGACGCGTGGATGGGGAGACGCGGAGATGGGGAGACGCGGAGATGGGGAGAGACGGAGATGGGGAGAGACGGAGATGGGGAGAGACGGAGATACAGCTCCAGAAAACTGTAAAACGGTTTTCCCTATTGCCTATTGCCTATTACCTAGCGCTCTAAAATTCAACCAAGACTTCGGCAATTCTCCGATTGCGTCGCACGGTGAGCAACATGGAGTGGGGACGGGTTTCAAGAAAGCCAATGAGGTCATTAACTCCTCGCAAACGACGGTGATTAATCGCTAACAGACGATCGCCAGGTCGAAAACCAATATCTGCGGCTAAAGAACCCCGTTCTACTTCTAATACAATTAAATCCTGATCGACAGTTACGCCTAAACGGGGACGATCGGAAAAGCGATCGCGGCTATTGCCGTTATCTGGAGGATAATTTGGATTGCGTCGAGCCACACTATCATCCGGAAAGCCAGGAGCGCGTTGATTGCCATTGGCGACAATAAACTCGCGGGCAATGGAGGCATTGGTGGCAAAGCCGATACCGCTATTGGTTCCATCTCGACTTAAAATAGCTTTATTGACTCCGATGAGTTCCCCACGGGAGTTGAGTAGGGGACCGCCTGAATTACCGGGATTAAGCGCTGCATCGGTTTGTAGGTCTCCGTTTTCCGGGTCGATGCGACTGAGGATACCTGTGGTAATGGTGCCAGAAAGGCCAAAAGGACTACCAATCGCATAAACTTGTTGACCGACTTGTACGCCTTGGCGATTGGCGATCGGGATGGTGGGCAGAGTATCATTGGTTTGCAGACGAACTAAGGCTAAATCGTTGCGGCGATCGACTGCAATGACATAACCCTGATATCGTTGTCCTTGGGCTGTTCTCACCTCCACCCTTCCCCGTCTCGCTTCAGAAACCACATGCTCATTAGTCAACACTAAACCATCGGAGCGCACAATACTCCCAGAACCTGAACCTCGTCCAGCTTTAATCGTCACTACCGCAGGACTCGCTTGGTTATAGACTTGAATCCGCGTTTGTTCTTCGCCACTAAATTGAGCCAGTATGGATGCTTCGGGTAGACTCAGTGCGGGTGGGGTGAATATCAATCCCGCTGCTAGGGTGGACAGGAATAAAGTTTTTGGTTGAATCATGGTTCTTTACCCAGAGTTGGCAATCCTTCTTGAATGGATGACACACGATGGTGCTGATAGTTTCCTAATAGTCTGCGTCAGATGTTCTCTGAATTAGCGATCGCCGTTTAGAAACTACGACAATAAAGAATCGGGATCGATATTTAATTGTCGTAGTTTCTCACGGAGTTGTTGTAAATCTGATTCTGCACTCTCTGCTCTTTGCTGTTGGCGATCGCATTCCGATTCTGCACTCTCTGCTCTTTGTTGTTGCTTTTCCTTATCCTGACGCTCCCTTTCTAGCTCTAGTTCTGCACTCTTTACTTTCTCTTCTGGAGTCGGATAACGATTTCCCTTTTCATCATACCAATAGAGCCATTCTCTGGTTATTCCTTGATTCGTCCCTCGCTCTCTACCGATCCCTAAATTCAGTTGGGATAACCATATGGGTTCCCCAGACAATAATTGATATTTACCCCCTTTAAGTTGATAAACTTCCAATCTCTGTTGCTCTGTCGGCAAGGGATTATAGATTACATAGTAAAGAACGCCCAGTTGGGCATATTTTTGTTTTTTCTCGGCATATTCTCCCCTTTGGGTTTTCGAGACTACCTCTAACACTAGAGTGGGAACTTGTCTCTCTTTCCAGAGAACATAAGATAAGCGTAAACCTTCATCAATAATTCTGGGGACACCAATACTCAAAAATCCATCAGGGACAATTGCCGGTTGGTTTGGATCGGTGTAAACTCCCATATCTACACCAAAAAACCAATCCATGCGCTCTGACCAAATTGATGCCAGCATCGCTTTGAGTAGAGTCGGAATTAAATCTTGCAGTTCATTATCCACAGGAGTCTCGTCTGAGTCGGGCAAATCCTCCGCCGAGGGGTAGTAATCTCTAGGATGGTATTGGAGGTGCATAAGTCGATCGGGATTTTCTCTTTATTTTATCTTCCTTTGAATTTGAAGCACAGTTGATGTTCGGCAATATTGAGGAATAATTGGGCTGGATCGCCGGGTTCTAAGCGTCCTTCATAGCTAGCATTAAAGCAACTAAAGATGAGGGGTTCATTGCCAGAACCTTTCATAGACATGGTTTTAAACAATAGGCTAGAGTTGATTAAATCGACCCGCAGGCGATCGCCACTGAGAATATCGGCAATTAACACTTGTTTGACCATTGGAGTAACCTTAATCACGAGATTTTTAATGGAGAACCACAGTACTCCATGGCTAATTTGCTTCACTTCTACCTCTTTGGGTAAGCCTAAAATTTCGACCGGGTCAATATTCTGCTCGTTAGTCATCGGCTTATCTAAAGAGCGTTCAACCGATTGATTTGCAGGAGCTGTATTAGTAACTTCTGGAACAGGAGGGAGATTTTTCTGCTGGGGCTGGGGAGGGGAAGGACGGTGTTGGGGAGCAGAGGGAGGAGTTGCTGATACCGTATCTAGGGGGATTTTCCAACTGCGGGATTTTTGTGCTAGTTCCGAGCGAATACGGATCAGGCGGTTGGTTTTGCCCTTGGTGGTGTAATAGTCTTCCTGTTTTTTCTTGGTGGCTAACCAGCGCGTGCGGGCAAGCTGTTGGGTGTTGGTGGGATAATTGCCCTCGCAGAAGGTTTGATAAAAGTCTAGGGTAACTCCCAAACCGCCGATTTTTTCCAGGGCAATGCCCACCTGTTCCATCAACAGATAATTTTGCCAGTTGGATTGACCTAGAAACTGGTCTTTAATTAAATATTCGTAGCGTTGGCGATCGGGAATTGAGAGGCGATTGGGATGCAAATTAGAATGGGCTAATTCATAAATCACTACCGCCAAAACTTGAGTTTTTTCGACAAGATCGGTTAACCGTTCGCGAGTGCATTGTTCAAAAACTTCCGGTAATTCTGGCCAAGATTCCCGACGGATTAAATATTGTAGCCATAGGGGTAAAACTTGGCGCTGTTCTCTGGGATCGGAAATCTGGTCAAAACAGCGCTTTAGGGCTTCAGTATCGTCTAAATACAGATAAGCCATAAAGGCATGATAGTAAGAGTTCTGATTTTCTAAAATAGGAGCAATATAGCGTAACCAGGCGGGGTCTTTGGGAGATCCCGCTTCATTCCAAGCCTGATAAATGAGATGTTCGAGATCGGAATGACTCTTGGTTGGGGTCGATCCTCTAGCACTTGAAGCCAGTTTCAGATATTCTAAGCCTTCGGGAAGTCCAACTAATTGGGATTTGGCAAGATAATATTCCCGTTGTTCAGTTGCTTGAGCAGAGGTGAAACAATCTACGGCTTCTTGATACGCTTTTCCACGATAGAAGCAAAGTCCGGCTGAAGTGAGTAGACCTGGATATCCAGCATCTGATAAAGCTTGCAGAACTTCACCGACATTGTACCAAATGGCGGGTTGTAAGGTACTTTCGTCGTTAATTTCTTCGATGTTTTGCTGATAGGTTTTGATTGCCGTTGCCCATTGGGGACTAAAACGATGTTGCTCTAAAATTTGGGTCTGATTATGGTGATAAACTTGTAATGCCTGGGTGAGGGTTTGTATGGCTTCCTGGTCAAATTCTGAGACCATGAAGTTAATCAGAGGTTGTTCGAGGCTATGGCGATCGCTAAGTTCCGGGCGATCGGCCACATCCTGATACCATTGATATAAGTCAGCCCAACAGGAGCCTTGCCAAAAACAATCCCAAGCTTCTTCTTCTTCTCCCAGTTGCCAAAATTCTGACCCAGCTCTTTGATACTGTTGTTCAAATTTGAGCGCCCAAGCTTCACAAAGATGTCCTTCTTCTAAATTACCAATGGTTCGATAATATTGTTTGGCTCGCCGTAATAGTTTGGGATCTTGGGCGTTTAAGCCTTCGGTTTTAAGGGTGAGAGCAACGGAGAGTAAATCATCTTCTTGCAAATTCTTCGCACTTTCATCCGTTCCGGTTTGCAAAAATTGTATCCGTTGTTGCCAGTCCTGGAGATTTTTCACTCGTCCCCAATGGGTTTCTACGTGATGAGGATCGTTGATCTGATCCCATAGGGTGCGATCGCCCCAGGGGGTATCGACGACAAATAAGCGTTCAATGGCGCGACTAGCTGCCACATAGAGCTTATTAAAGAAATATTCTACTTCAATGCTCAATTCGGGGCGATCGGCTTCTAGGAGCGTCCAAAACCGGTGATGACAGGCTTCCCCAAATTTGTACAAAATCACCCGCTTAAATTCGAGTCCTTTGGCGGCGATCGCACTGAGGACATTTTTGGGCGGCTCCCCATCACTCCACCCTTCAATCACTTCAGATAAGACTTCATCCTCTTGGATATAGGCAATTTCTCCCCCTTCTTCACAGGGAATAATGATAATTGTATTTTGGATATATTCCTTGAATACTTCCCGGGGTAAATTGTCTTCTAAAATAAATTTTTCCGGTAATAGTTGTCCTTGCTTCCAGACTCTTTGAGGCTTTAGATCTCGGTGATTAAACAAGAGATAGCGCCAGAATTGAATCAAGTTATTGAATTTTACAATCGGAGCGTATGAACGGTAGTTACATTCTAATTCTTGGAAATTCATTTCTAACCCCAATTGACGGGTGGGATCGAGTTGAATCACCACTTCACTATAAAATGCGGCCTTAAAACTATCCCAGCGAAATCCCGTTGGATTCAGGGTTTGAAACGGATCGCCTGCAAACACAAAGGGAAAGTTTTCTAGGGTTTGATATCCCAGATCGTAGCGAGAAAAAATAGAGAGTCTTAAAATTAATTGTAGCTCAATACGGGTAAAATCCTGGGATTCATCACAGAAAATGGCGGTATAGCGGGCTAAATCCAAGGGCAGTTGCAAGACCTGTTTAATTAAGTCCTGATCGTCCCAGTATCCGGATTCTTGTGCTTTTCTCTGATACCAATTTTGCCAAAGGGTATAAATATCTTTAAACTCTTGAATGGGAACGGTTCGTTCCTTACGTGGAACTTCAAACTCGTAGTCCTCTAAGGTCATCTCTTCTAAGCTATATCCCTTAATGAACGTGCGAATGACATGCCAACACCGTTCGGGGGAGTAATGGTGGGCGGTGGGGAGGGGACAGTGCTGATATAAGACCTTAAATTGATGAAAGGAAATATAGCGGTCTAAGGCAAACTTTTCGGTATATTCTGGGGGTAAAAGGTTAAGCAAAAAACGCTGGAAAGGTTTAAAAAAATGCCGAATATTGGGAATCGGATCGTCGTTGGTTTGTTGGGAAACAAAGCGATGATGAAATTTTAATAGTTTTTGGACTCGGTCTTTGGCAACCTCTAGCAGACGCTCATTGTAGGTTAAAAATAGGGGATTGCCAGGTAAAAGGCGATCGCCATAATAATAGAATTTGCGATAGCAATAGTCGGCAAACAGATAAAAGAGGAGCGTCGATTTACCACTCCCCGCTTGTCCGTTTAAGAACAAGGGAAGAGCGTGATTGCCCGGTGTTGAGACAAGGTTTAAGAGGCTCTCCTCTTCCGCAGACAGGGCTAAATTCACCTTTGGGGAACCCTCAAGGATTAGCCAATCCTCATGGGCGAGCAAATAATTGGGATAGGCTCGGCGAGCTAGGGCAGTAATGGAATTGAGGTTGAAATGGCCGTTCAGATAATTGACAGTTTGATTGTAGAGATAGGTGCGATCGCCAATAGCACTGATTTCCTCGGGCGTGGGATAATGGGAAAAGGGACACAGTAGAAACAGAATCGACGACGATTGATCCCCACAGACAATCCGACTAAAGAGAATATAGCGATCGCCTGCTCCATAAAGCAACACTCCCGGCCACTCAGTCGTCTGTTCCGTCGATTGGGGACTCTGAATCACTTCGACTAATTGGGTATACTGGGAAGCGTGCGATCGCATCGCTGCACTACTTAACTCCCCAAACCAAATTTCACTCTCATAAATTAACGCACCCTGGTTTTCCCGTTTCCATCCTGGAGGTTCTAACCAGGGTAATAAATCCGGGTTTTCCTGTACCAATGGCCGTACCCGATGGGGAACCAACTCTAAATTGTGTTGACCCAATAGCCAATTCTCCAATTCCCCAGGTTGAATCTGAAGATCGAGATACTGCTGGCCAAACCCTTCCCGGTCTCTAAGAAAATGTTCATAGTCTTTTGCTCCCCGCTTGAGGATATCAAGCAACACCAAAACATCCTCCCCCGCACCTTCCCCCTGCACCCGTACCATGCGAGCAATCAAGCGATAATTATGGTCAACCTTGCGCTTGAGATAAGGATACAGGCGCTTGAAATGAGCTTGGGCTTGATCGACACTCTGAGGCAACAGTTCATCACAGAATCGATTAATGTGGGTCTCCAGATTATGCTGCTTGGCTTTGTGCTTAACTTGATCTGTGCGATAAACGTACATGAACTTAATTGGGTTCAGAGAGTAGGAATAGTTTAAATTCTAGTGGATCGTTAATTCCCCTGTCGTTACCCTGATAGGAAGATACTCAGGACAAGCAACGAGTCGGCAGTGGGGAGTAAGAACAACCTAAGATTTAATCTAATCTTTGATTTTTATGTGATTCAGATCACCAATATTTGGTGCTTTATACCCTTATAGTTAAGAAATATTCTCAATAGATACCAATACTCCCAATCTTCATTTGCGATAATAGAGTAATCTAACTATGACTTATTTTTTAGATCGGAATCGTCGCGCCATTGCTCTATATCGCAATGTACCCGTTACAGCCCTCACCATCCTTAGTGCAATTTTCGCGATGATTCTTGCTTCTGCGACTTGGCAATGGGAGCGGCGCGAATTGAGAAACAGCTTACAGATTCAAGCCGATCGTCTTCAACATTCCTTAGAACAACAATTCTCTACTCAACAAAAAATCCGTCCAGAGCAGATTGAAAAGCTGACCTCAAGTGAATTAATTCAGGCATTACTAGAACACTCCCTACGGGGGCTGAATCTAACCGAGCTAGAGATTTATTTTTGGCAAGGTAACCTGAAACAAGAGCTAGAACCCGTAGCGCTCTATAAAGTGAATGAGCGATTATTTGTCAACAATCTTGAGGAAAACCCTCCAAGTCTAATTGGTCGGGGGTGGTTATGTCCAGAATTTGCCCCTCCGACGAGTTCAGCCTCTGGGCAAGCATTTCGTCAACTGCGGCGATCGCGAAATTCCGTGACGCTACCCTGTCAGCGATCGCTAAAGGTGAGCGATCGTGAAATTTCTTGGTTGCTGATCCCCACTGCTCAATACATTGCCCCCGATCAATATTGGCGGACTTGGAGCATCATTATCGGCAGTACAGCTTTAATTACCTTTCTGAGCATTTATCTCAGAGCTTCTCAGCGCTACATGCTACAGATTGAACAACTCCTCAGAAAGCAAACGGAGAAAGCCAATACTCTACAAGAGACTTTAACTGAATTACAAAACACTCAAGCCATGCTCGTTCACAGCGAACGCATGTCGGCGTTGGGCCAAATGTTAGCGGGTATCATTCATGAAATCAAGAACCCCCTCCATTTTCTCGGGGGTAACTTAGTGCCACTTCAAGACTACTGCGAATCTCTTTTAACCCTCCTCAAGTTATATCAAGAATATTATCCCGAACCAGTCGAAGCCATTGTTGACTATAGTGAGGAATCCGATCTCGAATTTATGATGGAAGACTTTCCAGATTTACTCAAGTCCATGAAGGTGGGAACCGAACGCATCGCCCAGATTGTTCAATCCATGCGGACTTTTTCTCATGTTGATGAATCTACCATGAAACCGGTAGATATCCATGAAGGTTTAGACAGTACTTTATTGATCTTATACAATCGATTAAAAGCCAAAGATTATCGTTCTGAAATTGCAGTCATCAAAGAATATGGAGAGATTCCGAAAGTCGAGGGTTACAGTGGGCAAATCAACCAAGTGTTTCTGAATATTATCGCCAATGCAATTGATGTACTCGATGAGCGAAGCAAAAAACAGAAAGAGCAGGACATTTATCTCGAAAAAGGTCAAATTAAAATTCAAACTTCTGTGGCAAGAGAAAACCAAGTGCAAATCAAAATTGTTGACAATGGCTCAGGAATGTCTGATGAAGTAAAAGCGAAAATATTTGAACCATTCTTCACTACAAAATCTGCGGATAAGGGAACCGGTTTAGGGATGTCGATTAGCTATAAAATAATTGTTGATAAGCACAGTGGTAAGCTATTGTGCCAGTCTAAAATGGGAGAAGGAACCACTTTCTCGATCAATCTACCGATATCGCGATCGCCATCCCCAAGTAAAGTTGGATCTCAATCCCTATCTGCAACTCAACTCAATACGTGCAACTATGCTATCGTGCTAGGCGCTAGTCATGGATCATCTCCATTGGTCACCAGTTAAGCTCAAAATCCTTAGTGTTAAGTACCCAAGACAAAAGGCGTAAGAAAGCACAATTATCTTATGCTAGTGCAATGAAACATCCATTGGATTGACAACGAAGAAAAAAATGTTGGTGTTCATACATCATTCAAATCTTCCAGAAAAAATGAAGAAAAGTAGAAAAAATGCGCTTAAATAGCTCAGGTTTTAAAGTAAAAAAGATAGATGCTTGGGTCAATTGGTCTAAGAGTATAGATGAGTTGATCTCGGAACAAAGATATGGAGTGGAGTATCAACCGATTGTTGAAGTCAAGAGTCAAGAGATCTATGGATTCGAGTGTTTAGCCCGATTTTTTGATGCTTCTAATCAAGCCATTCCACCAGATATAGTATATCGAGCTTTACACAACACACCTCTCCAACTCTGTGAGGTTGAATATCAACAAAAAATACTGCAATTAGCTCATGCTCCCAAGAAGACGAAGCTTTTTGTCAACCTCGATCAAGATTCGTATTTTTCCTGTAGTAGAGAACAATACACAACCCATTCTGGAAAAAATCCATTTCTAGAGTTATTTCATAATTATCAAACTGGTGATGGGATTGTCGTTGAGTTAATTGAAAATACTGAAATCAATCATGCTATGATGAGTTTGTCTATGATCCATGAATTATCAAATGCCACAATTGAGACGGCTCTTGATGATGTTTGTAATCCACAATCGATGATCTCCACATCGGTTATGCAACTGGTCGATTTTATTAAACTGGATCGATATGTTGTGCAGAATAAACAAAATAAAAATCTAATTTGTTTAGTTCAGTTCTTGACTAATTATGTGCATAGTACAGGAAAAAAAATCATTTTAGAAGGGGTGGAAACCGAAGAGGATTTGGCCTTTGCACGACGAATGCAAATTGATTACGTTCAAGGTTTTTTATATCGCGATCGGTTTATCAATATATCTTAGAGGAGGGAAACCAATGGAAAGGTTATGATGAAAGGATTGAATAATATAGCGCTTTGCGCTAGG
>DDLS01000029.1 GCA_002340255.1 Cyanobacteria bacterium UBA2566
AGCGAGTGTAAGACCCGTTCATATCCGCGAAGCGGAAACAGAGTAAATCTGTGAAGGCAACTGCTATGAAACAGAAACCTAAAGCCTCCTGCGGAGGAGCTTCGCTAACGTGAGGTTTAGGAATCCCCTCACCTTTAGGCAGGGGTGGATGTCAATCCCTTGAATCCCAGGACCGATCCGGAAGACTTGACCAACTTTTGTTCATTGGTCTGTTCATAACCTAGGAAAAGAACACGTGGAATTCTTATTACGTCTATCTCGGAACATCGATCGCCTGAATGAGCGGATTGGCAGATCTGCCTATTGGCTCACCTTGGTGATGGTCGGAGTCGGCTCTTGGAATGTCTTTGGACGCTATGTGGGGCGAGCAGTTGGGCAAAATCTTAGCTCCAATGCCCTTTTAGAAATTCAATGGTATCTGTTCGATTTGGTGTTTCTTTTAGGCGCAGCTTATACCCTAAAACACAATAATCATGTGCGGGTGGATGTGATCCAAAGTCGCTTAACTCCGAAACAAAAAGCCTGGGTAGATTTAGTGGGTTCCCTGCTCTTTTTAATTCCTTTTTGTACGATGATTCTCTTCTATTCTACCGGGTCAGTCGTTAACTCTTGGAAACTGCTGGAAAACTCCCCCGATCCCGGTGGTTTGGTGCGCTACCCGATTAAAACCATGATTTTGGTCAGTTTTGGTTTACTGATTCTACAAGGAATTTCCCAAGCGATTAAAAACTTAGACTTTGTGTTCAACCCCTCCGACAAAACCGACGAATAACCAGTTTTCCCCATTACTGATGACCGATTACCAGCCCATTTGATGATAGGGTATTCACATTCTGTTTCCCCTCATCTGACATGGCTTTGGATTGGCTTGGCCCCCTGATGTTTGTCGGAGCGCTGTTTCTGCTGGCGATCGGTTATCCGGTAGCTTTTTCCCTTGGCGCTACTGCTCTTCTGTTTACCCTCATCGGTATGGCAGTGGGGACGTTTGACCCGATCTTGTGGTCAGCGATGCCAGAGCAGATTTTTGGCATTATGAAGAATTTTACCCTGCTGGCGATTCCCTATTTTATTTTCATTGGTTCGATGCTGGAAAAATCTGGTATTGCCGAGAATTTGCTGGAAACCATGGGGATTTTGTTTGGGAGGGTGCGGGGAGGGTTAGCGATCGCCGTTATCTTAGTTGGAGCGCTCTTAGCTGCAACCACCGGAGTCGTCGCCGCCACCGTCGTAGCAATGGGTTTGATTTCTTTGCCAACAATGCTGCGCTATGGGTACGATCGCTCCCTCGCTGCGGGAGTAATCACAGCATCGGGAACTCTAGGACAAATTATCCCCCCTAGCGTGGTGTTAGTGGTACTCGGAGACCAATTAGGGGTATCCGTTGGGGATTTATTTATGGGGTCATTAATTCCTGGTTTACTGATGACCACAGCCTTTTTAATCCATGTATTAGTTATTGCTAATATCCGTCCCGATCTGGCTCCTCCCCTTCCGCCTGAAATCCGCCAAGCACCGGGGTTAGGGATGCGAGTTCTCAAAGTTATGATTCCTCCTATCTTACTGATTTTTATGATTTTGGGGAGTATCTTCTTTGGCATTGCAACCCCCACAGAAGCGGGTGCAGTGGGCTGTTTAGGGGCGATCGCCTTAGCGTATGCCAATCACCAACTCACTTGGACAAGTTTGCAGGAAGTCTGCGATGTCACCTTACGCACCACTTGTATGGTGGTATTTATCTTAATCGGCTCCAAAGCCTTTAGTTTAGTCTTTCGCGGTTTAGGGGGAGAGCGTCTAGTCCGGGAATGGTTTACGAATTTACCGGGAGGAGCGATCGGATTTCTCGTCATCAGTATGGCGATCGTCTTTATCCTGGGCTTTTTCATTGATTTCTTTGAAATCGTCTTTATTGTCGTTCCCATGTTTGTCCCCATCGCCCAACAATTTAACTTAGATTTAGTTTGGTTTGGTGTAATTTTAGGGGCTAATATGCAAACCTCTTTTCTCACACCTCCCTTTGGCTTTGCCCTCTTCTATCTACGGGGAGTCGCCCCTCCAGAAGTGCGAACAGAGGAAATTTACCAAGGAGCTATTCCGTTTATTATTCTGCAATTAATCGTGATGGTCTTACTAATTCTTTTCCCTGGTATTGTGAGCTTTCTACCTTCGTTAAAGCTGTAATCCCATTTCTCTTTAAGCTTGCCACTTAAGCTTGCCACGAATGTATTCTGGGGAGACAAGAGACTTAGGGCCACTTGTTAAGGGCATCTTCATAGAAAAATGGGATTAGGGCCAGAACACTAACTGTTGAAGATACGGGTGCGCCATTTATTCAAGCGAGCTTCCCCAATCGTGGCGTAGCGTCGCGTTTCAGCAAGCTGTTCTTGTAACAAAGCAATCAGAGAGGATTGTGCCTCTGCCTGTTGTTGTAGAGAAGCCGATGTTTCCTTAGAAGGAGAGACAACTGAAGAGCGCCAATCACTTTTGACTTGTGTAGCTCCGATCGCTGCAAAAGGGCGTAAATCTGCCAATTGCTTTTGCAAGCGATCGATTTCCTCCGCTTGCTCCTGCATTCTTTGCTGCAAAGCCAAATTCCTAGCTGCTTGCTCTGGTGTAATGCGTGTTGTTGTCATGAACTGATACTTAGGTCTGAGGACCTCTGCCAGGATTTCACTGACATCCTTGACTTTGAGCTGTCCATAGGGGGAATTTTGGATCAGGGCACGGGTTAATTGAGGTTTATTTTGAGTAGCCAAATCCTTATCGCTACTCGAAGCACTCCGCAGTAATTGCAACATATTCGTAAATTCCAGCATCGATTGCCCTGGCTGGGTGCGATAGCCCCGATAATAAGGTACGATACTTTCCCCAAAAATCGTCTGATACTCATCGCTATCCAAATAAGTATCAATATCCGCCTCAAACCCGCTCTCATCCAAAACAGTGCTGTGATAGCGCATTTCCTCGAAGTTATCAGGCGCGCGTCCGAGTAGGTGCTTAAAGTTAAGCTCGATCGCCCGGTATCGATAGCAATTCTCAAAGAAACGGGAACGATAGAGGTCTGACTTAGCCACCTCGCGGACAAATTCGCGCACGCTCAATTGTCCCCGTTTCAGTTGGGACTCAGGAACGGTAAGCCGTTCGCTTTCCATCACATGGGCATTGCCCAACACCTGGCGGTAAACTGCTCGGATCGCGATCTGGGCATCAGTATCTGAGAAACCGGAACGCAGTTCAACCGGTGCGGTTTCCTTGAAGGGCTGGTATGCCTGATAGAATTGCGCCGATCGATCCTCTGATGGTGCGATAGTTCCCATGGAATTCCTCCAACTTATATAAAATGTGAATAAACTTTTGTCTGCTTATTAAAAGTCGCGCAAGACAAGCTTAACAGCATGGCATGACAATATCAATGCTTAAAAGCTGTAAGGATCTGAAAAATCATTTATCCTCAATAAAGCCTTCATACCAATTCTCTATTTTTCTATTTTGATGAATATCTTGTTTTTAGGTGCGGGTATAATTTTAGCGTTAATGGCGATCGCCATTATTCTCTATCTGGTCACCGCTCGTCGCTATGAATCCTCCGCTTCCGTTGCCAACTCCTACGACCAATGGACAGAGGAAGGGATATTAGAATTCTACTGGGGCGAACATATCCATTTAGGCCATTATGGCTCTCCTCCACAGCGGAAAAATTTTTTAACCGCTAAAGCCGATTTTGTCTATGAAATGGTGCGTTGGGGCGGATTAGATGCCTTACCTGCGAATACGACTGTTTTAGATGTCGGTTGTGGTATTGGGGGCAGTAGCCGGATTTTAGCAACCGAATATGGTTTTGATGTGACAGGGATTACTATTAGCCCCCAACAGGTACAACGGGCCCAAGAATTAACGCCAGAAGGGGTGAATGCAAAATTTGCCGTTGATGATGCCATGGCGCTTTCATTCCCGGATGCCAGTTTTGATGTGGTCTGGTCAATTGAAGCAGGACCCCATATGCCCGATAAAGCGATTTTCGCCCAAGAATTACTCCGAGTCCTCAAACCCGGTGGACTTTTAGTGGTTGCTGACTGGAATCAACGGGATGACCGGCAAATTCCCCTAAATGGCCTAGAACGGATGATTATGAAACAATTGTTAGACCAGTGGTCTCATCCTGCATTTTCTAGTATTGAAGGGTTTTCTGAACTCCTAGAAGCGACGGGATACGCCCAGGGACAGGTCGTTACTGATGATTGGACAGAACCCACCCTTCCCTCTTGGCTTGATTCTATTTGGCAAGGGGTCACTCGACCGGAAGGTCTGGTCAAGTTTGGCTTACCCGGTTTGATTAAATCCTTGCGAGAAGTGCCCACTCTATTGTTGATGCGGGTAGCTTTTGGGACGGGTTTATGTCGGTTTGGTATGTTTCGCGCCATTCGGGGAAATGGCCCTGGGGATCTCACGGAATCCAAATCGGATCGGATGAGTATAATTACTTCTTAGTCTGACTTATGATTGCGATCGCACATCTCAATCAAAAAGTAACGTTACATAAGTTCAAAATTGGCTATAGTAGACAACAAGACTTTATCTTGAGATTGAGAAAGATGATGATCGATCTAGCTCCAGCTCCATCCTTGTCAAACCAGGCTGGAGAGCAGAAAGAAGCACGGGCCCTCAGAGAAGTATTTGCGAACATTGATGAAAGGAGTTGTCCCAATTCCTACAATTTTCATATGCATACCCAATTTTCTGATGGAAAATTACGCCCGGAAGAGATTATTGACCAGGCGATCGCAATCGGATTGCAGGGACTGGCGATCACAGATCACCATAGTGTTGGCGGTTACAAAACCGCCCAAAACTGCCTCAATCATCCCAATCTCAACCCGAAACCCTCCCTCCAACTATGGAGTGGTGTAGAAATCAATGCTTATTTGTTAAAAACAGAAGTTCACATCCTCGGTTACGCCTTTGACCCCGATCATCGAGCTTTAAAACCCTATCTCCAAGGCCATGCTGTGGAAGGCAACGCCTATCAAGCTTCGGCAGTTATTGATACCATCCATGAAGCAGGCGGTTTAGCTGTTCTCGCTCATCCGGCTCGATATCGTTATCCAGCCACTGAATTAATTCCTGAAGCTGTCTATCTTGGCATTGATGGGGTAGAAACCTATTACGCTTATAATAATCCCACACCTTGGACACCGAGTCCCAAACAAACCAAGCAGGTTCGAGAACTGGGCGAATTCTATAATTTACTGCATACCTGTGGTACAGATACTCACGGTCGGAATATCCAGAAGCGATTGTAACGGGAATAGGGAATAGCCTGAGTCGAGCAGTGGGGGTTCTGCGCTCTCGCTAACACACCTCGCATCTATAGCAAGGGAAGAGGGAGTTAAGACATTTTCTGTTCCCTGTTTCCTAAAACTACAATTTAGCTGTCCTAACTTAACGAGTTCCTTAGCTACGAATTAACTCCACCTCTTAAAACTTGCACCGCAGACAAAGTCCGATCTCCTGAAAACCCCTGCAAAAAGGGCGACTCTAGCACTTCTTCTCCAGAAAACTCTCGCGACTCATACAACCCTTCGACTAGCACAAATACTGTTATTCGTTCTTCCATGGGATCGACAATCCAATACTCGGAGATGCCCCTGGACTGATACTGTGAAAGTTTATACCGATAATCTCGGTTTGCGTTCTCCTTGCCTGGTGAAACGACTTCCACGACTAACTGAGGTGGAGGCATCTCCAAGCTAATTGTGGAGCGACTTGCTCCTTGTAAGGACTGCGCTCCTTCTTCTGACAACACTAACAGATCGGGCACTCGCAACGTCGGGCGCATCCCACTGACTACGACTTCAGTTTTGATCAGTAAACACTCTGGAGCAATACCTATCTGAGCAAAATAAATCAGTAAAGCCACAGCAATTCGCTGATTCAGATAACTTTCTGGAGGCATAACTACCAACTCCCCATCTTCTAACTGATATACCGTATCTGTGCCATCATCATAATTCAGAAACTCCTCTAGACTCATACCCTTCACCTGCTGCAAAGCTTCAAGTGCGACTACCATTTTTGCTCTACCTCCCAGACAATAATGGATCGAGACCTATACTTATCTTATCAATTAAAAATTAAAAATTAAAAATGGGTTTTGGTGGTTGGTAATTACAAGTTAAGGTGATGTACAGTTTGTCAGCTCCCTCTTGCCTAACCCCTCTTTACCAAAGCACTAAATAGGGATCGTCTAAGGTTTGGTTAGAGGTGGCGAGAACTTGCTCAAATTGGTTCATCACGATCGCTCTTTGTTCTAGATTGAGAGTATATAATCCAGTTCCTTGAGCAATAAATAGGGGTTGATTAAGCTCTAATTGAGGACTCAGGTAAAGGCGATCTGATGTTTTCGGAAGTAGTCCAGGGGGAAGATTGCCTGCGAGCAGTTTGCGCAAGCGATCGCCACAAACTGCCGTATTAATCCCCCGTTGTTCTAACAAGTAGAAAATCTGCCCCTCGGCGATCGCCTCATTAGGCATGACCCTGAGCAATTCTAACAACAGAAAATAATCACTATATTGATGACGTACCGTATTGAGAACTTGGGGATAGAGCGGTACATTCGCTAATCCATAAGCTACCCGACTACATTTAGGCGGTTGACCTTGTGGGGTACGGTCTTGGATAATTGCCGCGCTGGGTAGTTTTTGCCGTAACCAACGGGCGATCGCCACTAAAGATGCACTCCCCCCCGTACACAAAGCCTGGCGTATTGCTTGGGGGGCGACTCCCGTCTTGACAAACAGGCGATTAATCTCCCGATTCAGGGCACGCAAAAAAGGCACAAACACCTTCATCTCTAAATCGCGACGCTGAATAGTCCACTTTTGCTGCTTGAGGCGTACTGTAATCTGGTTTTGTGCCTGAAGTCTATGCTTAACCTCTCTGGCGATCGCCAATAACCCCTGACCCCAATCTGAACGTCCCAAATATTGACTAAAGTGATAACGGCTTTCTAAATCCACCTCTCCCACTTGGGGCAACTTTATTCCCTGCTCTTGCTCTAATGAAGCAGATAATAATGGATAGTCCACATTCAATAACAATTGAACAATAATATCCTGATCGATCGCATCTCCCCCATAAGCCAAAGATCCCAAATGGAAATTTTCCGGCTTGAGTTGGGATTTGTTTAACGGAACATCCACCAGAGCAAACTCCGTCATCGTTGCTCCCGAATCTAGAATCAATGTTGCGCCTTGCCATTGAGTACCCTGAGCCGTATCACGCAACTCTGATATGACTAAAGCAATTGGCTCTTCTAAGAACAGAATTTGGTGAGGTCGATCGACCCAACCTGTCCTTAAAATTGCCTCTCGCAGATTAAAGCGATAGGCATCACTCCAATGGGCTGGACAGCCCACAATCACTCCACTTAACTGAGTCCAAACCTCTTGGCTATACTCTTCTTGCTCATTCGCCATCCCTTGCAACTGGGACACCATCTCCTCAATAATTGAGTCCCCATCGACCCCAGGTAAACCCCAATCTAAGCAAAGTTTTAGAGACACCCCAACCTGGGTTCGCTCAGTTGGGAAACGCTCCCAGGGATAAAAACAGCGTGTTGAGTAATTGAGTAACACGGCTGAAATGCCGGTTGTTCCCCAATCGATTCCCAAATACCACAGCGGATTTTGCCCATCAGAATGGCTCTTCACACTTCTGCTCTCTCTCATTCTCAGAATTAATTTTTCTTCAAAGAATTCAATGGTGGCTCAGGATCGTCATCATCTGCCAACCCTTCAAAGACATCATTTAGGGTCAAGGTTTCTTCTAAAGTTTCTTCTACAGTTGTTCCATCAGGTTCACTTGATGCTGGTAGGGATTCATCTACGTTTACCGTTTCTCCCCGCAAAAATCCTTCAAACATGTTTTCTATCGTCGATGTGCCTTTTGGCGATCGCCCAGCGGATGGATCGATAGCGTCCTTATTTCCCTGATTGTATTTTTCAAACACATTATCTACGGTAATGGATTTCGGCTCTTCGGTGTCTAAATTCTCAGACTCTTCCCCAAACACTGTATCGATACTTAAAGACTCCGGTAAGTTGAGACTGCTTTCATCCTCCCACAGGCCAGTTAAATCTGCTGCTTCTTCCTCTGGAGTTGACTCCTGGAATGTTTGCTCTTCTGGGAATCCTTCAAATAAACTATCTACTCTTACTCCAGATTCAGAATTTTCTCGATCTTCAGGTTCTTCTTCTCCTGCCAAAATTCCTGACTCGGGAGGAGTTAAAATTTCATTGAGGAAATTCTCCGTATTCAGGGGAGTCTCCTCTTCATTCATAAGAGACTCTTCTTCAGGAGCGGAAATTGTGGGACTGGC
The DNA here is from genome assembly GCA_002340255.1 of Cyanobacteria bacterium UBA2566. Taxonomy (GTDB): domain Bacteria; phylum Cyanobacteriota; class Cyanobacteriia; order Cyanobacteriales; family Desertifilaceae; genus Roseofilum. Next base: position 8,375 of record DDLS01000029.1, read on the forward strand.
GGGTTCTAAATTCCCAAATAGATCCGTAACTTGCTCTTCTGGAACTGACTCAGGAACGGGAGAAGTTCCCTCACCTTCGAGACTAAATAAATCCTGACTTAACTGTTCTAAGACTTCGCCCTGTAAATTTAACTGACTGACTTCCTGTGCTTCTTGGATCTCGGTGGGTAATAAGACTTCATCGGGAGAAGCAGAGATATAAAGATCTTCTGTGGCGTTTAAGGGGGCTTCGTCGGCCCAATGGGTTTCTAGGCTCTCCGATATAATCTGAGGTGGTGAATCTTCTTCGCCGAATAATTCCATAAAAGTTTCTAGAGATACCGGATCTTCTACTTGGGAAGGAGCCGGAGCGCCTTCAAATAAATCTGATTCTAGAACTGAAGAGGGTGAGGATAAGTCAGTTGCAGGGAATTCCTCTGCGGCTAAAGGTTCTTGTGGCTCGTCTGTTTGGGCTTCAACATCACCTAGTCCTTCAAATAAATCTGATTCTAGGGTTTCGGCGATCGCCTCTTCATCTACGGGTTGCTCCCCTTGTTCTTCTGGTGCTGCGATCGCCTCTACATTCAATTCTGGCTCAGGTTCTTCGGCAATTTCATCCACTTCTGCCTCTTCTGCAAACTCTTGCAGGGGATCATCGGATTCTCCCTCATCTTCCCTTTCACCTGTTGTAAACCGATCGGAAGCAAACAGTGCATCATAAAATTCATCACCTTCCATCTCCTCTTCTAGGAGCCGATCGGCATCCGCTGATGGTTCATTAGAGAGTCGATCGATTTGATCCTCTTCGATTGCTGCAATTTCAACACTCTCTTCAACCTCTTCAAATTGTTCAAAAAACTCCAACCCGATCTCTTCATCAAGATCTACTAACTCTTCTAATTCCTCTGCATTCTCATCATCTATGGATTCCGGTTCAAAGCTATCCTCTTCCTCCTCAACCTCTTGGGCTAACTCAACCGACTCGGTTAAATGTTGGGGATCGCTAGGTTGGACAACAGGGCGATCGGGAGGATCTGAGGTTTGGGCATTTTGGGCTGCTCGATCGGTTTCAGGAGCGATCGCCGAAGGAGTCAGGGATTTTCCCCCACTCGGTGTTTCCAATGTTTCTCCCAAAGAGTCTTCAGAACGGCTTTGAATATAAGAAGATGCTTCTCGTCCTAACTGGGATGCTAACCGATTGACCAAGGCACTAAACATCACCTCGCCCTGTTGACCCAAGCTATACATATGCTCAACTCCTTGGGTCATTGATTCACTATAGCTTTGAAGATTACTTTGCAGTGTCTCAAAAACTACATTGATAGATGCATCTAAGGTTTTGAGGAGTTTATCCGATTGAGCTTGCAGTGCCCTCAATTGTTCGAGTCGTTCTTGGGGAGTCAGCAGAGCTGGATCGGTGCTACTATCGGCAGCCAGAATTGGATCGTGGGGTTCGCGGGACTGATATTGCAGCAATTCTACCTGCAAATCCGCTAAATTCTGAGCTACCTGTTGGGTTAAACTTTGTGCACAGCGATCGATCAGAGTTTGGAAAAACTCAGTCATCATTTTCTGAGATTGACCTGACATCGCATTCTTGCCGCGCTGTTGATCCAGATATTGCAGTTCCTGGCGCATCTGTTCCCGCTGGTTTTGTAGGGCAGCAATTTCTTCTTGCAAGGGGATCAGAATGCTCGATCGCAAATCTTGCACCACAGCTTGCACAATTTGTTGATTTGCTGAGTTCTGTGGTTCTAGTATAGGTTGGCGCTCTTGGGAAAGATCCGCCCCCAGTAAGGAAAGACGACGGCGACTGCCAGGAGTCGAACGGCTTGAGGGAGGAAGTTGACCTTTGGCAGCAGGGCGTTGAGTTGGGGAAAGGGGTAAACTGCCCAAATACTCCCGAACCCGTCTTAAAACTCGACGTTGTTGGCTCACCTCTCCCGCCATCACCCAGGGAAGGCGAGACTGGGTTTTGGATAGCACACTATCGATTTCTGTTATCAGTGCTTGACGCTGGTCAGTCTGAGGTGTCACAATCGTCATCCCTAACTATACGTTCGGTCGGTTTTGCTGAAGGTGGGCATACTGCAAGCAGTTTAAGTCAAAACTGGGTAAGAAGGGGGGATTTGATGCGAAAATTAACTTTATCTTACTTTATGAGTTCACGTTATTGAGGGCGATCGCCCCTATTGACTGATAAATCTTGTAGATTTTGAGGCACTTTACGTTATGATTGCCTTATCGTTTAGGTTGTAAACCCATGGCCTGCCCTCAGCCGTCGTCATTTCCGCTTTTAGTCTTTTAAATCGCACATTACCCCTATGGTAGAACGACACAAGTCTCGTGGTGAATTGAATCAGCGTGAACTCATTAAATCAGCCCCCTTTTTTGAAGGGTTACCGGAGGAGATTGTTGAACGGACGACGGCGCAAGTGGTGGTGCGAGAACATCCTTCTAACCAGGTCATCCTATTGGAAAATGATTGGGGTAGCTCGGTTTATTTTATTTTGGAAGGATGGGTTAAGATTCGCACTTATAATTTAGATGGTAAAGAGGTTACCCTCAATATTATTGGTAAGGGGGAGTTATTTGGAGAAATGGCTCCCCTCGAAGAGGTCCCACGCTCTACTGATGTGATTACCCTCGCCCCAACCACGATTGGTAATATGCCTGCTAGTGATTTTGTTAACCTAATTCATACAGAACCGAAGGCGGGTATCCGGTTGGCCCAATTGATGGCGCGTCGCTTACGACAAGTCAACCGACGGTTACGACTGCGGGAGTCTGATAGTACCTCCCGGGTAGCAGATATCCTCTTATTTTTGGCGGATGGTCAAGGGACGAAAACGGCTGAGGGTGTAGAAATTCCGAATCTTCCCCATCGGGAATTAAGTAGTTTGAGTGGATTAGCACGTGAAACAGTTACCAGAGTTTTAAGTAAATTGGAAAAGAAAAAGTTGATTGTGCGCCCCGATCGCGATACTCTTTGTATTCCAGATTTGGGTGCTTTAGAGCGACTGATGGTTTAATGGGTAATAGGTAATAGGTAATGGGTAATCAGAAACCGGAGAGTCAGGTTAATCTGACCTTACCTCTAGTAGAATCAGCGTTTTTGGCAAGTACTTCTAGTCTGATTTGGTTGGTGAATTATTATTTTCCACCAGGGCCGTTATTACGGATCTTTTTTCCCGTACCGATCGCCTTAGCCTATTTGCGCTGGGGAAGTCGCAATGCTTGGATGACTATGACGGTAACGGGTTTGCTCTTAACCGTTTTAATGGGGCCAACCCGCAGTATCCTGTTTCTAATTCCCTTTGGACTGTTGGGAGTGCAGTTGGGAATGATGTGGAAGCGGGGAGCGAGTTGGTTTGTATCTATTGGTTTAGGAACGCTGTTGGGAGCGATCGGATTTTTCTTTAAAATTTGGTTAGTGTCCATTCTCCTGGGTGAGGATTTATGGCTGTATCTGATGGCACAGGTGACTAGCTTGATCGATTGGATCTTCCTGAAGTTGGGATTATTGGCCGAGCCGGATATCACGATCGTACAGGCGATCGCCGTAGTCATGATTTTAGTCAATAATTTGATCTATTTGTTCGTTGTCCATTTGGTCTCTAGTTTGCTTCTCGAAAAGTTGGGTAACCCCATTCCATTGCCTCCCGCTTGGGTGGAAATTCTGTTAGATCGAGAGTAGTTTGGGGAATGGGGAATGGGGGAGAATCGAATGGTTCACTGATATGATTTCTGTTTACACTGAGTTCGATCGAGGGCAGTATTGGTTAAATAAGTATCGTAAAAGTCGCCCCCATTTTGCTTGTATTCTCGGTTTCACAGAAACGGCATTAATTCCAGGAATCTCTGCTGCCGGGGCAACGCCAGAAGACCGGCGCTATACCTGTTTGGCAGATGCTGAATTTTTATACAATGGGGTGACTCCGAAATATGCTTATCCGTTACCTCCCTTACATGCCGGTATTTCTCCCGTCTTTATCTCCCGTGCTATTTGTGAAGCGCTCCAGATTCCCATTACTTTGTTGAATGCGGGATTACCTATTCCTCCCCCTGTAGAAGCGGTAGATTTGGGGGGGACTCCTGCCTTCTGTGTCAGTAGCGGACAAGCTTTAGATCGAGAAAGGGTTCGTCATCTGTTTAACCAAGGGCAAAAATGGGGAACACAGTTAGCTCAACACACCGATTATTTGATTATCGGTGAATGTGTGGTGGGCGGAACAACCACCGCATTAAGTATTTTGACAGGGTTGGGATGGCCAGCATCAGGTAAAGTGAACAGTAGTCATCCCACCTGTAACCACGCTCAGAAAATAGAGGTGGTGAAGCAGGGGTTAGAGCATGCAAGATGGTTCGATCGGCCCGGATCGGTGTGGGAATTAATGGCAGCAGTAGGCGATCCCATGCAACCGGTAGCTGCTGGAATGGCAATCGCCGCGAGTCAATATTGTGGTGTTCTCTTGGCTGGCGGCACTCAACTGTTAGCTGTGTATGGCTTAATGCAAGCTATTGCTCAGGAGGAAAACCAGATTTGGGATACGTCTGAAGTGGTGGTGGGAACAACGCGATGGGTGGCTGAAGATCCAACGGGAGACACGGTTGGTTTAGCGAAACTATTACCTCCAGTTCCATTGATGGCAACCCAACTGAGTTTTGCTAAGTCTAACTATCACTCCCTTCAAATGTATGAACAAGGGTTCGTAAAAGAAGGTGTTGGTGCGGGGGGTTGTGCGATCGCCGCTACCCTGTGCCAAAATTGGAGACGAAAAGACCTCCTTGAGGCGATCGAAACCTTAATCGACCGTTATTCTCATGGGTAATGGGTAATAGATAGATATAGGTCAGTCATTTTCCCTATTTCTTCCCTATTTCCTAGTTCCCAGCGCTAGAATTGAATCCGCTTAGACAGTAATTGCTCCTCTAGAGCAGCAATGCGATTATAAGCAGCGGTCAGTTGTGCAGTTAAGCGCTGCACTTGCAGTTCAGGAGATAAATATGCATCTGACCGGGATTCAGATATCTCACGACGGTTATCATAATCATCATCAACTAATACATCTTTATGATCCCAAATGGGGAGATCGGATAACTCATGAGTATAGGAATGATTACTACTACCCCGTTCTGGCAGATGAGTCTCTTCTGCTCGGAGATGGCTCGACCCAGGTTGAGATTCTAGCAAAGAGAATTTAGAATTAAGCCGTTCAATCGAATGGGACATGCTTTCTATTTTTTCCATCAGCATCATAATTTGGGTTTCCAAGATTTCCATAGGGGACTCCAGAAGTTACAGATGAGGATTGTTCTCTACGATTTTAGATAGGCTTTGACAAGATTCTTGATTTATTTTTGAATCATTTAACTTTTAGTAAAAACTGTAAATAAATACTTAACATTTTCTCAGTTATGGATCGTCGAAGATTTTTGTCGGGAAGCCTGAAAACCGCCACTTTAGCACTATCGAGCCTATCATTGTCCTCAGTCTTGACTACGGGATGCAGTCCCACTGCCAGCTTAAAGATTTCTATTCTCAAGGGATCGATTCCAGCGACGTTAATCAATGAACTCAAAAAGGGACTACCGGAGAGTGTGAGTTTAGAAGCGATTCCGGTTAGTCAACTCGATCTCCTGTTTCAATCTCTGAAGCGAGAACCCAAGAATTCTGAGAATTCGCTATGGAGAAGTTTAGCTTTTTGGCAAACGGCTCCCTCTGCTCCGGATCTGGTGACGCTTGGAGATGTTTGGTTAAGGGAGGCGATCTCCAATCAACTCATTCAACCCATCGATACCTCTTTGCTCTCTTGGGATCAATTACCTAAAAGTTGGCAGAGCTTAGTAATGCGCGATCGCCAAGGGAATCTCGATCCGAATGGGGAAGTTTGGGGAGTGCCCTACAGTTGGGGAACCACGGCGATCGTGTATCGACCAGATCAATTTAAATCCCTCGGTTGGGAACCCACAGATTGGTCAGATTTGTGGCGAGAAGAATTGCAAGGTCAAATTTCCTTACTCAATCAACCCAGAGAAGTGATTGGTTTAACCTTAAAATCCCTCGGTTATTCCTATAACACTCCCGATTTAGAAACCATTCCTGAATTACTTCCAACCCTAAAACAACTCAATCGCCAAGTTAAATTTTATAGCTCCGACCAATATTTACAACCTCTAATTGAAGGAGATTCTTGGTTAGCTCTCGGATGGTCAACAGATATTCTATCGATCTTAAATCAGTACAAACTTAAAGCTATTATTCCCCAATCTGGAACTGCACTGTGGGCGAATATTTGGGTCAGTCCTAAGCTAAGTCCTAAGAACTCCGGTATTCAGGAATGGATGAACCAGTTTTTAAACTCGGATTTAGCCCTCAAACTCTCCCAATTTACCGATACCGCTTCACCTCTATTAATTACTACGAACCGCGATAGTTTACCTGCATCGATCTTTCAATCTGGAGTGAAGTTCCCCGATCCTAGCATTTTTGCCAATAGTGAATTTCTCTTACCCCTCTCGGAGCAAACTCAGCAGAGCTATACACAACTTTGGAAACAGATGCGGAGTAATGAATAATTGTTAATTGATACTACCAGCGCGAGGCGCTCTAAAGTTCATGCAGAATAACCTTCTTTTTTTCAAGCGATACAGCGCAAAGCGCTGTAACGGAGTACAGTCTCATTGAGATCGGTCATTGCGAAGGTCACGCAAGTGGAATGAAGCAATCGCAAAATCCCCCAATCTTGGCGATTGCTTCCCTGCGGTCGCAATGACAACTCACATCTACGATCAACAATGTACCTCATAGCAGCGCTTCGCGCTGTATCTGGCTGAAGG
>DDLS01000100.1 GCA_002340255.1 Cyanobacteria bacterium UBA2566
ACAGCGCAAAGCGCTGTATCAGTTAAAAATTAAAAAGGGGTTTAAGCCCCTTATTGAGTGAAGTATCATCAAGAAATTGTTTTAATTAAAGTGTCCCAACAAAGAAATCAACGGTTTTTTGATTCACCCATCCATGGCGAACGGCTATTTCTCCAAATCTCAGTCCAGTTTGCAATTGATCGGTGAGGATGGTTTTAATTTGTTCGTCATCTAAAATGCCTGCACCTTTAAGGGATTGTCCTAGGGGTTGTTGGTAAGCCTGGAATTGGTAGAGTCGTTCCGCGAAAAAGTCGGCGGTTTCCGATTTGATCCATCCCCACATGGCTGAAATTTCCCCGAAGCGCAAATAGCGATGATCTTGTTGGTAGGCTAAGATGGCTTGGACTTGATTTTGGGTGAGGAGTCCGGCTTCTTCGAGGACTTGTCCAATGGGTTTCGAGGGATGCACTTTTTCCTGGGGTTCTATCCGTTCTTCTACAAGAGAATAACTGGTATTTAAGCTAGAAGTGTTGTCAATTTCATTGCCAATCCACAAGGGCCAAAATAGGACAATCCATCCTCGGCTTTGAAAATTATTTGGATTATTAGTGTGTTGATTTTTGCGTGCGCTAGTATAGCAAACTGCCCCTGAAAACACATAGGAGATCAGGGCATAAGCCATGAGGAATGTACTCATTTATTTTTCTTTGAAGAAAGTTTAATGCCGATCTGTTAAGGGTCATGATACCGCAATTTTGCGGAATAGAGTATAGTAAGTTTACGGGTTGTTCTATAGATACGAGATGAAGATTAAGTTGATTTACGGTTTTTTGAGGGGTTTTGGTTTAATAATTATGACTAATATTATGCCTGAGTAATCGGTTTCACTATGTATACTGCATTGCCACTCCTACATTGTTCCGGTAGAACATTCTCTACTCCCTATTCCCTATTCCCTATAGCCAATTAACCAGACTTGTTATAACTACGGCGATCGTAGAGACAAGGTACGCCTTGTCTCTACGATCGCCCTACGATTTCTCTTGAAGCTTGTCATCCATCAATATCTAGGATGGAGAGGAGATAGGACTGACGCGATCCAACCACACTTGCAGTTGTTCGCCTTCTAATACTTCGGTTTCTAACAGTTCTTGGGTCATTTGTTCCATCAGTTCTTGATTGTGGGACAAAATGCTAAAGGCTTTTTCATATCCTTGCTCGACAATTTCTTTGACTTCGCGATCGATGGTTTGGGCAGTGTCGTCGCTCATCAGGCGGCGAGTGTTGCCACTACCATTACCGAGGAAGTTTCCAGATGAAAGTTTTTGATAGGCTAAGGGGCCTAAGACTTTACTCATGCCGTAGGTGGTGACCATTTGTTCGGCTAAGTTTGTGGCTCGTTGCAAGTCGTCGGAGGCTCCGGTGGAAATGGTGTTAAAGATGAGTTCTTCGGCAGCGCGTCCGCCGAGTAACATGGCAATTTGATCGCGCAGTTCCCATTCTTCCATCAGGAAGCGGTCTTCAGTGGGCAATTTGAGGGTGTAGCCGAGGGCCGATAGACCCCGGGGAACGATGGAGATTTTGGCAACTTTGCTGCCTCCCGGCATTAAGGCTCCTACTAAGGCATGGCCGACTTCGTGATAAGCGACTCGTTTTTTCTCGCGATCGCTCAATACGCGGCTCTTTTTCTCTAGTCCGGCGATCACGCGCTCGATCGCCTCTTTAAAATCAGCTTGGGATACGGTTTCTCGGTTGTTGCGAGCCGCGAGCAATGCCGCTTCGTTGACTAGGTTGGCGAGGTCTGCTCCAGCAAATCCAGGGGTTTGGGTGGCGATCGCCCTCAAATCAATATCGTCTCCGAGTTTAACTTTCATAGCATAAATCTCTAATATTGTCAATCTCCCTGCTAAATCCGGTCGGTCTACCAGCACTTGGCGATCGAAGCGTCCGGGACGCAACAGGGCAGCATCCAAGGCTTCTGGGCGGTTCGTTGCCGCTAAAACAATCACTGTGGCATCACCGACTCCAAACCCATCCATTTCCGTCAAAAGCTGGTTTAGAGTTTGCTCCCGTTCATCATTCGAGCCACTTTGCCCCGCGCCACTGCTACGGGATTTACCAATGGCATCTAACTCATCGATAAAGATAATACAGGGTGCTTTCTTTTTCGCTTGTTCAAATAAATCCCGGACTCGTGCAGCTCCCGTGCCCACAAATAGTTCCACAAACTCCGAAGCTGAGATGCTGAAAAAGGAAACATTAGCTTCTCCAGCGACGGCTTTAGCTAAAAGAGTTTTTCCGGTTCCTGGAGGACCGACTAATAGCACACCTTTGGGAATTCTCGCACCAATTTTTTTGAAGCGATCGGGACTTTTGAGAAACTCCACAATTTCTGCTAACTCAACTTTGGCTTCTTCTACTCCAGCCACATCCACAAAGGTTATTTTTTCCGATTTTCCCTCCACATAAACCTTTGCTTTACTCTTACTAATCGCTAGAGATTGAGAATTCCCCCGATTAAGGAAAAACTGAAACGCGACAACCAAAATAATCGGCGGAATAACCCAATTGAGGAGGACAGCAAACCAGGTATTCGTTGGCGGTGGGGCGGCTTGAAACAGAACTCCATTTGCTTCTAATCGCTGGACTAATTCGGGGTCAAATACGGGAGTTGTCGAGAGTAGGGGACCGAGTTCTTCTGAACCATTTTCTGATTTCAGGCGATAGCGGATTTCGTTTGACCCAATTTGCACACCAGAAATCTGATTATTCTTGACTTGAGATAAAAATTCACTGTAGGGAATGGTGGGCAGTTTTGGCCGTGTAAATTGAGGGAGAATATAGTTGACTGCTACAATTACCCCAGCCACACCGACTAAAATCCAACCCATCTGTTGAGGTCGAGGGAGTTGGGGCTTTTTCTTAATACTCATAGATGATGAACTCCATGCGGGGGGATAGGGGGATGGGGAGATAGGGGGATAGCGAAGAGTCCATGAATTACTCATTCCCGACTCCCGAATCTTGATAGAAGAGTTGCCATTCTCCTTGAACTTGGCCAAATTGAATTTGGGGGTCTAGGGGAGAATAGACATAGCGATTATAAATATAACCGGCTTCTCCACTGGGTAACCAGATGGGTGTCCATCCATCGAGGGGACTGGAGAAGGAGTCAGCAGTGTCCTCGAATTCCTCTATCTCTGTGTCCTCTGATGGAGAAGGGTTCCGGGTTAAGACTTCGTTAGAGGCAACAGAAATCACCTCGCTGTCGATATCGGGCTGCGATCGCACATTCACCCCCGATCCCACCACAACCACCTGATTCTTTTCCCAGTCTAGTCTAGGTTGGGGTGAGTCGGCCAATGGGGGGTAGGCTTGCAGCAGTTCTGATTGTACGGGGGGACAAATCCATAGGGAAGTAAAGGGGTCAAAGTTAGCATCGGTGGGATTCTCTTCAATAATACATCCGAGGGCGATCGCCTTTTCCAATTCTTCCCATACCCTCACTTGTCCTATTGTCTCCCATAAAGGACTCTCCTCTGGTAACAAGTCCATCATAAAGTCTGGATCTCGGTTAGCAACTGCATGACGAAATTCCCGACGAAATTCATCAAACTCGCTTCCAGGTTCCACATCATCTATGTCCAATAGATTTAAAGGGCGGATTTCTGACGGGATTTCCAGAGACGCATTAGCGGAAATCGCAGCAGGAGAAGAGGTTGGAGAAACTTGGGAAGCAGGAGCATTCCCCACCGGGCGATTATGCCAGAAGAGGGCAAAGCTGGCTCCTCCTAGGGTAGCCGTCACCAGACTCATCAATAATAGGCTGTAAAGGTTATTCATATTTTTAGCATTAACGATCGCCACCAACAAAGAAACCGGGTTTCTGAATCCAGAATTGGGTTGAGAGTCCAAAAATCTTGCAGAAACCCGGTTTCTAGGCCTAGGCCTCTACCCCCCCTTTTTTTGGGCTAAATGTAGAGCGTTTTCTGCCCGTTGACAAAGTTGCTCTAATTCCTGACCGTGATCGGGAAATTGGGCACAGCCACTACTGAGGGTAATTTTAATCGGTTTTAAACCACCAATATCCATCCGATCTACTTGAATGAGGATCTGTTGGATTAATCGCTCAGTTTGTCGAGGATTGAGTCCGGGAGCAGCTAATAAAAATTGATCGTCTCCCCATCGGGTAATTAATGTTTTTGGAGGGACTTGCTCGAGTAAAATTTGGGCAATACTTTTGAGGACACGATCGCCTAATCGATAGCCTCCCTGTTGATTAATCTGTCGAAAGCGATCAATATCCAGAATAATTACAGCGAGAGACTGACGGTCTTGATGACATCGCTCTAACTGATGTTCAAGTTGTGTCCAAGCTTGATAACGACGCAGAACGTCGGTCAATTCGTCGTAGGGATCAATTTGAGAAGACAGATTTAAGCGAGATTGCAGGAGTTGATACCTTTCCAGACGGTTTAAAATACGGGTGACTAATTCCGGATCGGTTGCCGTTTTATTCACATAATCATCTGCACCCAGAGAATAAAGGCGATTAATGGTTTCTGGATCTTTGTAGGTGGTCAAAAACAGAATGGGTAAGTTATTCCAATCTGGATGGTTACGAACGGCTTCACATAACTCTAATCCGGTAATATCGGGCATATCAATGTCTAAAATCAGCAGATGGGGCTGAACTTGCTTGAGAGTTTTCCAAAAGTTATGGGGGTCTCCCAAGGGGATAACATCAATGCCCCAGGGAGGAAGGCAGGTGGTGAGTCGTTGGTGAATTAAGGGATCGTCGTCAACCGCAAGGAGAATTAGGGGAGCAGGAAGATCGGAGTCTTGACGATCCGGGAAATCGAGAGAGCTGACTTCCTTGGGTTGTACAGGGATTTCTTCTGTCTTGGCTGTCTGTTGTTCAGGGGGAGTAAGCAGGGTTTGTAGGTGTCTTAGATGCGATCGCAACTCGTGCCCTTTATGCCTAACATTATCGGATTGGAAAATCATTTCCATTAACCGAGCGATTTCCGATCCTTGGGGATAGCCAAACATGCCCAAAGAGCCGACTAATTTGTGAGCGGTGCGTTGTCCTTCCTGGCGCATATCTTCTGATAAGGTGCCTTGTTCTAAGTCAGCGATTGCATCCTCTAGAAGAGTTAATCGCTCTAGAATCGGCCCTTTGAAAGACTCCCATAACTCGGCGATCACTGCCTCAGTTTGAGCTTCTGGAGTCTCCAGTTTCTGAGGTTCAGCGATCGGGATGATAGGGGGAGTAGGGCTTGGGGCTTCTGTTGCTTTAGGGGGTAAGGTTTTCAAACGATAACCCATACCATAAATGGTTTCGATGACCCCATCTGCACCTACATTTTTTAATTTGCGTCGCAGGCGCTTCACATGGGCCCGCACCGTATCTTCCCCTGGGCTATCAGGAAATGACCATAAATAGTCTAAAATACTACTGCTACTAAAAATTCTCTGGGGATGGCGTAAAAATAATTCCAGCAAACTATATTCTTTTGCCGATAGAGAAAGGTTTTTTTGTTGATAAGTAACCTCGAAAGTTTTCGGATTTAAAGATAAATCCCCCCAGATTAACAGCGATTGGGTATAGGTTTGCTGACGGCGCATTACGGCCCGAATCCGAGCATTCAGTTCTTCTAGGGTACAAGGTTTCACGACATAATCATCGGCTCCAGCATCTAGACCTTTGACTTTATCGGTACTCTCCTGTTTGGCAGTTAATAAGATAATTGCGCCTTGATATCCTTCTTGTCGTAAACGATGACATAAATTTAATCCATCTAGCTTGGGGAGATCGATATCTAATAAAATTAAATCGTAGGTGAGAGTATCAGCATATTCCCAGCCAATTTCCCCATCATGAGCAATATCAACTACATGATGTTGGTGGGTTAAGGCTTTCTTGAGCATCGGTGCTAAAATGGGGTCATCTTCGGTGATTAAAATTCTCATAGTTATGGCTTATTCGTGCTTTGGAGCGTGGAAAGAGGAAGTAACCAGGGGAACTGGACAATAGTTGTTACACACCACAAAGAAGAGGCTCACGATCGCACAATGGGAATCCCTCAAGTGTTCAACGGCTATCCCTCAAGTGTTCAACGGCTATCCCTGAAGCGATCGCCAATGGACTGAACCAGTTACCTCAGGGGGCGGATTCAGGATTTGACTTGAATTTTTACATATTATCTGATTATCTCACTCCTCTGATCCGAGCTTGATTCTTATACAGCGAATAGATATTCTTGATAGACTACTTCAGTAACTCAAAGATGACTGAAGCTGAGTTTCAATCCTCATCTACAGCTCTGTTGATGCCAAGGACATTCTCGCCATGAGAGACGATCTGACGGATAGAACCCATAGCAGGGATACTCAAGGGGCTGAGATCTCGAGCGGCGATCGCCTGGCTCTCATTACCCACACTTCTAGTCAAGGAGAAATCATACAAAACCAATTAGTTGAACTTGGGTATGACATTCAACTCTTCCCGAATTGGGAAGATCGTATGCCCCCAGACTTTCTACCGAATTTAGTCTTAATTCAATCCCATTCTGCCCATTATTGGCAACAGGTTTATCAAAGCCTCAAATCCGATCCCAAAACTCATGGCATCCCCTTGCTGGTGTTAACCAATGATTCAGTCGATTTAGCAACAGTCAAAAGATTAGTGCTTCAGGGAGTAAGATTTATATCTTCGAGCCAACCCATTGATCTCGTCAGTGCGATTGAAGGACAACTGCATCAGAGTCAGCTCCAAGATCGATTAAGAGAAAAATCCGCCTATCTCCTACCCTGTCCAGAATGTTATCTATGGCAACAACCCATTTCCCCATCTACCTCTTCAGAGTATTTGCTCTCAGGAAATGCATCCTTATTAGAAGTACAGCGAATTGCCCACTTTGGCAGTTGGGAATGGGAGCGTCAGGAAGAGATTCGCCTCACTCAGGAAATTCGAGGATCGCAGGAAACCTATCGTATTTTAGGGATTGATCCCCAACAGTTGACCTATGCACAAGTGTTGAAAAAGCTCCCTCCCCAGGATCGTCGGGAGTTTCACCAGCGTATCCAAGAGGCGATCGCCACAGGAAAAGCCCAAGAATGGGAACTGGCGCTCTATAGTGGTGACGGACAACTGCGCTATTGTGAGCTGCGAGTGCAACCGATTTTAGGGATTGATAGTAAGGTGAGGGGATTATTTGGCATTCTCCTCGATATTAGCGATCGCAGGCTTTTAGAACAAAAAATCCAGACTTCAGAAATGGAAATGCGCTCTGTATTTGGAGCGATGGGAGATATTGTTTTAGTCCTGGATCGAGCGGGGGAAACCATTAAAATGAGTCCCACTGCTCCGGCATTGGGAGAGGGAGTCGAACTGATTTCGGAAACCATTAATCAGATTATTTATGGAGAGCAGCGAGAAACACTCTGTCAGCAGTTACAACAAGTGGTAACCGATCGAATTACCCTGACTTTAGATTATGCTCTCGATCTTGAAGACTCCAAGGTTTGGTTTTCGGCAACCTTATCTCCTATGTTAGAGGATCAAGTCATTTTGATTGCCCGTGATATTACTGAACGAAAGAATGTAGAATTAGAACGAGATCTGGCTCTAGAACAGGCGGAATCTGCCAGCCATGCCAAAAGTCGATTTTTAGCCAATATGAGTCATGAATTAAGAACTCCCCTGAATGCCATTTTAGGATTTACTCAGGTTCTCCTGCGAGATGCTTGTTTCTCTGACGAACACGAAAATTATCTCAACATCATTTATCACAGTGGAGAACATTTATTAGGGCTAATTAATAATATTTTAGATTTATCGAAGGTTGAAGCGGGTTATATCGATATCAATCCTACCTCGATTAATATACAAGTTTTCCTCGAGAGTCTCTATCAGATGTTAAATCTGAAAGCAGCAGAAAAACAGCTCCATTTTGAAGTGCAAAAGATAACTCGATTGCCCGAATGCTTGGAAACGGATGAAGGGAAGTTACGGCAAATCTTGATTAATTTGCTCGGTAATGCGATTAAATTTACCAGTCGTGGACAAGTGATTTTACGGGTGGGTTATATTGAACAGAGGGAAGAACAGCATTTATTAGCTTTTGAAGTAGAAGATACTGGCCCAGGAATTGCCCCAGAAGAAATTGAGTTACTGTTTCAACCCTTTCAGCAGACTTCAACAGGGCTAGCATCCCAACAGGGAACCGGTTTAGGCCTATCGATTAGCCATAAGTTTGTGGAGTTATTGGGGGGTAAGTTAACCGTATCGAGTGTCGTCGATCGAGGTAGTATTTTTAAGTTTCAGATTCCGGTAGAACTAGAGTGTTTACTCGAGAGGCAAGCACATCAAGAGCATCGACGGGTAAAAGGTTTAGCACCGGATCAACCGTCTTATCGCATTTTAGTGATTGATGACTACTCAGAGGATCGTCAAGGGTTGGTTACGTTGCTGGAGATGGTGGGATTTGTGGTTGAGGGGGCAGCCAATGGCAAAGAGGCGATCGCCCAATGGCACCGTTTTGATCCGGATCTGATTTTGATGGATTTGCGAATGTCCTACCAGAACAGATATCCAACCATGGAACAAATTCGTGCTATCACTCAGGAGAAGTCTATACCGATTATCGCGATCGCAGCCATGGTCTTTGAGGATGAAGACCAGTTAAACGCTCAAATCCGTTACGATCGCGTACTCTATAAACCCCTTGAAGAATCTATTCTCTTGGCGACTATTGCTGAATTTTTATCCCTAGAATATACCTATGAAGATCCATTAAGAATCAGTATTTTCTCAGAGCCAATCCATGCGGAAACGGTTGATGTTAGCATATTTTTGACGATGCCAGAGCTATGGCTCGAAGACATATACCATGCCACCATTACCCTGGACGATCAAAGGATTCTAGAGCTAATTGAAGATTTGCCAGGCGATCGAGCTGAACTGATACAATTCATTGAGCAGAAATTGAATGGGTTTGATTTTGAGAGTTTGTTAGACCTAATCACTCCGTTACTTCCTGAGTCTCTTCTTCAGCATCAGGCATTAGAAGAGTGAAATAAAAAGATGTTCCCACATCGACTTCCGATTTAAACCAAATTTTACCGCCGTGATTCTCAGCAATTTTGCGGCACGTAGCTAGCCCGATGCCATGGCCACTATATTTTTTGGAGTCATGAAAGCGCTTAAAGACTTGAAAAACTTCTCCAGTCTTGTCTAGGGGGATACCAATACCATTATCTTTGATACTAATTAAGCATTTATTTTTCCGAATGACTACTTTGATTTGAATTTGTGGTTGTCGATCTGGAGCTGTAAATTTAATCGCATTGTTAATTAAATTTTGAAACAGTTGAACAAGCTGAAGTTCATTCCCTTGCACTGTGGGCAATGAGGAGCAAATAAGATTCACATTTCGTTCAGCGATCGCACTGGCTAAGTTTTCTTTCACTTGCCCAATAATCTCATTACAATCAACCGGTTCTAAAGCGATCTGCTCTTGTCCCATTTTGGCATAGATCAATAAATCCTGGATTAACCGTTTCATGCGATCGCCCGCACTAATAATACTTTGTAAATGAGTATATTCTTCGGGTTCTAATTTATCTTTTAACGTAAACTCCAGAATGCGAGCAAATCCTAATATACTTTGCATCGGTTGCTGTAAATCATGGGAGACTACTGAAGTGAATTTTTCTAGTTCGTGATTAGCTTGAGTCAATTTCTCATTATTTTCAATCAGTTGCTGTTGCAGAGAACGAATATGTAAGTGGTTTTTTACTCTAGCCAAAACTTCAGCGTTTTTAAATGGTTTCGTAATATAGTCTGCTCCTCCTAACTGGAATGCCTTCACCTTATCCCACGTATCATCTGAAGCACTAATAAAAATAATGGGTATATCATAGGTTTTAGGATCGCTTTTTAAGGCTTCACACACTTGATACCCATCCATTTCTGGCATTCTAATATCTAATAAAATCAAGTCAGGCAAACAACTATAAATGGAATCAATCGCTGCTTTTCCACTCAATGCTTTGCGAACTTCATAGCCCATACCACTTAAAATATCTGATAATAAGCGCACATTAACGACGTTATCATCAACAACTAAAATTTCTGCATAATCGATCAATTGAGAGTTCATATTCATAGTATTTATTGGGAATGGGCAACATTTTTCACCAGATCTAGGATTCGATTAAATTGAAAGTTATTCGACCAATTTTCTAATCTATCAGCTAAATTTTGGTTTTCAGAAGGAATGAATTGAATTAAATCAAGAATTTCTGAATCCGATCCCTTACGAGCCGCTTGGAATAACCGATCGATCCAATCTGGAGACATTTCTGTTAACCGTTCTTTTAAGTGTTCTGAATCCTTCTCAATCGTTGGATCGGGGTTAGACTTTATCAAATCTACACTAGAAAATTCCGTCAATTCTGGAGTGAGATAGGTAGAGTCCAATGAGTTAGCATATTGATAATGAACTCCTAAATGTTGGGCAATTTTTTGCCACACGACTTCTTCTTGAAAGGGTTGCTTCATGTAGTCATCCCACCCATCTGCTCTAAGATCTCCGAGTTGATCTGAGGCAAATTCAGGGATCAAAGCAATCAGCACGGTTTCTTTGCCTTTGGGTGTGGCTTGAATGGTCTCAGTGACGGTATGACTAGAGATTGCCGAGAGTTGGATATCCATCAAAATTAAATCGGGTAACCAGTTTTTACATAGAATTATGGCTTCTTCAGTTTGAGAGACTTCGCGGACTTGAAATCCAACGGATTGTAGTAGATTCACTAAGTATTGTCGGCTGGCCCAGCGATCTTCAATTACTAATATACGATAGTTCGGTTGATTCGGGGCGAGTCCAATGACTGGGGAAGAGCTACTCTCCTGATTAGAATGAATACTTTTGTCCAAAATAAAAGGAATTTGAAAGCTAAATCGAGACCCCTGGTTCACTTGACTTTTGACTTTAATTTGTCCTCCCATTAAATTGACTAATCTTTGACTCACGGCTAGACCTAACCCGGTTCCCTCTTGAGATGGAGGATTAGAAAATGGATTAAATAGGGTGGATAAGAATTCTGAAGACATGCCAATCCCTGTATCTTCTACCTCGAAGCATAAATAGGAAGGGCAAGAAATCCGGAGGGTAATAATTCCTGAAGGAGTGAATTTAATACTATTATCGAGTAAATTAATGAGGACTTGTCGAAGTTTGTGTTCATCGGTTTGGATGGTTTTGGGGGTATTCTCTTCCTGAATTAATTGAAAAGTCAGTCCTTTGGTTGTGGCTCGAGTTCGGATGAGACGACTGAGGGAGTCAAGAAATTGGTAGAAATCGAAGGGTTGGGGATAGAGTTTGATGCGCCCAGATTCAAGTTTGGACATATCTAAAACATCGTTAATTAAGTGCAATAGATGTTCGCCACTTTGGTGAATAATGCTTAAGTAGTCTTGGACTCCATGGCTGAGGTTTGTATCTTGTTGAAGAATTTGGGTAAAGCCTAAAATACCGTTGAGGGGAGTTCGCAGTTCATGGGTCATTTTGGCTAAGAATTCACTTTTTGCTTGGTTGGCTCCTTCGGCGATATCTTTGGCCTGGGCGAGTTCTTGGGATTGTCTTTGGGCAGTTTCGAGGACTTTGGCTTGTTGCAAAGTGATGCCAAGTTGTTCGCCAATTTCGACTACAAAATGAATTTCACTGTCTGTCCAGAAGCGAGGACTGGAGTTTTGATAACAGGCGAGGAGTCCCCAAAATTCGGTTTCGGTGAAGAGGGGAACGGTTAGATAGGCTGTTGCTTGGAATTGGCGCAGGAGATCGAGATAGCAGTCGTTGAATCCCGCTTGTTCGATGTCGGGAACGCAGAAATAGGTTGTTGGGTATTTATAGCGTCCGCTGCGGTTGTTTTGGAAGTAGGTATCGGTGATGATCTGAGGGTCTGGGGTGTAGAGATTGACGAAACAGCGATCGCTCTCTAGAGAGACAAAGGGGTTAGCCATTACGGATATCCAACCTTTACCAACAGATTCGGCCACAAATTGGCCACTCCAGTCCAGATTAAAGCGAAATATACCCACGCGATCGCACTGTAAGGTTTGGCGGATATCCTCGGTGATGGTGTAGAACACTTGCTCCATATCTAGGGTACTGCGCATCCGTTCAAGGATTTGACGGGTGGCTCTTTCTAGTTTGATTTTCTCCTTTAACTCCGTTAATACTTGGTTGTGTTCGATTTCTATTTTTTTGCGTTCAGTAATATCATTAAATAGACACAGAATATAAAACTTAGCTTGTAAATTAAGTAATTCAGCTGAGAGGAGGACGGTGCGGACTTCTGAGTTTTTGGTTAAAACTTGCAGTTCGTAGTTTTGGAGGCGCTGGGATCGCTTGAGTTCTTCTAAGAGCCGATCTCGTTGGTTAGAATTAGCACATAAATTCATCTCCATCGGAGTTTTACCGATGGTTTCTGCTTTAGAATATCCCGTAATATCTAGAAAGGCTTGATTGAGATCGATGAATTCTCCATCAGGATATGCGGCGATCGCCATGGGATAAGGACTGAGTAAAAAAGCTTTAGAAAATTTTTCTTCTGACTCCTGTAGTGCCTTTTGAGTTTTTTCCTGCTGTTCGATTTCGTATTGTAATTGGCGATTTTGATCGAGGAGTTGTTTTTCTAACGTCTGAATTCTTAATTGGTGCTTGATTCTCACCAAGACTTCTTCAATCTGAAAGGGTTTGGTAATATAGTCACATCCTCCGACTTCAAAGGCTCGGATTAAGTCAATGGGATCGTCCAAAGCACTAATGAAAATCACTGGAATATGAGACATTCTTGGGTTTTCTTTTAACCGTTGACAGACTTGGTAGCCATTGAGATCGGGCATTCTAATATCGAGTAAGATTAGATCGGGAGGAGCGGCTTGAATGCTAATCAGAGCCATCTTACTATTTTTGACACCACGAGCTTTATAGCCTGCTTGTTTGAGGGCACTGCACAAAACATGCAGATTATTCATGGAATCATCAATAATTAAAATTTGAGGTCGAGGAGGCTTTAATGCTACCATCTTTATTGTTTTTTATATCTAATAAGGCAAGAGGCAAAAAGTAAGAGGCAATAGAAGATGTTCTAAATATCCTTAGATATTCCTTAAGAAAATATAGCAGAAAACTCAAAAACTCTAAACTAATCCACAAATAATACACTTAGAAGCGATCGCCTCTACATGTTTTGACCAATCCGATCCTTTGAAGCGAGCGGGAGAGGGCAGGTGAGCAACAGGAGCATTGCTTTTATACTGAATATAGTCCTCCGTATTACCGCTGGGCCGCAAAGGCCACTTCAGGGCTTGGCAAAACGGGAAGTACTCTTCTCCTGCTTGTTGATAGACCTGAAACTGAAGCGTAAACCCAAAGCGTCCCTCACTGGCCTCAACCCACAGTCGATCGACAGTCTGGAAATCTTCACAATGAATATCTGTGATATTACGAGGATCTAAAAAAGAGCTAATCGGTTTACCCGATGCTTTATGAAGACAATTCCAGGTCTCTTGATCGGCTGCTTTCCAGCGCTTCATTTGCAGTAGATTTTGCAATTTTGTATAATCAACACCCACAGCAGACTTCAATTCTACGGGGAGTTCGGAGGAGCCAAACACCCAAGTTTTAACCATATGAAGGGGGTTAAATACTTTAGAGGTGACTTCTGTGGGTTGGTTACTGATAGCGGTGCGACTGGAAGAGGGACGGGAAGTGAGAGGTTTAGGTTTTTGAGATTTAGGTTTTTGGGATTTGGAAGCCGCTATAGATGTGAAGGAACCGGGGGAAACTGATAATACAGATAGTACTTCCGAGGCGGATTGAAAGCGTTGCTTTAAATTCCGGGCAACCATGCGATCGAGGGTTTGGGCTAATGTTAAGTTCACCCGTTTTTCTGGAAGTAAATAATCTCGCCATACCCATTTTTCATTCGCAATATCATAGAGTTCTAAGGGAGGTAGTCCGGTCAATAAATGCAGACAAGTGGCTCCTAAGCTATATAAATCACTGGCTGGAAAAACTTTCCCTCGCAACTGTTCTAAGGGCATATATTCTGCACTGCCGACGATCGTTCCGGTTTGGTTTAAGGTGGTTTGCGAAACCCATTTCGATACACCAAAATCAATTAATACGGGTAAATTATCCTTTTTGCGGCGGATGATATTTTGGGGTTTAATATCCCGATGAATGACCTGATTATCATGAACAAACTGTAAAACGGGTAAAATATCTCGTAGGAGTTGTTCAATTTCTTCGGGTTCATAACCCCCTTTTTGTTGTAATTCCTGAGTCAGGGTTGGACCGTCTACAAATTCTTGCACTAAATAAAGCTGTTGATCTTGTTCAAAATTGGCGAGTAAATCAGGAATTTGATCGTGTTTTCCTAACTCATCTAAACGAACAGCTTCTTGACGAAATAACCGTTGAGCTTTATGAACGACCCGATCGCTAAACCCCTTGAGATAGAGTTGTTTAACTACCCGGAGAGGTTGGGACGGAATATCTTCGTCAATTGCAATAAAGGTTTTACCAAATCCCCCTTGACCCAGTTGACTAATCGGCCGATAGCGTTGTCGGAGATAGAGGGAAGTGCCACAACTGGAGCAAAATTTAGTGTTATCGGGATTTTGGGGGGATTTACACTCGGGGTTAACACAATAACTCATGGGGATATCCTGACAACGAAAGTGACGTTATTGGGCGGATCTTTCTTCTGCCTTCAAGATATGGAAATGGGAAAAAACTCCTAGGGTTTCAAATTCGTAAGCAGGCAGAAAGGCGGTAATTGATAGATTAGTTCGATAGATACTAAACAGTATATAGTCTTGACGTTCGGTGCGTTGGGCAATGATGGTTTGCAGTTGGGGTTGAGCTTCTTGGAGGAAGTTATCGCAAGATTGTTGCAGGATGTTGCCAAAGCTTTGATTGGCTTTGTCGCAAACGTTTTCTTGGAGATATTCGACTAACTGTTGGGAGGCAAACTCTTCATAGTTGGAGGATTTGGGGTTGGTGGCAACCATTGCTCCGGTTACGGTAGCGATCGCCACTCCTCCGACTAAAGCCACCATTTTTAGCGCTTTCATAACCACATTCCTGTCTAAATGCCATTCTTGACCATACACCCAACTGCGGGCTATCTCCCGGAAACTAGGGAAAACTAGCCTACGGGGACAGAAGCAGGATCGAGGTCTAATTCCATCAGTTTGGCGATCGCCCCTTCTAATAAGCTTACCCCGTCTTCTACGGATTCTATCCGCGCCAATTTACCCCGCAACTCTCCCGCACCATAGAACTCCTTAGCGTACCACGTCATATGCTTACGGGCCTGACGGATACCGCGATCGCCCTTATATTCGTACAAGGCTCGTAAATGCTCCATGGCACATTCTAAACGGGCGATCGCCGTCGGTTCGGGCAATTTTTCTCCCGTCTTCAAGAAATAATCAATTTCCCCCACCAAAAACGGATACCCCAACGTCCCCCGCGAACACATCACCCCATCCGCTTTGGTTTCCTCCAAACAGCGTACTGCCGCTTCCACGGAGAAAATATCCCCATTGGCAATGACTGGGATGGACAACCT
Organism: Cyanobacteria bacterium UBA2566; assembly: GCA_002340255.1. GTDB lineage: Bacteria > Cyanobacteriota > Cyanobacteriia > Cyanobacteriales > Desertifilaceae > Roseofilum. Next base: position 15,631 of record DDLS01000100.1, read on the forward strand.
TTCTTTAACCTTCGTAATCCATTCCCAACGGGCCGGCCCATTATACCCCTGGGCGCGAGTCCGGCCATGGAGCGTCAACATTTTTGCTCCCGCATCCTGCATCCGTTGGGCAAACTCCAGGATATTAATTTCCTGATTTGACCAGCCAATGCGCGTCTTCACCGTCACCGGAACCTCAACTGCTTGAGCCACTTCTCGTACAATCGCCTCCGCAATTTCCGGCTCGCGCAACAAAGACGAACCGCCCCCATTTTTAGTAATCTTATTGACGGGACAGCCCATATTAATATCCACCGTATCTGCCCCTTCGTCTACCGCCATTTGCGCCGCTTCCGCCAGAAAATCTGGGCGACAGTCAAACAGTTGAATACTTATCGGGCGCTCATTCGGGTCTACTTCCATCAGTTTCGGCAACTCGCGCACATAGTGTAATCCCGTAGCGTTCACCATTTCCGTATACATCATGGAACTGGGCGCATAGCGACGCACCAGGCGACGAAACACCAAATCCGTCACCCCCGATAGAGGCGATTGTAAGACCCTAGAGTTGACTTCTACCGTGCCAATTTTCAGGGGAGAAGAGAGTCGAGCTTGCAGTTCTGGAGACAAGGCAACCATGGTGAATCTATGGAATGAGCGTTTGAGTTTTCAGCGAATCCTTTTTCCGTTTAATTATACAACAGTCAAAAACTCGGCTTCTGGCGTTACGCGGGGGGCAAGAAACCGGGTTTCTACCAGGGTTGACAAGACAAACAAGAAGATGCGCGAGAAACCCGGTTTCTGGGTGCTGTATCATGAGACCAATTCAATTTATCCCTCTTCGATCCATGAGCGAAACCATTTTTAGTAAGATTATCCGTAAGGAAATTCCAGCAGATATTGTCTATGAAGATGAGCTTTGTCTGGCATTTAACGATATTTCTCCCCAAGCTCCCGTTCACATTCTGGTGATTCCCAAAAAGCCAATTCCCAAACTAGCCGATGCTGAATCTCCAGATCATGCCTTGATGGGTCATTTATTGCTCACTGTTAAACGAGTAGCCGAACAAGCTGGACTCACGAACGGATATCGCGTGGTTATTAACAGTGGAGCAGACGGAGGACAAACGGTCGATCATCTACACCTCCACATTCTCGGAGGACGCGCTCTGGACTGGCCTCCGGGCTAGTTTTGTCGTTATTATAGTACGGTACAGGTGGGTTTTCTCAGATTTAGGAAACCCATCAATAACTCTGAGATTGAGTATCTTTATGCTTCTCGCAGAAAGGCGATCGTAACGAACGATCGCAACCCAGAAACTAAAAGAGTATTTACAATCGCTTTATCAAGACAATTTAGATAAAGTTATTTTGTTTGGTTCTGAAGCACGGGGAGAGGCGGATATTGATTCTGATATCGCTATTTTGATTGTGCTTAAAACCCCCTTTGTCTATGTTGTTTTCTCCCCCTATCACAGCGCAAAGCACTGTATCTTTGAATTTCTCGTTGATTCTAGACTACCTTCCTAAAAAGTTTGTAATCCCCTCACACCCTCCGGGAATCGTTTGTCGTGAGGCTTCCCCACACCAAGAACAGCAGTAATAGCGTTGTTCTTCTGAGAGTTCTTGAACGCCAGAAAAATCAGTATTTTCGACCACTGCACCGGTATATTCTCCGGTTTTGTAATTGGGTGGATGTTGGCGATCGCGGGGGGTAGCTGTTTGTGCCGATCCATAAAAGAACTGTGTCCCTCTTAAGTCAGCGCCCGCTAAATTCGCTTGATACAGTACAGTTCGAGATAAATTCGCCTTAGTTAAATCCGCATTTCTTAAATCCGTGCGGACTAAATAAGCCTCACTTAAATCCGTCCATCGCAGGTCTGTACGAGCTAAATTTACACCAGCTAACATCACTCCCAAATTAATCACTCGAATCCCATTAAGCCGGTCTTCCTGATATCCTCCTCGCCCATCAAAAATCGGTCGCCCCAAATGATAATCCCGTCGCAAGGGGGTGAGTAAATTGGATTGGGATAAAAACCGAATGACCTTGGCTTTCCCGGCGGCATTGACACTGCTGAGAATGGCGGCAGTTCGGCCTTCGGCAAAACAGCGCTCTTGAGGCCAATCTTCTAACATACCTTCATCATCTAATGCCAGTTCAGAGATGCCCTGAAAAAACGCATCAATGGTTTGTTGTTGAGTAATGGTATTTTGCTGAATGGTTAAATCCTTGGAAATCACATATTGTCGCCAAGAAATATAAACGGCCAAAATGGCGATCATAATTTGTCCCACAGCACCCACCCATTCAGCCCAAGACCCAAATTCATCCCATTTGACTTGATTGAGCCAGTTACTGATGGCGCGATACAGTCCTAAATAATTAAGGAGTCCAGCTAGGGAAATAAATAAACCGGTAAATCCGATAAGTTGCGATCTCTGTTGGGCAGTCAGATCTTTGAGCGTTCGAGTTAATGTCGGCCAGACTAACCGCAAAGAGAGCGCAAAGGCAACGGCTGCCCCAGAAAAGCCCATCCAGAAATTATGAAGCGATAATCCCACAAACCAGACGACGATCGCCACTACCATAATCCAATCCCCAGATGGCGACGGTTTACTCGACCATCGCTCTGGATTAAACTCTGAAGGCTCTAAAGTTGAGGGCGGTTGCTCTAGGGAATGACGAGGTTTACCTTGAGAACTAGGGGATAGGGAAGCGGAAGACGACGCAATCGGATCGGGCATCATACAGGAAAACTAATCAAGGATCATAAACGACGTACCATCTTAAAGAAGCATAGCGCGATCGTTAAAATAGGCAGTCTTCAGACATGATACAGAAAAATAAGTGGACGATTCGTTCTGGGTTGATGCTCTTGGCTATCCTACCATGGTCAGCGTGTTCATCAAGGCTTCCTGAATGTAGCGATCGTTTAGGGTATGTTACCTTTAGCCCCAATGAACCCATTGAGCTAGGGGGAGGCAATACCGTCCCTTTCTTAACTCCCATGGGTTCTGAATCTGCCAGTCATGGTTATGTAGGTTGTTTCCGCACAGTACTATAATGAGACTAAAGTGGGGAAAGTCGCTACTAAATTTGCCATTGAAGAGCTAGGCGTAAAATGGGCGGCAACGGTCAATGATGGGGATGCATTTACCCAGAGATTAAGTCTCTCTTGTGAAGAGACCTTTGCACAATTGGAGGGTGAGGTTGTTTTGAGTGGAGCAGTCAATAAGGGCGATCGCAACATGAAGCCGACTTTAAATTCATTAGTGGGCTTTACTTGGCCACAAACAGAAGGTTTAAGGACAGTGGACAATGCCTATGAAGGTGAATATGGTTACTCTCCGGAGCCTCCTGATTACAGTTTTGCCTACGATACAGCTAATATGGTGCTGGAGGCACTTTCCTCTGTGGCGGTGCGATCTCCCAATTGCACACTCCCAATTGGCTGTCAAGAACTACGAAATTGCGATGCTAAGTTTGTTACTGTTGATTGTTTCGATCCAACTATTCTATGAAACCGGTGATTTTCACTCAACTTAGAAAGCTCCAACAATGGTGGAATCGCTTAAGTATTACCACTAAACTATCCACTGGTTTTGGTGGATTATTTGGCTTTATTCTGTTGGTTTCAATCAATAGTTATATTGCATTTAAAGTCGTTCAAGATAAAGCAGCACAAGATATTTATACAAGTGTAGAGCTTCAGAGATTAGTTCTAGAGATGGATCGCCATTTGCAAGCCGCTCGTACCGATCAAAGAGATTTTTTCTTGCGCTATTCAGAAATTGGATTTAATCAGGCTAAAGAAATTTATGCCCAAGAAGCTGTAGATAATATTGATGAAGTCATTCGCTTAATGACCGAGTTCAAAAAACTGATTGAGCAACCACAAGTTAGTAATTCCCTTAAAGAAACAGATGTGGATATCAATTTGTTTGTTGCCTCAGCCGAACATTATGAAACAACTTTTATGGAAGCGGTTGAATTGGTTACAAGACTAGCGGAGGAGGGAAAAGGACTAAAAGATCAATTAGACCATTTAGGTAATGAAGGAAAACAGGCCATTGAGTCCCTAGACATCCAGTGGAGAGAACAATATCAAGCTTTACGTCTGGCACAAAAAGAGTATTTGATTACTCGGCAGCGTCGCCATATGCGCTCTACTTTTAAAATCTTACTAGAATTAGAGAAAAAGATACTAGAAGATTCAACAATAAACCAGCAACAAAAAAATACTCTATTAAACATTCTCGCCTCTTATAAGAATACAGCAGAAGAGATTTTAAAAGTAGACAGTGAAATTCAAGCCAAATTTAGTGATTTTGACTTACAAGCAAAAAATATAGATCGAATTTCTGGTCAACTTATTGAATTAACTAATCAAGAGGTCTTAAAGGCAGAAAAAAAGGTGGATGAGGCGAGTGAGTTGATTTACTATATCTTGTCTTTTTCTGTCCTGCTTGGATTATTGTTTGTCACGATCATTGCCCGCTTATTCCAAAAAGGAATCACAGAAAAAATAATCGAACTGACTCAAGGAGTTAATCAGCTTAAACAAGGTTCTCTTGACCATCGCTTACCGATAGAATCGGAAGATGAACTAGGAGAATTGGCAGAAGGGTTTAATGAAATGGCAAGCCAACTGCAAGCTTTAGTTAATAATTTAGAACAACAAGTAGTAGAACAAACAGTTACCATTCGCAAAAGTGAAGCTCTACTCAATGAAACCCAAAAAATTGGTCAGTTAGGGGGATGGGAATTCGACCCTCAGACTCAAGAGTTGATTTGGACTCAGGAAGTTTACCAGATTCACCAACTTGAACCTGAGTATGTACCAACTTTAGAGGGGATGTTATCCTTTTTTGAAAACAGGTATAAAAATAAACTCAGAGAAGCAATTGATAAAGCGATCGTTCACTTAACTGACTTTGATTTAGAACTGCCTTTGATGTGTCATTCAGGTCGTTTGATTTGGGTTCGTATCATTGGTCAACCTTTTCAAGTGGACGATCGAGGAATTAAGGTTAAAGGAACGCTGCAAAATATTAGCGATCGCAAAGAAATTGAACTAGCCTTGCAACAAGCAAAGCAGGCGGCTGATGGTGCCAACCAAGCAAAAACAGAATTTTTGTCCAGTATGAGTCATGAACTTCGCACTCCCCTCAATGGAATTTTGGGTTATACCCAAATCTTAAAACGCTCGAAAACTTTGGAGGGAGAAGATCGCAAAGGAGTAGACGTAATTCATGAATGTGGGTCTCATTTACTTAGCCTGATTAATGATATTCTCGACATGGCTAAGATTGAATCGAGAAAAATAGAATTGCATGAACAATCCTTAGCTTTAAGCTATTTTCTAGATGGCATAACTTCAATTTGCAAAATCAAAGCTCATCAAAAAGGCTTGGATTTTAAAAGCATTTATTCTTTTGATTTACCCAAGGCGATTGTAATTGATCAAAAACGGTTGCGGCAAGTTTTAATTAACTTGATTGGCAACGCGATTAAGTTTACAGATACTGGAGAAATAACTTTTCAGGTAACTTGTATTCATCTGAGTTCTAGAGAGAATCAGAATTATGCAATAATTCGCTTTGAGGTCAAAGATACTGGCATTGGCATTCCTCCAGAACAAATGGAAAAAATATTTTCTCCCTTTGAACAAGTGGGGGACAAAGCTCGGATGTCTGAAGGCACTGGTTTAGGATTGGCGATTAGTCAAAATATCGTTCAATTGATGGGAGGAGAGTTACAAGTTTCTAGTATTCCTAACCAAGGAAGCTGCTTCTTCTTTGAGATTGAGTGTTTATTAGCTGAAGAGACTATATTTGCAGAATTTCCAATTCAAGACCATACCATTACTGGATATTTAGGCAAAAAGAAAACTATTTTAGTTATTGATGACCGTTGGGAACATCGTTCTTTGATTGTCAACTTGCTCAACTCCCTAGGGTTTGAAGTTGTACAAGCAACTGATGGCAAAGAAGGACTCAAAGAAGCTAAAAGAGTAAAGCCAGATTTAGTTATTACTGATATTTTTATGCCGGTAATGGATGGCTTAGAACTGACTCAAATTCTCCGACATCTGAATGAATTGAAACATATTCCAATCATTATATCAAGTGCTAGCATTTCAGGTTTAGACACAGAAAACAGTCCAGGGATTAATTGTAATGATTTTATTCCTAAACCTATTGATACAGAGGTTTTACTAGCCAGTTTGAAAAAGCACTTGAATTTGACCTGGATGTATACTGATAGTCCAGACTTGGATCATCTGGATTATCCTATAGATCGAGTGGAAAACAGTAAAAAAAGCAATTTATTTACAATGATATTTCCTCCAAAGTCTGAACTCAAAAAGCTCTATCAATCAGCGCGAATTGGTGATATTGAAGATATGGAAAATGAGGTGAAACGTTTAGCAAAAATCGACAAAGAGTATCAGTCTTTTGTTCGTTATACTTCAGATTTATTAGACGATTTTGCGATTGAGGAAATCAGGATTCTGTTAGAAGATTTTTTCCAAAATGTAGAAAACTCGGCTTAGAATTGTTTGTACAGTTTTTGATGTAATCACTAGCACTCTCGATTACGGCGACTCAATTAAGAAGCAAACCTTAAAAATGATCCCTTCTGTGTTAACTGTAACCTAGAATGAAAGTATCTGACTAGGTTATGGAGTACATGATGATGGGTTTGAATAGCTCTTCTGTATGGCTATTATTTGGCGCTTTTTTCATTCTGCTGATGATCTCCGCGACTCCGATATTGGGATCGCTGGAGGTTAAAGGGTCTCTGACATTTTTGCTCTGGCTATTTGGGATCTTTTTTGTTGGAGGATGGGTGCTGTTTATTTGTTATCCCTTGTTTTCTTAAGTTTGCTTTGCTGATATTTCGTTTGTTGGTGAACCCGTTTTTCAGGGGTAAGGCGATCGCTGCAATGGGGACAGCAAATTCCTTCTTCATAGTCTGGTGAAGCCTTATCTTCCTCAGAAATGGGATAACCACAAGCAACACAGAGATTGTAACTGCCAGCAACTAAGCCGGTTTTGATCGCGATCCGCTGGTCAAAGACAAAACATTCCCCTTCCCATAAACTGTCGGGTTCGGGGACTTCTTCGAGATACTTCAGAATTCCGCCTTGCAGGTGGTAGACTTCCTGAAAGCCCTGTTTGAGCATAAAGGCCGTGGCCTTTTCGCAGCGAATTCCCCCAGTACAGAACATAGCCACTTTGGCATGCTTTTGGGGATCGAGATGGTTTTTTACATAGTCGGGAAAGTCCCGAAAAGATTCAGTGTGGGGATTTTGCGCCCCCCGGAAGGAACCGATCTTTACTTCATAGTCATTTCGGGTGTCAATGAGAGTGACTTCTGGATCGCCGATCAGTTGGTTCCACTGCTGGGGGCTGACATAGGTTCCCACTTGCTCATTGGGATTAACGTCTGGTTGGCCGAGGGTGACAATTTCTTGTTTAAGGCGCACTTTGAGGCGATCGAAGGGATAATCCGGCGCTGTAGATTCCTTATGGGTAAGATCCCATAATCGAGGATCGGAACGCAAATAGCTTAAGAGGGTATCAACGGACGAACGAGAACCGGCGATCGTGGCATTGATGCCTTCGGATGCTAAGAGGATGGTTCCTTTGATCCCTTGCTCTTCACATAACGAGTATAGAGGCGATCGCCATTTGGCATAATCGGCAAAGGAAAAAAATTGGTAAAAGGTCGTTACGACAAGGCTCATGGTCACCTCCAGAAAAAAAATTAGCTGAACCTCTTTTCAAATCAAGTCTTATGTGTATAATAGATCGAGTGGGGTGAATTTCCACCTCTGTGCCTATTCTAAATCCTCTTGGGGGTATAGCTCAGTTGGTAGAGCGCCTGCTTTGCAAGCAGGATGTCAGCGGTTCGAGTCCGCTTACCTCCATTAACAACAAACCAAAGCATAGCAGACTTTCCACCACTGACATCCTACTTGCAAAGTAGGCGCTCTGCCTAAAATCTGCCTAAATCCAATCTAACACCCCCAAAATGAACGGGCAAGCAATAGGTTAAGTAAGATAGATGGTAATAAGAGTTTTCTATAGATTTCATAGATAAATTCAAGGGGTTCCCCCTGGAGGAAATCAACGAACTCTTCCAAAAGCTCTAAAATCACCCTTCAACTTCAGACGCAACTACTGTCACACCGTGAATCACGGTGTGATGAGAGATAAGAGGGTAAGGGGAGTTAAATTTTCCTTCTCTCTGTTGCTATCACCAGGTGAATCACCTGGTGTTCAGAGATGAGAGAGGACTGCTCCTGCAAAATTCCTATTCTCAACTCACCCTGACAGCAATCATGCATATAATGAACGTCACCCTCAATTACAGTGATACTGATTATGCATATACAAGAAGACGGCTTGCACCCTCAAGCCTCCAGGAAAGAAATCACCAATCGCAATCGCACGACCCTAACCCTCTCTGACCAGACGAGGACGCTTCTAAGGAAGATAGGTAACGGTTCCATGTCGGATGGGGCGTACCTCTCCTCTCAAATCGTCAATGAATTAGTGCGGCGAAAAATCATCAGAATTGAATATGAGAAGAGCGGAATAGAGTACCGGCTGCACTCTGGCGAAAAATTAGTTTCCTCTCCCCGATCGGGGAGTGATGAAGCGAAACGGCTCCACCGAGGGGCTAGGGGTGATAAGCTCTTTCTCAATCCGAAGGTGAACCCCTACGCGGGTAGGGTACTCTCCAAGGAGCAACTAATGAATACTGGACACTTTACCCATCGGATGATGAGAGCAATCCTACCGGGTCAGAGAGTGACGGACAGATTTGGTTACTGGTGGATACGAGTGGATAATCCTGA
>DDLS01000009.1 GCA_002340255.1 Cyanobacteria bacterium UBA2566
TAGATGTGAGTTGTCATTGCGACCGCAGGGAAGCAATCGCCAAGATTGGGGGATTTTGCGATTGCTTCATTCCACTTCGTTCCATTCGCAATGACTGATCTCAATGATACTGTACTCCGTTACAGCGCAAAGCGCTGTATCCCCAAGAGCAAGGCTTCAGTTCCCAATAGTCCGTTCAAGGTTTGGGCATCTTCAGGCTGGAGGATAAACTGCGATCGCCAGATCGTATACGGTAAGAATTGTAGTACAAGAATCCCACAAAATACGAGCCACACTGACCAGCCTAAACCTCGCCAGAGGGCGATCGCCGCTACGATATCAAAACTTAACAGAGCCACATCCATGCCACGCCAGAGTAGGGGAGTCGATAACCAGGGAGTCCCTGTCAACCCAGCCATATTGCCTATGTGAACGGTTGCGCCATAGAGCAGAACTAACGCCAAAAACTTGGCATAGCGGGCTGTCCAAGGATAGCTTAGGGCAGCATTATGGGGGATATCAGGGATTTTTTCTACTTTTTTCATTGTTTTAATGTATTAAATTTAATATAAATGAATTAACCCATTACCCTTCTGAGAGCGCTATTGCTTTGCGTTTGAGGATGATGAGAGTGATATCATCATAAATCTTTTGTGTGCCAATGTAGTGCTTGAGGTCAGCGATAATAGCGGTTTTAATCTCATCGGCGCTCTGATGGCGATCGCTCTTAATGATGGTACAGAGGCGATCGATTCCATAATGTACCTTATCGAGATTTTCCGCTTCCGTAATTCCATCCGTATACAATACAGCCACATCTCCAGGATTTAGAGCTAATTCCAGTTGATGAAAGAACGTCCCCACATTCCGATCTAACCCAATAGGAAAGCCTAAATCCAGAGTATCAATACATTCTACTTCACCCATTGAGCGCACTATAATTAACGATTCATGTTGTCCACTCAACCTTAAAACGCCCTCATTGTATTCTAGAAGGGACAACGTTAAGTGTTTATCAGAGTTCATGCGCTCGATATTCTCTAAAATAGTCCGATTTAAAATCGTAAAGAAATCCTTTATATCGGCAAACTGGCTATAACTCAAACACCGAATTGCCGTTTGTACCATAATCGCTAAAACACCGCTTTCGAGTCCATGTCCCGTCACATCACCAATACTGACAATGATGCCTTTATCTTGTAAGAAAACATCATAGTAATCTCCTCCGACTTCATCGGCTGTTTCCATAAAACCGGCAATTTCCAAATCTTCAATAACAGGGAGAGATTCCGTGTTAGGCAACAGGATTTTTTGCAGGCGACTGGTAATTTCGACTTCTGTGGCTAACCGCAAGTTTTCCAACTTTAGAGATTTCAGATTTAAATGCATTTTGACTCGCGCCAAAAATCCATCCTTAGATACGGGTTTAGTCAAATAGTCATTTGCCCCCAACTCTAAGCCCATCACTAAATCAGTCACTTGATTGTTTGTACTTAACAAAATAATCGGTAACTCTGTGGGACTTTGAGTGAGGCGAACTTGGCGAGTAACTTCGTATCCAGTCATTCGAGGCATCATAACATCGACAACCATTAAATCTGGGATTAATCCTTGGGCTAAAAGATCTAAAGCCTCTTCGCCACTTTGAGCTGAAATAATTCCATAATCTCCTGAATTTAGATAGCTCGTATAAAATTGAAGATCGGTCAGTTCGTCATCAACGATCAAAATTTTGTGCTTTTCATTCTGACAATCTGTGGGTTGCCAGATTTGTGCCATTGAGGAAACCTGAGTGAGGTCGGATATTCTTTCCTCTTGAGATTTTGACTCCTTAAAATTTACGTTATCAGTAATAGGTAAAGTGAAAATAAAACTTGAGCCTAATCCTAGGGTAGAGACAACGTGTAACTCTCCCCCATGTAATTCAATTAAACGTTTTGTTAACGCTAAACCTAATCCTAGACCACCATACATCTGCGCGATCTGTTCATTTTCTTGTTCAAAAGGCTTGAAGATACGATCGATTTTATCTTCAGAAATTCCCATACCACTATCTTGAACTGTAATCTCTAAATAATCGTCAACGCGAGTAGCAATTAAGACTATACATCCAAAATCAGTAAACTTGATTGCATTATTAATGAGTTCATAAAAAATTTGCTCCAGTCGTTTTTCATCAGCGCAGACTAGGGGGATATCGGAGGGGATTTGGTTCTTGATTTTAATATTTTTAGTCCCAATCAAGGGATAGCATTGGGTTAAAGTAACCTCGGCGATCGCTCGTAACTCAACTGCCTTACAGTTGAGCGTCAATTCATCGTAGTTCAGCCTTGATAAATCTAAAATATTATTGACTAAATTGACGAGTCTACGACCACTAGAAACAATCAAAGATAAATTAAACTGAGTGTGTTCGCATAATTTTACAGATGCGGTCTCTAAGATCGATTCGGCTAAACCAATCATTCCATTTAAGGGAGTTCTGAGTTCATAGGATGTGTTGGCTAAAAATTCATCTTTGAGCCGATCGATCCGTTCTAATTCTTGATTTTTGGTCTCTAAATCAGAAAATGACAGTTGAATTTGATCGGCCATTCGATTAAAGGAATCGGCCAATTCTCGCAACTCATCAAATCGCCGCAAAGTTACCCGGTTATACCATTCTCCTTGAGCCACAGCTTTAGCAGATTCACTGAGTTTCTTAATCGGATTAATTACACGCTGTGCGGTGATACTGCCGATTAAACTAGCGACTAATAATGCGCTTAAACAGAGGATCAGTGTATGAGATAGATTGGTATAAATGGGGCCCATAAAGTCCGATATGGGAATCACCACAATCACTAACCAATCCAAACCGTGATTATCGGTTAATGGGGCAATATGAACTAAGTGATTTTGAGAATGACGATCAAAAAGTAACTGTTTTTGACTGGAGAGGTTTTCCCAATTGTCAAATCGATGGAGAAGATACTGACTGGTGTCTTTAATCAGAGGATTCGTACTGTGAATTGCCTGCACTCTTTTGGGTTTATCTTGGTCAAATTGATACAGAAGTTCGTCCGTTGAAGAGGAAACAACGGCTCCCGATCGATCGACAATAAATGCGATTCCCGATGGACTCACTTTTAAACTTTTGAGTAATTCATTAATATAGGTTAATGATATTTCTGCGCCTAATACGCCTAGAATTTCACCGGTGGATCGTGCCACAGGGGTAACGGGTTTAGCATAGAGAAAATATTCCCCTGTGTTGAGATAGGGGTAGGACGAAATAGAAATCCCACTCCAAGTGGGCTTTCGTTTCTCAACGGCCGTTTTATACCAATTTTTGAGCCGAGCATCATAGGGTTGGGTGCTTAAAAGTTCTTGGCGATCGCACATCCGATCTAAGCGATAGGTTTTTCGCTCTGGAATACTCCCTTCCCGCACTTTAACCACGGTTTCCCCATTGGCTAGTTGCTGAACGGCTAAGACTTCACCAGTGGGACGACCAAAGAGTAAATAGTCTACCCCATTATCTTGCTTGACTAACCGTTGAAAATAGCATTGCAGTTGCTCAAAATCTTCGATATCAATTTGATCGGTGTCAATAGCTCCTTGAATCGTTTGATACACAGAATGGGGTTGAGCTAATTCCATCGCTAAAACTTGGGCAATGCGATCGCTCGTTTCTCGTCCCAATTGCTTGACCAAAACATCGACGGCTTCTTTTCCGCTGCGGAAAGATAATCCTGTAATCACGACTGTCACTACTCCCAATTGCAGAATGAAGGGAACCGTTAGTAGCGTCCGCAGGGAAAGATGATAAACCAGCGGCTTGATTAAACGACCACAGAATTTCCAGACCATAGGGCAAGGACAATAGAGATCCTTTACCCACCATATCACCCTGGTATGGGGAGATGGGGGATGGGAGGATGAGGGAACACGGAGTGAAGAAGCCAGCCATTTTTGATTGTGGCGAAGGTCTTGATCGATAAGTAATAAGTAAGGGCAGGTTTCAAACCTGCCCTTAGCCCTTTTCTAATTAACTATAGCGGTCTAAAAGAGCTTGTAATCCACCTCCATAGCCCGCACCTACGGCATTCATCCGCCACTCTCCATCTTTGCGATACAACTCTGTAATAATCATCGCCGTTTCAATGGAATAATCTTCATCTAAGTCATAGCGTATCGCCTCTTCCTTCGTCTTCACATTGACCAAGCGAACATAAGCATTACTCACCTGGCCAAAATTTTGTTTGCGTTGTTCTGCTTCATAAATGGTCACGGTAAAGACCAATTTCATGATCTCTGGGGCGATTTTTCGCAAGTCAATAATAATAACTTCATCATCTCCTTCACCCGCACCCGTGCGGTTATCCCCCATATATTCTACTGCCCCATCTAAACTTTTTTTGTTATTGTAAAAGATTAGATGTTTGTCGGAAACCAACTTTTCATTTTCCCCTAAGAGAAAAACTGAGGCATCGAGGTCAAAATCCACACCCGTATCGGTGGCTTTAATATCCCATCCTAAGCCAATAAAAGCCGCTTCAATCCCTGGGGATGCTTTTTCCAGAGAAACCTTTTGTCCTTTCGCTAGAGAAATGGCCATAATTATTCAAGTCAATTGACGACTTTATTCAGGATATCTCACGGATTTAGCCGTAGACAAAATTTGTTGATAAGATTTAACCTTCTGGTCAATTCCTGTAATATCTGTCCCCACTACGACGGCGATCGCCCCTAAATCTAGCGCTTTCTGTGCCATTTCTGGGGAACTAATGCCCCCTTCACAAACCATGGGACAACTGAAGTTTTGCACCAGTTGCTCTAAGAGATCGTAACCTGGGGGGGTGAGGTGACGGGTTTCGGAGGTATATCCGTAGAGAGTCGTTGCCAGAAGATCGGCTCCGGCATCAAAAGCAACGTTTGCCGACTCGAGTGTATCGACATCTGCGAACACGGGTTTATTTAACTGCTGATGAATTTGAGCGATCAGGGCGTGTAGCGTTTCGTTTCCTGGGCGAGGTCGGTTGGTTGCATCTATCGCAATCCAATCTGCACCCGCTTGCGCCAGTTCTACGGCTTGGGAAAACTGGGGTGTAATATACACCTCAGAATCGGGGAATTGGCGCTTCCACAGCCCAATAATCGGCGCATCTGTCTGTTCTCGGACTGCTTGGATATGGGCAGGGGTATCAATACGAACTGCGGTGGCTCCTTGATTAAGAGCAGCTTTAGCCATAGCGGCGATCGCCGAAGGGTCATGGAGAGGTGAGGAGACTGGCGCTTGGCAAGAGACAATTAATCCGTGTAGGGGTAATCTATTGAGTGGCTGCATTACTTTGGCATGAGGATTCGGCTAAGGGTTTGCAGAAGTTCTTCGAGTTGTAAGGGTTTATTCAGATACACATCGGGTTCGGTAAGGGGATCTTGAGATAACTCTTGTTGTTCAGAGGAATCGGCGATCGCTACCACCTTAATTTTATAGGTCGTTGTCGAATTTCGCAAAATCGTAATTAACTCTTGAACACTCATATCGGGCAATTGAGTTTCTGTAATAATTGCCAAAGGACGCAACACTTCAATTTGTTGAGTGACCGTTGAGCCATCTAATAACCAAATCGCTTGATATCCTGCTGCTGTGAGTAAATCACAAATTTCCCAAGCCATTTGTTCATTGTCTTGAATTAAAACCAAACGTCCTAGAGGGATAGTAGTTGCCCAGGGATTTAATGGCGTATGTCCAGAAGACTTTAAGGTCACTGTACCTTGGGGTTGAGAGGGCAAACTCACCGTAAATATCGACCCAACACCCAAAGTTGAATCCACTTCAATCAGTCCTCCATGAAGTTCTACCAATTGGCGAGTGAGCGCTAATCCTAATCCCATACCCGGATATTGACGTTCATAGGCAGTTTCCAATTGCTGGAACTTTTCAAACAAGAAAGAAAAAGCATTTTTTTTAATCCCAATCCCTGTATCTTCGACTTGGAAAATAGCCCGATCTTCTTCCCGCCAAATTGTTAATATAACTTCTCCTCCTTCTGGCGTAAATTTAAGGGCATTGTTCATTAAATTGAGTAGAATTTGCTGAACTCTGTACTGATCGGCAAAAAATGTATCTTCACCCTCCAATTCATCGATGTTAATGACCAAATTTATCTCCTTTTCTTCAGCCAAACTTTTGAGTGACTTCTTGCAGTTACGAGCTAAGTTTATTAATGAAAACTTGCGAATGTTGAGAACTGTTTTCCCAGCTTCTAATTGAGACAAATCCAGTAAATTATTAATCGATTCTAATAAATTTCTGCCACTATCCTGAATTTTTTGCAAATAGACTCTTTGTTTCTCTATGCTTAATTTATGTCCATCACTATCCGGGGAAAACGCCAATCTCAACAACGTCGCAGACATCCCAATAATATAGGTTAAAGGGGTTCGCAGTTCATGACTGATGGCTGCCAAAAACTCACTTTTAATCCGATTTTGAATCTGACTTTTCAAGAGATCGGACTGTAGATCGGATAAGGATTTCTCAGACTCTTCACTAACGGATTCAGAGTCTACACTAATTAGACTGATATCTTTTTGAGTTTGGGATCGATCGATCGCGATCGCCAAATAATCAGCCAAGCGTTTCAGAGTATGTTTTTCCCATTCCAACCAGCGTCGAGGATAGTGGCACTGATGGGCAATCATTAATCCCCAAATTTGTTTACGCACCAAAATAGGAATCACCAACTTAGCTCGGACATGATAATGGCGTAATAAATCTAATAAACAAGGCGAATCTCGATAACTAATCTCCACATCTGAAATTACCGCCATCCATCCTTGCTTATATTTTTCCCTTCCTTGACATCCATGGGCAAAACACGACTTTTCTTCCGTTAAATGAAGAACTGGAGTGATGGAGTTCCCCCCCTTGGCTTCATAGGTGATGTATCCCCAATTTTGAGGGAAAGGAATAGAACTCTCCTCTGTGTTGGGAAAGACATCAAATTGATAAATTAAAAGTCGATCGACTTGTAATAAACTACGCCATTCCTCCATAGCCGTAGATAAAATCGTCGGTAACTCAACCCCCTGTTGCATTTGGGCAATAATTTGATAAAAAAGTCTCTCTTGCCTGGCTGGATGCATAAAAGTACCGGCAAAACCCTCTTGGAATCCGGATTCCGACTCTTCAATGCGGCTTAAAATTTGCAGCATCAACTCCCCTTGTAAATAAGCGGAATTAACTTGAGGCGTGCGAATCACTTTCTTTAAAGCTTGAGTGGCTAACGAAGGATTAGATAGTTCCCGCACCAATTGTTTAAGAAAGACAGCAATCGGTTGAGTATCAAAAGTCAACTCAACTTGAAGGTAAGGCAATTCATGCACGGAGGATTGACCTAGGGGCGTACCAATTAACAGCACCCTCAATGCTGGAGACACTAAAACTAAAAACTGCGATCGCCCATAATTCCAAGAAGACTCCGTTTGCTCTAAAATCTTCTCAGTGATACAGATCGCAGCCTCTCCCAAAGTATCGGCCTTACCCTGTAACAAGACATAAAGCTGCTTAAAGGTCTTGTAATCTAAAATTCGATGAGGTAGCATTACTATTGCTTGACAGGAGGGTTCTCAGGATACATGAAGATACGGCAGATAACAGAGGAATATGGGACTCCACAAGTAATGAATCCTACTCCTGTCTCTTGCTCAGAGGGCTTGCCATTCTCCGGTTTACTTATCGTATTCTGTTTTTGATCCCCACCCCCCTGAAACGTTGGGAAACTTTTAGGTTTTGACTCTTTAGCGTAATATTAGGTTTAGACTCACGATGCATCGAATCGCCGCAACTCCCGGAGGATGGAACCCCCAAGACGAAGGGGTGGTTATCCTCGAACAAACTTCAGCCCCTATCGTTATTCTCAGCGCAGCAGATACAGATATTCAAACTTTAGCCGCAACGGTTCCCCATCTTCCTGCCCAGTTTCCTCAGATTCGGGTCGCCAGTCTCTTACACTTGGTACAGCAACTGTCGATTGATGACTATGCCGAACGAGTATTGCAGCACGCCCAAGTGATTCTGGTTCGTCTGTTGGGCGGAAGGGCATATTGGTCTTATGGTTTGGAAGTAGTGAAAGAATTAGCCCAAAATCAGGGCATTGCTTTGGTGGTGATGCCTGGAGATGATTCCCCCGATGTGGAGCTAATGAGCCATTCCACGGTGTCTTTGGAACAGGTTAATCGATTATGGCGCTATTGGAATGAAGGGGGAGTGGAAAATATTCGTAATGGATTATTGTTTTTAGCCAGTTCTGTAGGGAGAGATTTCGTAGGGGCGGGTTCACCGAGATCTTGGAATGGAAACCAGAAAACTGGTGAACCCGCCCTTATTTCCCACGCAGATATGGGTTCACGAAGCTTTCTGTGGGAAGGCGAAAATATTGCTGAACCTCAACCTGTTCCTAAAGTGGGCGTGTTGCCCCTAGAACAAGGTTTAGGGCAAAATTGGCCAAACGTGGGGATTCTCTTCTATCGTGCCCATTATTGTGCCGGAAATACGGCTCCAATAGAGGCGCTATGTCATGCTTTGATAGATCGCCAGTTAATGCCAGTACCGGTTTTTGTCTCTTCTTTGCGCGATCGCCAATGTCAAGAGGAAATTCTACAGCTTTTCCAACCCCCAGACAACAAACCCATCCAAGTTCTGCTCAATACTACCAGCTTCGCGATCCATTCCCTACAAAGTAAGGACTCAACCCCTTCATTTTTCTCCACCCTCAATGTTCCCACCCTACAAGCGATCCTCAGTAGCTCCACCGTCGAGCAATGGCAAGACGGCAACCGAGGACTCCTACCCAGAGATGTGGCGATGAATATTGCCCTACCAGAAGTAGATGGGAGAATCATCACCCGCGCCATTTCTTTCAAAGCCGCACAAACCTATAATCAGCAACTGCAAACCGATGTCGTGCAATATGAACCCGTTGCCAACCGGATTAACTTTGTCGCTGACTTAGCTGCCAATTGGGTGAAACTGCGGCAAAAACCTGCCCAAGATCGCAAAATTGCTGTTATTCTCGCCAATTATCCCACCCGTGACGGACGGCTAGCTAATGGTGTCGGCTTAGATACTCCCGCCAGTTGTGTGGAAATTCTGGCAGCTCTGAAAACCGCAGGATACGAGTTACAGGATATTCCAGAAACGCCAGAAGATCTCATAAGTCGCTTAACCGCAGGGGTGACGAATGACTGGGAAGGGAATGAGATCCGGTTGGGTAGTGGAATGGGGGAATGGGGGAATGGGGGAATGGGGTTATCTCTGTCTAGAGATGATTATCAACAGAGGTTTGAGCAATTACCGGTTGAAGTGCAAAAGGGAATTAATAACCGATGGCATTCTGTAGGGGCAGGTTCACGAAAATCTCAGTGGGAAGACAATAGCGTTGGTGAACCTGCCCTGCCGGAACGTTGGGTTACGCAACCGACTCCTCCGACTTTGTACCGAGATCTGGGGGCGGGTTTACAAAAATCTGGGTTGGGAGAGCAAAATATTGGTAAACCCGCCCCTACAGAA
>DDLS01000197.1 GCA_002340255.1 Cyanobacteria bacterium UBA2566
TTGGCGTTGGCGTTGGCGTTGGGGTCGGGCTTGGAGTTGGGGTGGGCAGATCAACCGTGACAAAATCAGTTTGGTTAATCAGGGCCACGTTGACGTTTTGCAAGACCATTAAATAATCGCCCAGTACTTGCCCTGCTTGACCTGTACTCGCAATCTGACGAATAACTACATCATTGGCATTGGCTCCTGTTCCTTGAGTGATAGACAGGTTAGCAAAGGTAAGTCCACCTCCCAAGCCAATTTTGTCTTCCTTGTTTCCATTTTGGTCAACAAAGAAGTCAGTGACAATATCTGCACCTGAAATCTGGAAACTCCCAGAGTTTGCGTCGATCGCAAAGGTATCCCGTCCTGCACCACCGAGCAGGATATCTGCTCCCGTACCGCCAAAGAGAAAGTCATTCCCCGCTACAGTATTATTTGAATCTCCAGCTAGGGCATCGTTACCTGCATTCCCTTGTAGCGTATCATTGCCGCGATCGCCAGAAAGGAAATCATTACCCTCTCCCCCTTCCATCCGATCCTCGTTTTGTCCCCCAAACAGGGAATCATTACCTGGGTCGCCCAGCAGGGTATCATTTTCCGTACCACCTGCCACAAAATCTGCACCATTACCACCGAGGAGACTATCTGCACCCCCGTCCCCAGTTATCACATCACCCTCATTATCTCCAAAAATTGTATCTGTATCATTCCCCCCAAAGATGAAATCAATCCCTTGACCGCCTCGAATACTTTCTAAACCGTCTCCCCCCTCAATGGTATCGTTACCTAAATCTCCAAAGAGACTATCATTACCTTGAGAGCCGACCAGATAATCGCTATCTTGGCCGCCATAAATGAGATCGTTTCCTCCATTCCCATTAATGGCATCTATACCCGTTCCTCCAAAGAGGGCATCATTAAACGAACCTCCAGAAATCTGATCGTTACCTGGCCCTCCCAGGATTAAATCAATACCCTCTCCTCCGGATATAAAGTCATCTCCAAAGTCCCCTGAGATCTGATCGGCCTCTGTGCGACCAAAGAGTGTATCGCTTCCTTGACCACCAAATAGGGTATCCTTACCTGGCCCACCATCGATGAGATCGTTATCCTGATTGCCGAGGATAATATCATTAAACCCTAGTCCGTTCAGGGTATCATTGCTTTGAAAACCCGAGATAATATCCCCTTGCCCAGTTCCATTAAGTAAATCTGGCCCAGGGGTTCCATTAATCGTTGGCATAATTTAAGCCTCCTCACAACTGCATTAAGAGATATAAGACCTTCAATCCCATTAAAGCTTAACTTAACTAACTTGAGAGTTGATTGCAGATGAAGCGAGACCTGTCTGGGGAGGCTAGGGGTAAACCGAATAAGGTTTAAGAGTTAATAGAGTTCTTCTTCTTGATAAGTAAGAATGGTGCAGTCTGCCTTAGCATACGCTATACAGGTCAGGACATAACCGGCTTCTATTTGCCCATCGTCTAAAAAAGACTGGTCCGATTGATCCACCACATCTTCTGGATAGGTGTTCTCTGGTAATACTAACTTACCAGCACAGGTAGAACAGGCTCCCGACCGACAGGAATAGGGAATATCCACACCTTGATCTTCTGCTACATCTAAAATGTATTCATCTTCAGGAACTTCGATAATTTCATCAAGGTCTTCTTCTTCGTTGACCAGTCGAACGCTGTAGGTTTTTTTAGCCATTTCGTTGCTTCCTTAATCTATTTTTAGCTTAATTTTTTAAAGGTTGAGGGATGATTGTTTAGGCGTAACTGTTCAATTAGATCTTACAAACGATTGGCACCCAAATCTCCTTACCATTAAAAGGGGATTTGGGTAGCCTAGGGACTTAGTTATGCTAAGGATTTTGAGAGTTGAAGAACTAGGTCAGATCGTCTTCTTTATGAGTTTCAATGGTGCAATCTGATGTCGGCTTAGCAATACAGGTCAGAACCCAACCGGCTTCGATTTGATCGTCATCAAGGAAGGATTGATCGTCTTGATCGACGGTACCCGCAGTGATTTTACCAGCACAGGTGGAGCAAGCACCGGCACGGCAGGAATAAGGCAGGTCAAGCCCTTGTTCTTCAGCAATATCTAGAATAATTTCGTCTTCAGGACAGTCTATTACTGTTTCACCAGTGGGGGTTTTCAATGTAACTTTGTATGTAGCCATGGTGTTACTCCTCAGAGATTAGTTGAATGAGTATAAGGTTGATTAATACAAACGATAGCCAATTTCCTGGCTTAATCGCTTGTACGATTGCTTGTCTTCATTCTTGATATTACGGGATTTTGGACAAATTGCAAGCAAAATTTAATCAACAATTTGAATCAGATCGATGATTTGATTTTCTAATTGCTTATACTTCATGCCTCTAGTTCGTCCCTTCAGATTATCGGGAAGACTTAGGGGTACAAGCATTGAATAGCTTGTAATAATCCTTTAGCTTTATTCAGGGTTTCTTGGTATTCGTTCTGGGGAATAGAATCAGCGACTAGACCGGCTCCTGCTTGAACGGATACGGTTTTATCCTGTACAACCATGGTTCTAATGGTAATGGCACTGTTGAGCTGTCCTTCAAAGTCGTAGTATCCATATACACCCGAGTAGGGGCCGCGCCGATCGCCTTCAAGTTCGTGAATAATCTCCATGGCGCGAATTTTCGGTGCGCCACTGACGGTTCCAGCGGGAAAACAGGCTTTGAGTAAGTCCCAGGCACTGCGATCTCTCCCCAGTTCCCCCACGACGTTACTGACAATGTGCATCACATGGGAGTAGCGTTCAATCACCATCAGCTCATCGACTTTAACGGTGCCACTGGTACAAACTCGCCCTAGATCGTTGCGACCTAAATCGACCAGCATAACATGCTCGGCAATTTCTTTGGGGTCTTGTAAGAGTTCGTTGGCGAAGGCTTGGTCTTCTTCTGGAGTAGCGCCACGGGGACGGGTTCCGGCAATGGGTCGAACGGTGGCGATAGTTTTGCCATTGGAAGCTTTTTCAGCTTTAACCATGACTTCTGGAGATGAACCAATCAGTTGCCAAGAGCCAAAATTAAAATAGGCCATATAGGGCGAGGGGTTAATCAGTCTCAGGGAGCGATAGAGGTCAAAAGGTTTACCTCTATAGGCAGTACTGAGACGCTGGGAGAGAACAACTTGAAAGATATCTCCTGCCAAGATATAGTCCTGAGCTGTTTTGACGTTGGTACAGAAGGCTTCTGGGGTAATGTTGCTGGTGTAAGACACCCTAGAGTCTGGGTTCACCCGGTTTGGGGATGTCCATTCCAGAGATATGTGTTTGCGAGAGAGGGGTTTGTTGAGTTTCTTAACGAGGGATTTGATCCGATCGCACGCTTGCTTGTAGGCTTTTTTGAGTTGAGTTTCTGGATCGCGCACATCCACATAGGCGATCGCCCAAATCTTACGCTTCACTTGATCGAAAATCAACAGATGATCGACCTGCATCCAAATGCCATCAGGCAGATCGGTCTTATCCCCTTTATGGACGGGAACGGTAGGTTCAATCCAACGAATCAGCTCATAGCCCCAAAATCCAAATAATCCCCCAATTCCGGGAGGCAGTTGGGGCAGTTTGACAGGATGATAGGGTTCTAAACAATTGGCTAAGTGCCCGAAAGGATCGCCTTGGAATTCTTTTTGAGTGCCATCTCGAAACGTTTGTGTGGTGCGATCGCCTCTTGCTTCTAAGATCCATAGGGGATCGCAACCTAATAAACTGTAGCGACCGATCTTTTCTCCGCCTTCGATCGACTCTAGCAAAAAGTTGTAGGGATGATTGGCACAAACCTTGTACCATGCCGAAACCGGGGTTTCTAAGTCAGCGACCCATTCCTGACAAACGGGAATAAAATTACCCTGTTGGGCAAGCTGTTTAAATTCGGAAAAATCGGGGTAAATCATGGATCGGGAGGTGATGGAACAGGAGTCGCCATCCAAGGGGATCCTGCTTATGCTGAAGATCAATCATATCGTGCTTTCCGCTGTTGCGGACATCAAACGCGCTGGTAATGGATCAACCCTTTTTCACTAATCTTCAGATTTGGCTATTCTCCATCTAGGGTTGAGAGTTCATCCGTTAGTTCTAAGCGTCCTCGATAATAAAGATAGAACAGGCGATCGATCGCCTGTTGCTCTTCTTCACTCAGATTGGGATCTAAAATAGCTGCCATTAATCCATATCGGTCAGCTTGGGTTAATTTGCGCTTCGTATAGGCTTGAACAATCAGATCGCTTAGGGCACAGGGGAGCAGATGTAAGGAGACTTCCATCGCTTGATGTTGAGATAGCATTCTCAAGGGTCTTTAATCTTATTCTCCTGGGGATGCTCTGTTCATTCCGTGATGATTTGGGAAATGGGTTGTGATTTGAGTCACAATAAAGACTAGCCCTGATTTCTTTCTACCGATCGAAAAATGTTGTCTTTAAAGCCGATTGGAATTTAGGCACAAAGAGCTGCCAGCCAGAAGAGTCCGTCTACGACTAGGGTACTGAGGACTGCACCACTAAAGGCCCACCACTGGATTTGTTTGGAGCGCACGGGAAATAAACCCATTACTAGCAAGAGAGTTAACAACGCTCCCGCCCAAAATCCCCCCCAAGGGGTATAGATTTGGGCGATCGCCTCTTGAAAGACAGGGCGTACAAATTCGGGTTCGACTTGCATCAGTTGCCGCCAGTGGGGGATCAGGTCAACTAGGTAAAAATAAATATCGGTGATCGCCGTCCCCAACAGGGAACCAAGATAGAAGAAATGGCCGATTAATCCCCAAGAATTTCTAGACTGTCTACAGCGCAGTACTAGGTCGAGTAAAACGAAGGGTAGGGCGATCGCCTCGATGGGTAAATGATAGAGCGGTTCCCACCTGAGCCACCCCCAATAGATCGAGCCGGCTAACCAACTCCAACTAAATCCTAATAAGAGATCGCCCCAAAGCTGCCCCCAGTGACGAGTCTTGAGCATCCAACTTACACCAAGCCAGCCGAGGGTCATTACAAAACTTAATTCTGGGAACAGGCGCACTAAGGGCGCTTGGAAGAACACAGGTACAATCACTAACCCCCCAGATGCCAGCCAGATTTGCCAATGTTGAGGGAATGCCAGCCCTTTCAACCCTTCCTTTACAGGATTTGAGGCTGACTTGGATGTTGAGGAAGAATAGGGGGGAAAGGTTTGATGAACCACAATTAAGTTTCGTTACTTAACTTTACATTGTTTAAGATATCAGATTTTTAAATTCTGTCTATTGGATCTGATATCCCCCCGGGGGGGATAAGTGTATGATAACCGATCGCCAGAGAAATGAAACCTACAAGGCACAACCCCCTGTTTTTGGCAATAATGGGACAGTTCTCCATCAAGGATTCGTAATGCTTAAAAAAAATAGCGATCGCCCCCTCCTGTTTGGACTAATCTTCCTCTCTACCCTACTTTTACCTCCCCTCGCGCAAGCACAAGACACCTCCAACAGCGTTTCCGGGCAGATTAATGTCTTTCAAGCCTTTATTTTAGGACTGGTACAAGGAATGACAGAATTTATTCCCATTAGCAGTACCGCTCACCTGAAAGTAGTCCCTGTGGCACTCGGATGGGGCGATCCAGGAGTTGCCTTTTCTGCTATCATTCAACTGGGCAGTATCGGTGCTGTCCTCTGGTATTTTTGGGACGATCTGAGGCAACTGACCCTAGGAACCCTTCAAGCCATCCAGAAAAAAGACTATCAGTCCAATAGTGTCCGCATGGTATCCGGGATTGCGATCGGAACCCTACCCATTGTGGTGATTGGCTTAGGGGTTAAACTACTGATCCCCAACTTCGACGAATCTCCCATTCGCAAACTCTCTGCCATTGCGATCGCCTCCATCGTCATGGCTATTCTACTCGGATTAGCCGAAAAATGGGGCAGTCGAAAACGGGACTTCGATCGCCTCGGAATGCAAGACGGAATTCTCATGGGATGTGCCCAAGCTCTTGCCATTATCCCTGGCGTTTCCCGCTCCGGATCGACCATTACCGCTGGATTATTCATGGGATTAGAACGCGCCAGTGCCGCCCGATTTTCCTTTCTCCTTGGCATTCCCGCCATCACCCTTGCCGGATTAGTTGAACTCGCTGGACTACTCGACGAAGGACTTGCCGGAGTCGGCTTATTTCCCCTAATTATCGGCTTAATTTCCTCCGCCTTTTTCTCCTATGTCGCCATTGCCTGGCTAATCCGTTTTCTCCAAACCCGTAGCACCTGGCTCTTTATCTGGTATCGTCTGATTTTTGGCATCGTTATTTTAATCGCCATTAGCACCCAACTTATCCAGAATAGCTAAACCATGAGTACCATTCGTCCTGCTAAAATCTCCCAAGTTCTTCCCGACTCCATCGCCGCCGAAATCGGTTTTGAACCCGGTGATGCCATTGTCTCCATTAACGGCACAGCACCGCGAGACTTAATTGATTATCAGTTTTTATGTGCCGATGAAATTCTCGATCTTGAAGTTCTCGATCTTAAAGGCAAAACCCATCAAGTCGAAATCGAAAAAGACTACGATCAAGATTTAGGACTAGAATTTGAAAGCGCTTTCTTCGATAGTTTAATTCAATGTAATAATCGCTGTCCCTTCTGCTTTATCGATCAACAACCCCCCGGAAAACGTAAAAGCCTTTATCTCAAAGATGACGACTATCGCCTCAGTTTTCTCTACGGCAGTTATTTAACCTTAACCAATCTCAGCCCCAAGGAATGGAGCCGCATTCAAGCCATGCGCCTCTCCCCCCTCTACGTTTCCGTTCATGCCACCGAACCAGACATCAGAAATCGTTTATTAAAAAATCCTCGCGCCGGTCAAATTCTTCAGCAACTGGAATGGTTCCAAGAACAACGCTTACAAATTCATGCCCAAGTCGTCGTTTGTCCAGGAATTAATGATCGAGATCATTTAGAGAAAACAATTTTAGATTTAGCAAGATTTCATCAAGGAGAAATTCCTGCCGTTGCTTCAATAGCCGTAGTTCCTGTCGGCTTAACTCGTTTTCGCCCTAGTGAAGATGAACTCATTCCCGTAACCGTGGAAAAAGCGCAAGAAGTAATTATCCAGGTGCAAAGATTACAGAAAAAATTTCAACAAGAAAAAAATGCCACCATAGTTTGGTTAGCCGATGAATGGTTTTTAATTGCTGGAGTGGATTTACCTCCCGAATCCCATTATCAGGATTATCCTCAAATTGGCAATGGAGTGGGATCAATTCGGTTATTTATTCGCGAGTTTGAAGAGAAGATACAAAAGAGATCCGTGGCTAAAGTATCTCCTCCTAAAATATTCTCCTGGGTAGTAGGAAACACTGTAGAAAAAGCATTTATCCCTTTAGTGAATCAATTAAATAAGATATCAGGCTTGACCATTCAGTTACAAGCCATGAATAGCGACTATTGGGGACAAGACATGACCGTAACTGGCTTGTTGACGGGAGAAGATTTGCTACATAAGTTGTCTGAAAAGGACTTAGGTGATGGTATTTTATTACCAACGGTGATGTTAAAGCATGGTGAAACTTGTTTTTTAGACGATCGGACAGTAGAAGAGGTCGCAGAAAAATTAGGTGTACCGATTTTCCTAGTCGAAAATATTGATACTTTGCTCAATATTTGCTTTACAGAAAGTCCCGCTATAAAACAAGAAGTAATATAGCGCGTCTCTCTTCTATGGAGTACAGTGTAACCGTCTCGTATCTCAATAAACAACTAAAGTCTGCTCCTTGTTCCCCAGAACAAAAGGCTTTAATATACCTTGTAAGAGCGGAAACTGCTGTATCATCACACATTGCATTACCATCATGGAAAATTTCGAGAGAATAATATCTATTCTAGCTTTTCTATCCATAGGCTTTTCCCTAACAGAAGTATATCTAACCATCAACCAAATTTGGAAACGAAAGCACGAACGAGCTGTTGCCGAAAGTATATCCGTTACGGCTAACTTAGTTTCTTTAATTCCTGGAGTGATCTTTGCCCTCAACTATCTTTTGCAAGGTGAACTTATTGGCTTAATCGACACCACATTGTTTGGTGGTTTGGCTGTATTTTATATCCTAGTAGGTACGTCCTTATGGGTAGAAGGAGAGCGAAAAAAAGGGTTATGGGAATTAATCAAACAAACTCTCAACTTAGAAAGAAAAGAGGCGGGAGACTTGGCTCGATCGTTTTTCAAACCATCTGGAGCCAAAAAGGTGATTAGTATCTTAAGTCAAGTCGCAATGATTGATGAATTTCTTGATGAACGAGAAAAGCAATTTATTCAAACTTTTGCTGACAACTGGAATATTAGTTATTCTTGGGATGATTTACAAAGCAATAGAAGAGCAGGGGCTTCTATCAATTTGATCAAGTTACGTCAGGATGTTATGGATTACTTGGCAACCTCTCCCCCTCATAAACAAGTATCAGAATTCAAAGATATTATTAATGCTTTAGTCAATATTGATGAAGAAGTTTCCGAACAAGAACAGTTGATTATCGCAGAATTAGAAGGTTTGTTCTCTGAGTATATTAACCAAGGTTCTAATGCGGCTAAATATCATGTGATCGTTGTTCCTCAAAATGAGCAACAAGTTCAAGTCATCATGAATTTACCGGAACTCAATCGATATGAAGTGGCAGAAGGAACGGCCTATCATAGCGAGCCATTTTATTCTAAAGAATATGCAGATGTAATATCTGAGGGTTATCGCAGTCTGAATCTGTTTAGCATAGTTACATTAACGTTGCCAACAGAAGACACTATATCCTAATTTCAAGGTTATGCTCTTAGCCAAAATTTGGTCGGCCTAATTAATTTATCATTTTGAACTCAGTTGTGACATAGTTTGACAATCTATTCGGATCGGACTGACCGCTGGATGGAGAAGATAACGTTTTCCATGGATTGTAGGATGTGCATAGAGATAAGGTGCGCCTTGTCTCTACCAGTTTCTAATAAGTCCAAGGATCTGATTTAGGTATGGTTGTGGGGTAAACAGATTGATGTTGTCATTATTCTATATTGCATTGTTGGGCGCTGGGATGTTTTCTGGTATAAATGCACTTCCGGTTAACGCTTGTGAGGATAGCTTAACCGAAGTGTGTCCTGTATCAACTATGAGTGAGGAAGAATTCCTCGCGCAAAATCTTCCTGCTCAAGGCAATCAAATCATCATTAATGGTCAAAAATTACCCATTGCCTGGAAACAATGGCGAGAGAATAATCAATTGCGGATTGGCATTAGTGATGTGGGTTTGGTGTCGGGTTTTGGTGTAGAATTACTGAGTACTGCTAATCCTACTCTCCAACCGATTCAGTGGTACGGAATTCCTCGTCAAACTCAGTGGACGCTTCCGGTTCAGGTGACTTCGACTGCACGATATGTGGATGTGACGGAGTGGGTGCAAGAGTTGGGATGGCGGATGGTTCCCCAGGGGAATATGCTGAGGCTACAAGCACCTGCGAGTCAGGTTTTGGGGATGCGTCAGGTACAAGAAGCTTGGGGCGATCGCTTCCTAATCGCTTTGAATCAAGAAACACCGATACAAATCAACCATGCTCCCGGAAAGACGGTGATTACTCTTGGGGCAGTTGCTTCTTCTGCTCTCTTCGATGCCTTTGAATCCCAGGCTGGGAATGCTATTGATAGCATCAAGTTTACCCCGGAATCGGGACGGACGCAAATTGAAATTAACCTGAAAAGCAAACAAGTGCGTCCCCAAATTCTTACCGCGAATGCGCCCTATCGGGTGGCGATCGATTTTCATTTAGATGCCTATATTCCCACAAAACGAATCCAATGGGCCCCAGGAATTCAATGGCGACAGCAAACGGTGACCATTGGATCGTCGCAGTTTCCTGTATTTTGGCTGCAAATTGACCCGCAAAATCCCCAAATCCAACTCCGTCCCATTCGCACCAATACCCAAGCTGCATCGGGGACTTCTCCCTTAGTGACTTTAGCGCGTCAATCTCAAGTGGCAGCCGCCATTAATGCGGGATTTTTTAATCGTAATAATCGCTTACCCTTGGGAGTCATTCGCGACAATGGAGAATGGATATCCGGCCCTATTCTCAACCGGGGAGCGATCGCCTGGAACGACCGAGGACAATTCCTCATCGATCGCCTAACCCTCACTGAAACCCTTACCACTCAAAGCAGCCAACAATATCCCATTCTTTACCTCAACAGTGGCTATGTCAAACCAGGATTATCTCGCTATACCCGTGCTTGGGGGTCAACTTATACGCCACTGACCGACAATGAAACCCTTATTTCGGTAAACGGCGATCGCGTCATTTCTCAAACCCAAACCACCCAAGCCGGAACCGGCCAATTTTCCATCCCTCCCCAAGGATATCTCTTAGTCCATCGTGGGCAGGATCTTCGGCCCTCTATTCCTCCAAGAAGTCGTCTCCAACTGCAAACCACCTCATCCCCCGATCTCACCTCCAACTATCCCTTTACCCTAGGCGCTGGCCCTCTCTTGATGAAAAATGGTCGTATCGTGCTAGATGCCCAAGGAGAGAGCTTTAGCCAAGCATTTATTCGCCAACAAGCCTCCCGGAGTGCGATCGGTTTAACCTCCAATGGACAACTGATTATCGCCGCTGTCCATAACCGCTCCTACGGAAAAGGGCCAACCCTCACCGAAATGGCTCAAATTATGCAACACCTTGGTACAGTGGATGCCCTGAATTTAGATGGTGGCAGTTCCACCGGACTTTATTTAGGAGGAGAATTATTAGACCGCTCCCCCCGAAGTGCCGCCCGCATTCATAATGGCTTAGGCATCTTTCTTCAACCTTAGTAACCCCCATGAGAGCCACACTAAAACAGGAGCCAGTTGTAGCGCCAAGCCTGGGCAAGCGATCGCGAAGCGTCTCCGTAGGAGAATCGCTCCTACTAAGCAATATTAGCTGGCTGACTTACGAATCTCTGCTTGAAGATTTAAGCGAACAAGCAGGAATGCGCCTGACCTACGACCAAGGATTACTGGAAATTATGACTCCTTTAGCTCCCCACGAAGGTGATAAAAAGCTGATAGGACGTTTTGTAGAAACCCTGACTGAGGAGTTGAATATAGAAATTCGCAGCCTGGGTTCGCTCACTTGCAAGCGCGAGGACTTAGCTCGCGGTTTTGAGCCAGATGAGTGCTACTACATTCAGAACGAGTCTCTCGTGTGGAACAAAAAGCAAATAGACCTCAGTCAAGATCCGCCTCCAGATTTGATCGTCGAGATTGATGCGACTAGCCAATCTATGAATAAATTCGATTTATATGCCGATTTTGGAGTGCCGGAGGTCTGGCGCTATGATGGCGATCGCCTACAATTCGATCAGCTAGAAGGAAAAGAATATAAACAGAGCGAACACTCCTTGGCTTTTCCTTTCCTACAAGCCACAGAAATTATGGGTTTTCTGGAATTGAGAAAAACCACTAAGGAAACCGCATTGATTCGGGAATTTCGCCAGTGGGTTAGCACTCATGCCAAATCACCACCTAACAGATGACAGCAAAGAGAGAAGATTGTTATGGTTATCTAAGGGGAACTCTTCTCTCCTTTTAATTCTGCAACCCAAGATTTCTAACCTTCTACGGAGAAAAATCAATCATGGTACAAGCCTCAGAACGCCCAACTGTTAATTCAGATAATTCAGACAAAACTAAAGACTCCCTTCCTAAGTCTTCTCCATCCTCCAATAGCTTGCCAGAAGTGGGAGAACGTCCTTGGGGAACCTATACGGTTTTGGAAGAGGGACAAGGCTATAAAATTAAACGCATTGAAGTTAAACCCGGTCATCGCCTGAGCCTGCAAATGCACCACCACCGCAGCGAACATTGGATTGTGGTTTCAGGTACGGCAAAAGTTGTCTGTGGCGACAAAGAAATCATGGTTTATCAATATCAATCCACCTATGTTCCCCAAGGAAACTCCCATCGCTTGGAAAATCCAGGAGTGATTCCCTTAGTGCTGATCGAAGTCCAAAATGGGGAATATCTCGGTGAAGATGATATCGTGCGCTTCCAAGATGATTATGCCCGCACGAACGGCAAAGATAGTACAGTCTAAATGATAGATATTTGAACTCGCTTCCCCATGATTCATTTAACCCCTGCTGCGGCCACAGAATTAAAACGGTTGCAAAGCCGATATCCCCAATCGACTCCTTGGGTGCGTTTTGAGGTGCAGACAGGGGGATGTGCAGACTTGAGCTATGAGATCCGGTTTGACTCAGAAAAACAGGAGACGGATCGGGTCTATGATTATGAGGCGATCGCCATCATCGTCGATCCAGCCCAATTAACTTATCTCGATCATTTGAGAGTCGATTATTCTGATGATTTGATGGGTGGAGGATTTCGCTTCCACAATCCTAATGCCACCCGAACTTGTGGCTGTGGTCAATCCTTTGCCATTAACTAGCCTTACAAGTAGAAGGGTTGAGGGACCAAAAGATTGACAAAAGGTGAGTTTAGTTGGTAAAGTTAAAAATTGTCGTCAAAGTTGAACCAGAGACGGTTTATAGCAAACCTCCGTACCTTATGCCAACGATCCAACAACTCATTCGTAGTGAACGTCAGAAAATAGAACGGAAAACCAAGTCTCCAGCTCTAAAAAGCTGCCCCCAGCGCCGTGGAGTCTGCACCCGTGTCTACACTACAACGCCTAAAAAACCGAATTCAGCCCTGCGTAAAGTTGCCCGTGTGCGTTTGACCTCCGGGTTTGAAGTCACTGCTTATATTCCAGGGATTGGGCATAACCTTCAAGAACACTCCGTAGTCATGATTCGCGGTGGACGGGTGAAAGACTTGCCAGGTGTAAGGTATCACATCATTCGTGGAACCCTAGATACCGCAGGCGTAAAAGATCGGCGGCAAGGTCGTTCTAAGTATGGAGCTAAACGCCCCAAATAAAGCGTTTAGAACGGTTTAAGGAATCGAAATAAACCGTTATAGCTTCTTCGTTATTTTTAGCGCTGGTCGTTGTAAATATATACTGTAAACCCAATCCATTATTGAAGTCTGAGATCTAAACTTATGTCTCGTCGAGGAGTATCTCATCACCGTTCTGTCCCTCCAGACTCGGTACACAATAGTCGCCTGGTTAGCATGACCATCAGGCGGATCATGAAGAGTGGAAAAAAATCCTTAGCCTCTCACATCCTATATGATGCTTTCAAAATTATTGAAGAGCGCACCGGCTCTGATGCTCTACCTCTCTTTGAAAAAGCCGTGAAAAATGCAACCCCTTTGGTTGAGGTAAAAGCCAGACGGGTAGGTGGGGCGACTTACCAAGTTCCCATGGAAGTCCGCTCAGATCGGGGCGTGAGCTTGGCTCTACGTTGGTTAATTCGATTCTCTAGACAGCGTTCGGGTAAATCCATGGCTATGAAATTAGCCAATGAACTTATGGATGCTGCCAACGAAACCGGAAGCACCATTCGTAAGCGGGAAGAAACCCATCGCATGGCAGAAGCAAACAAGGCATTTGCTCACTATCGTTACTAAGGTATTAGGCAAATTCAGCGCCTCATCTTTAGCCCAATTCAAAAGAACTGAGCGGAATCTAGTCTAAACCCTGTTTTAGGCTAGATTTCTTCAGGAAGTCTTAATCGTTTGGCTTAAAAAAAGTATACAATTCTAAAAGAGCCGAAAAAATAAACAATCAAGACTGCTTTTCAAGACCAAGGAGGTATCTGTGGCACGAAATATCCCGCTGGAGAGAATTCGCAATATTGGCATCGCTGCCCATATTGATGCGGGCAAAACAACAACAACTGAAAGAATCCTGTTTTACTCAGGCATTGTTCACAAGATTGGTGAAGTGCACGACGGAACAGCAGTGACTGACTGGATGGCCCAAGAACGGGAACGAGGGATTACCATCACAGCAGCAGCTATTAGTACCAGTTGGAAAGACCATCAAATAAACATTATCGATACTCCGGGTCACGTAGACTTCACAATTGAAGTAGAACGTTCCATGCGTGTATTGGATGGCGTAATTGCTGTATTTTGTTCGGTTGGTGGCGTTCAACCCCAATCAGAAACAGTATGGCGGCAAGCAGATCGCTATAAAGTGCCCCGGATTGTTTTTGTTAACAAAATGGACCGCACCGGAGCGAACTTTTTTAAAGTATACGAACAAATTAAAGATCGTCTTCGGGCGAATGCTGTCCCCATTCAAATTCCTATTGGCTCAGAAAGCGATCTTAGAGGTATTGTCGATTTGGTGCGAATGCGTGCCAAGATTTATACTAATGATCTAGGTACTGATATTGAAGATGCGGAAATTCCCGAGGATGTTCTGGAACAAGCCCAAGAATACCGTGCCAAACTCATTGAATCGGTAGCAGAAACAGATGATGCTCTAACCGAGAAATATTTGGAAGGAGAAGAGTTAACGGAAGCAGAAATCCATGAGGCTCTGCGTAAAGGAACCATTGACGGAACGATTGTTCCCCTGCTGTGTGGTTCTGCTTTTAAGAACAAAGGGGTACAACTGCTTCTGGATGCCGTAATTGACTATATGCCGGCTCCCATTGATGTGCAAGCGATCCAAGGAACGCTCCTAGATAAGACGACTCCTACGGAACGCAAAGCAGATGATGAGCAGCCCTTCTCTGCCCTAGCCTTCAAGATCATGTCCGATCCCTATGGTCGCTTGACCTTTACCCGAGTGTATTCAGGCGTACTGAAGAAAGGCAGCTATGTCATGAACTCGACCAAGGGTAAGAAAGAGCGAGCTTCTCGCTTGATTATTCTCAAGGCCGATGAACGGATTGAAGTCGATGAGCTGCGATCGGGTGACTTAGGAGCCATTTTGGGTCTTAAGGACACCACCACTGGAGATACGCTCTGTGATGACAGTTCTCCGGTAATTCTGGAATCTCTCTATATCCCAGAACCGGTGATCTCCGTTGCTGTAGAACCGAAAACCAAGCAAGACATGGAGAAGCTCTCCAAAGCGCTCCAAGCCTTGTCTGAAGAAGACCCCACCTTCCGAGTCAGCGTTGACCCGGAAACCAACCAAACCGTCATTGCCGGGATGGGAGAGCTGCACTTAGAAATTCTTGTAGACCGTATGTTGCGGGAATTCAAAGTGGAAGCGAATGTGGGTGCGCCCCAGGTTGCTTATCGAGAAACTATCCGTAAAGCGATCAAAGCTGAAGGTAAATTTATCCGCCAAAGTGGGGGTAAAGGTCAATACGGCCATGTGGTAATCCAACTCGAGCCTGGCGATCCAGGTAGCGGCTTTGAATTTGTCTCGAAAATTGTGGGTGGATCGGTACCAAAAGAGTACATCGGCCCTGCCGAGCAAGGGATGAAAGAAGCCTGCGAATCGGGAATTTTAGCCGGATATCCAGTGATCGACCTCAAAGCTACCTTGGTTGATGGTTCCTTCCACGAAGTAGACTCGTCGGAAATGGCCTTTAAGATTGCTGGCTCTATGGCAATCAAAGAAGCAGTAACCAAGGCATCACCCGTGCTGCTCGAACCCACCATGAAGGTAGAAGTGGAAGTTCCTGAAGACTTCCTCGGAGATGTGATGGGAGATCTCAATTCCCGTCGCGGCCAGATTGAAGGGATGGGTTCTGAAGACGGGATTAGTAAAGTCTCGGCTAAAGTTCCTCTGGCAGAAATGTTTGGTTATGCCACAGATATTCGCTCCAAAACTCAAGGACGTGGAATTTTTTCGATGGAATTTAGTCATTATGATGAAGTTCCTCGGAATGTGGCAGAAGCGATCATTGCCAAGAGCAAGGGAGAAGCATAAAATCCACTAGGGCAATTAGAGTTGATAGCAGTTTGAGGAATCAATTCTATTAACTCTAATGCTCTGGTTCGACTCTCTGAACTTGTCCTGACTTAGGGTCAGAAAACGTTTACTTCCTCTTTTATCTAGTCAACATTAGGCACAATTAATTAGTTATGGCACGCGAAAAATTTGAACGGAATAAACCTCACGTTAACATTGGTACGATTGGTCATGTTGACCATGGTAAAACAACCCTGACGGCTGCTATTACCATGACCTTGGGCGCTGCTGGCCAAGCCACAGCCAAGAAATACGAAGACATTGATGCTGCTCCAGAGGAGAAAGCACGGGGGATTACGATTAATACTGCTCACGTGGAATATGAAACGGGGAACCGTCACTATGCTCACGTGGACTGTCCCGGACATGCTGACTATGTGAAAAACATGATCACTGGGGCAGCGCAAATGGATGGTGCAATCCTGGTGGTTTCTGCGGCTGATGGCCCCATGCCTCAAACTCGCGAACATATTCTCTTAGCTCGTCAGGTAGGCGTTCCTAACTTGGTGGTGTTCTTGAATAAGAAAGACCAAGTGGATGATGAGGAATTGTTAGAGCTGGTTGAGCTGGAAGTACGGGAACTGCTCAGTAGCTATGACTTTGATGGAGATAATATTCCCATTGTTGCTGGTTCTGCCCTAGAAGCAGTAGAAACCATGTCCAAAAAAGCCGATGCTCAACGGGGTGAAAATGAATGGATTGATGCCATTTGGGACTTGATGGATCAAGTGGATAGCTTTATTCCGACTCCAGAGCGGGATGTGGATAAACCTTTCTTGATGGCGGTAGAAGATGTATTCACGATTACCGGTCGGGGAACCGTAGCAACTGGACGGATTGAGCGGGGTAAAATCAAAATCAACGAGGAAGTGGAAATCGTTGGTATTAGAGATACTCGCAAAACAACGGTAACCGGTGTGGAAATGTTTAAGAAATCTCTGGATGAAGGGATGGCTGGTGATAATGCTGGTCTTCTGCTTCGGGGGATGAAAAAAGAGGATATTGAACGGGGTATGGTTTTGGCTAAACCCGGTTCAATTACTCCTCATACTCAGTTTGAAGCTGAAGTTTATGTGTTGAAAAAAGAAGAAGGTGGCCGCCATACTCCCTTTTTCCCTAATTATCGTCCCCAGTTCTATGTACGGACAACGGACGTAACCGGCACAATTAAGTCATTCACCGCAGATGATGGTAGTGATGCAGAAATGGTGATGCCTGGCGACCGGATTAAAATGAACGTGGAATTGATCAATGCGATCGCGATTGAACAAGGAATGCGTTTTGCGATCCGTGAAGGAGGCCGTACCATTGGTGCTGGTGTGGTCGCTAAGATCCTTAAATAGCCCGGACTGAGTCCTCCGTTCATCTCCATTAAGCCCTTCCCTAAGTTAGAAGTGAACCCAAGTGGGAAGGGTTTATCTCTCAAAATTCAACAGAACCTTGACAACTGTAAATAATCATGGCAACCCTACAACAACAAAAAATCCGCATTCGCCTGAAAGCATTTGATCGCCGTCTCCTGGATACCTCTTGCGAAAAAATTGTCGATACCGCTAACCGCACCAACGCTACAGCAGTTGGCCCCATTCCCTTACCGACTAAGCGCCGAATCTACTGTATCCTGCGATCGCCTCACGTGGATAAGGACTCACGGGAGCATTTTGAAACTCGTACCCACCGTCGAATCATTGATATTTATCAACCCTCCTCTAAAACGATTGATGCTTTGATGAAACTGGATCTACCGGCTGGTGTAGATATCGAAGTGAAACTGTAACCCCTTGAGTGATGGTTCCCTGGTTAAGCATTGATGCTGAATATGAACGGTGAGGTTTTTACAGCCTCGAACAATGCGATAGACTAAAAGATGTTTCTACTATTTTCAGGTTTTTAAGAGAGTCCCCAGAACAGGAAAATTACTATGACATCTTCTTCCTCCATCGCCGTTCGAGAATTGCCTCTGTTTCCCTTACCTGAAGTCGTCCTTTTTCCAGGGAGACCCCTACCCTTACATATCTTTGAGTTTCGGTATCGGATGATGATGAATACCGTTCTCGACACAGATAGTCGGTTTGGGGTATTAATGTGGAACCCAGTCAAAAATGAAGCCGCTGCTGTCGGTTGCTGTGCGGAAATTGTTAATCATCAACGTTTACCCGATGACCGCATGAAGATCCTCACCCTGGGACAACAACGGTTTCGGGTTTTAGAATATGTGCGAGAAAAACCCTATCGCGTAGGGTTGGTAGAATGGATAGAAGATGAACCGACGGATCGAGACTTGCGATCTTTGGGCACTCAGGTAGAACAATTACTCAAAGACGTGGTTCACCTATCTTCTAAATTGACGGGTCAGGAAATTGAGTTACCCGATAATATTCCCACCCTTCCAGTTGAGTTATCTTACTGGGTCGCCAGTAATTTATATGGTGTGGCGGCTGAACAACAAGCTTTATTAGAAATGCAAAGTACGACCGAACGACTGGAGCGAGAAATGGAAATTCTCACCTCAACTCGTAATCATTTGGCTGCCCGTACGGTACTTAAGGATACGTTA
Organism: Cyanobacteria bacterium UBA2566; assembly: GCA_002340255.1. Taxonomy (GTDB): domain Bacteria; phylum Cyanobacteriota; class Cyanobacteriia; order Cyanobacteriales; family Desertifilaceae; genus Roseofilum. Next base: position 18,407 of record DDLS01000197.1, read on the forward strand.
AAGGAATAAGTAAAGGGCAAATCGGTTTTGCCCTATTGCTGATTGCCTTATAATGCACCGGCTGCTGTACGGTCAAGAATGCCAGAATTGAGGTGAGAGGTAATATTGTGGCATTTGAGTATGGGTTTGCCCTGAGCGCCATAGGGATAATCAATCACCGTGACTGCACCATTTCCTTGTTTAAAATTCCAGAAATATTGAGGATCTAAATCAAATAAATGACAAACGATCGCCTTATTAATCGCATCGTGAGCTGCAACGATCCCAGTTGTACCGGGTTTAGCGGATTCGAGAATACGGCTCCAAGCGGCGATCGCCCGATCCCAAACCTGCTGTAAATTCTCTCCTTCCGGCATTTGCACCGTTTCCGGCGAATTTTGCCATTCGGCTAACATCCCAGGATAATCGGCTTCAATCTCACTCTCTAACATCCCCTCCCACAAGCCATGACTAATTTCTGCTAAGAGAGGATTAAGCTGTAACTCAATTCCAGGATGAGCTGCCAAAATCAATTCTGCTGTTTCTTTGGGGCGCAATAATGGACTACTAACAGCAAAATCTAAATGCACATCTTTCAAAAACTCACCCGCTTTGCGTCCCTGTTCTTTTCCCGTTTCATTTAAGGGAATATCCTTCACCCCTTGAAAGCGTTTATCCCGGTTCCATTGGGTTTCGCCATGACGCACCAACAACAAGCGAATTCCTTCCGGTTTATTAAATTTCGGTAAGGCAACTCCTAAATGATTGGTTAGGTTCATCGATTCTAATTGTGCCTCTTCTCCCCAACCGCCAGCAAAATTCAGGACACTAATACCACAATTCGACTGTAGTATAGATTGATAATAAGCTGGAGAAATATTCAGCGCTGTACTCAACAAACAGCGATTAATCCCATTATGAGCCACGACTAATACCGTTTGTCCCTGATGCTTGGCTAATAGATCTTGCCAAAACCGTTTAGCTTGCTCATGCATAGCTAGTACTGGATAATGCTCTTTTGGCCCTTCTGGGGTAGAAATCACCATTTTGAAGGCTTCCGGTTGTTGTTTCCAAACCTGATATTCTTGGGCGAATTGGGTTTGTACTTCTTTTCTAAGCATCCCTTGCCATAAGGGTAGATCGACCTCTAATAAGGTCTCTGGACTTTCGATAGTGAGGGATGAACCAAGATGAGCCACAATTTCTTCAGCCGTTTGTCGAGCGCGTTGCAAGGGACTCGAATAAATAGCATCTAGGGGTAAGTCTTGAAGCGCAGCGGCTACTAACTTAGCATCGGCTTTACCTTGTTCCGTTAGTACGGAGTGATCAAGCCGACCTTGAATACGTTGCTGGGCATTATAAGTGCTTTGACCGTGGCGGACGAGGATAACACGGGTAGTCATGGGCTTTTACTCGATCTGTTGCGGTCTGCATTTTACCCCATAACCTGGGGGAATGGGGAGTTGGGAATAGGGAATGGGGAATGGGGAAAAACTTCGTTTAGTCCTTTGCTCAATAAACCCTGTATATTCTTAGGATTATTGCCTGACTTCTGTCAGAAGTTTAATCTATTCCCTAGTTCGTATTCCTTAGCGTGAAGCGCTATAGCAATTATTGTGACACAATGGCAACGGGTGGCGATCGCCCCAGAACAACTGGAAAACGATATAATCCGGCTGACTCCCCAGCAACAGCATTATTTGTATCGAGTGCTGCGTTTGCAACCGGGCGATCGCTTTATTGCCTTGATGCAACCGGAATGGTGGTTAAGTGAACTGTGCGATCTAGAAACTGCTCAACGGCTAGAAATGATTCCCATGCAAACGGAATTGGCGATCGCTATTACCTTAATGGTGGCTTTACCCAAAAATGGTTTTGAAGAGATTATCCGCTGTTGTACTGAATTAGGAGTGATGGAAATTATTCCTGTAATTAGCGATCGCACGCTCCTCAAACCCAGACCCCAAAAACTCGAACGGTGGCGACGCATTGCCACGGAATCTGCTGAACAATGCGAACGCCAACATATTCCCACCATTGCCGATCCTCTATCCTTTACCCAAGCTATACAAACGTCCCATATCCATCCCTATCTTGCCGTTACCCGCATTAGCGCCCCTCATCTGCTCACTCTCCCCCTACCCTCTCCTAGCGAAACTATTTTAATCGCCACCGGGCCAGAAGGCGGCTGGACTCCCCAAGAAGTTGAAGAAGCCACTATAGCTGGATTTCAACCCATTTCCCTCGGTCAACGTATCCTGAGAGCAGTAACCGCCCCCATCGTCGCCCTGTCTTTACTCGCTGGACACTATGAGATTAATTAAAAATTAAACATTTGGGAAATGGGGAACAGGAAAGCGGCTATTTCTGAGTCCTTGTATCCTCGCGTCTCCCTGGCTGCGTGTTCTTGCGCTCCCCCATCCCCCATTTCCCCTATCTCTCCCTGCCAATCACTCTGGTACGATAAGGCCTGTAAATCGCTTCTAGTTATTTTGCCAATGTTCGGGATTGTCCCGATCGCGTTTATCTCTTGTTTCTCCTAGATCGGGGATAGAAACGCATTGATCACAAAACTTAAGGAGCAAAACCTATGAATTTTACTGGGCAAAGCATCAACATTGATCTGTCAATACCAGAGGATGCCAGTTGGACGCAAGCACAGGATCTATTAGATCCCTTCTTGCAAGCCCCAGCCTCTGAGCCGGCAATACCGGTTCCTGGTTTGAGTAGCATCTCTGGTTCAATTCCCCAATGGTGGAGTTTAGTCTCGACTATTGCTATTGCTGCTGCTATTTTAGTTGGCGGATTTCTGGTCGCTTGGGCAATTTCCGGAGTTGCGGAAGGACTGCTAAAACGCACGAAAATCGACAATAAATTAGCTGCTTGGGTTTCTGGGACAAGTGATTCGGGTGCCGCCCCACCGATTGAAAAATGGGTCGGTTCAGCCATTTTCTGGCTGATTATGTTAGTGGTGTTTGTAGGGGTTCTAGATTCTCTGGATCTAGAAATCGTTTCCCAACCCCTGAATACCCTGCTCAACCAAGTTTTTGGCTTTGTGCCTCAGATTGTTAGTGCAGGGATTCTCTTAGGCCTTGCTTGGGTACTGGCAACTATTGTGAAACTGGCAGTTCTGCGAGGATTAAACCTTCTCAATCTCGATCAACGCTTAGAATCTCAAGTGGTTGAGGAGGGAACAACTGCACCTGTTTCCGTCAGCAGTACCTTGGCAAATGCCATGTACTGGTTTGTATTTCTGCTATTTTTACCCTCGATTCTGAGTACCTTACAGTTAGAGGGAACCCTGCAACCGGTACAAGCTCTGCTGAATCAAATTCTGCTAATTTTACCCAATATTTTGGGTGCGATTTTGATTGGTACAGCCGGTTGGTTAGTCGCAACCATTGTCCGTCGCATTGTAACCAATTTACTCATGGTCAGTGGAGCCGATCGCATGGGCGATCGCTTTGGATTATCGGGTGGAGGCGCAACCCATGGATTATCCTGGATTGCTGGTACGATCTCCTATGTATTAATTCTGATTCCCTTTGCGATCGCTGCCCTCAACGCCCTCAAAATCGAGGCAATTTCCGCACCTGCCATCAGTATGCTGGAAATGATTATGGGCTATGTGCCCTTGGCGTTTACTGCGACTATTATCTTGGTTATTGCCTACATTGGAGGTAAATTTGTCTCTGATTTAGTCACCAATGTTTTAACTGGATTTGGGTTTGATAATCTCTTCTATTGGTTGGGGTTGCAACAAGAACCTTATGCTACTGCTCCACCACCAGAAGCAGGAGAATCGGATCTACCTCTTCCTCCCCCTCCGTCTGACTTCCGCACCCCTTCAGAAATTGTGGGTATGGTGGTTTTAATTGCGATTCTGCTATTTGCCACTGTTACTGCAACTGATGTTTTGGGACTTGAAGCATTGACGCTGATTGTGGGCTCAATCATTAAAATTGCCAGTCAAGTTTTAGCCGGTGTGGTGGTATTTGCGATCGGTTTATACTTTGCGAATCTGGCGTTTAAGGTGATTGACAGTTCAGGTAGTCGTCAAGGACATATGTTGGCTCAAGCTGCCCGCATTGCCATTATTATTTTGGTGGCTGCGATGGCGTTGAGACAGATGGGAATTGCCCCAGATATCGTGAATCTAGCCTTTGGATTGTTATTTGGAGCGGTTGCTGTGGCGATCGCCATTGCTTTCGGATTAGGAGGTCGTGATATTGCTTCCTCCCAAATCCAAGAATGGTTATCCAGCTTTAAGGACGACTCTAAAAACTAAATTCCATCAGTCACCCATTACCTTCGTTCCTGATATAGTCTAGGTGATGGGTGACCTATCTCATTCAGTTTTGCATTGAGAGTGTTTCCCTTAGAGCAAAAATTTGGACAAAATTCAATTAAGGATAGATTAAAATGCCTGAGTCTCTTAAACCGACTAAATATGCCCAGAACCGGTACAATCTCACTCAACCGGTTGATTTTGATGTTGCCATCAAGTACGGTGGGGCACTAATGGCGATCGCTGGAGCCGATGGTGAATTAGCAGAAGCCGAATTTCAATGGTACATTGATGAGCAAGAACTGCTCATGGAAAACTCAGAAGAATATATTGCAGAACTTCGTAAGTTCGACTGGAAAAATGTTAGTGTAGAAGAGTTACTCACTGGAATTAGCTATACATTTCCACTCAACTTTCGGCGATCGATGTTGTACCAAGCTATCAAAATGAGCCGTGCTGATGGAACTTATCATGAGAAAGAAAAAGCAGCCGTTGCCAAAGCCGCAAAAATTTTAGGAATTGAACGTAGTGTTGTGGTTAGTCTGGAATCTATGGCAGAGCTAGAAGAAGCCAGCCAACGGCTACGCCTTGCCTTATTTGAAACTGATGTTTAAGTCTCGTTAATACTGGATTATCAATTTGCAGAGGCTCCTGTCAATCCGATCCAATCCCCCAAGAAAGACCTTGTAGATGTTTTTTTGGGGGATTTTTCAAGCTTTTCTCTTTCTAAGTATAACACATAACTTTAACTCTAAAATGAGTCAATACCAAGATCAAGAAACGATCGTAAACCATCTGGATTGGAATCAATTCTCGCTCGAACAACTCAAAAAAATTCAATCCCAAGTCAGTCAAGCCATTAGTTGCAAACAAAAGTCCTTAGGTTTAAACGAGAATAAGACTAGTCCAATGCATCATTACCAAGCTGGACTAGCGAAAGTCTTTCCTCGCCATCTTCATAACTCACTCGCTGATTATCAAAGCTCTGTTTTCTTAATTAGCTTAGGTAGTAAAAACTTTATGGACACCAGGCGGCTTAAAGCTACCATCGAGTGGATTAGTGAAAATTTCCGGAGCTGCATCGTTATTATTGGAGATAGCCTTTATCGACTAACTCTTGAAGTCAGACATCAATCAACGGCAGAAACTGCCTTGCAAGCAGCTCTCCAGATGGGCCAAGAGTTTATAAAACAGAATCAGAGCTATTTTTATCAATACGCACAAAAGTGTAATTTTCAATTCAAACGAACTTCAGAAATTGAGAAAACATCGCAGTTTTTAGCTTATTATCAGCAACTGCAAGAACTTTATCAAAATGAGCAATCTTTTCAAGATCTCGTCAATCGGTTTGTTTACGCCTATCTCCATCGAGGGAAAGCCATTCATATCGATCAAGAAAATCAACAGAAAAGTCAAGAAATAGCTCTAGTTACCACTTACTTTCTGGAAGAATCAGCCATTTTAGCTTGTCTGGTTGAAGCAGGAGACTCAGTGTTTATCTATCCAGGAGCAATCAAAACTTTTGAAGAAATATCGGAAGGTCTCCACCCAGAAGTCCCTGAGCCTCTCCAGCGCATGATTTGGGTAAGTTTGCGCCTGAAGAAAACTTCTAAGAAAACCCGAGGGGATAGGGTGATGGAGAGACATTGAAGACACGGCGATCGCCGATTATCTTTTGATTTCGCTCCAACAGAAAACAAGCCAGTTCAGTAGAACCAGCTTGCTTTTTGTTGAGAATTAAGGGACGCAACATCGTATCGTTCTTGAGATCGAGACGCTAACTGGCGATGTACTCGCGCATATCCGCTTTCCGCTTGCGTAACTTACCTAAAGCTTCCCGTTCAATTTGACGGACACGCTCGCGACTAATGTTGAGCCGATCGCCGATTTTGGCTAAGGTCATGGATTGACCGGTTTCCAATCCAAACCGCAACGATAACACCTGCTGTTGTTGGGGGGTTAAATCTGTCATCATTTGCTCTAATTCAGCTCGCAGAGACGTATTCATGGTGAAATCTTCTGGAGATGGGCCGGTATCTTCCAAAAGCTCACCCAATTCTGTATCTTGGTTGTCTCCCACGCGCAAATCCAGCGATAAAGGAAGACGAGAGCGTTCTAAGTATTCCCGCACTTGTTTGGGAGTCAGATCCAACTCTTCGGCCAACTCATTAATGGTTGCCGATCGCCCCAAGGTTTGGGACAATTGCCGTTGAGCTTTCTTAATCTTATTGAGTTTTTCTGTAATATGAATCGGTAGGCGGATGGTGCGTCCTTTTTCGGCGATCGCTCGAGTAATGGCTTGACGAATCCACCAATACGCATACGTAGAGAACCGGTAGCCCTTCGTGGGGTCAAACTTTTCTACCCCCCGTTGCATCCCAATGGTTCCTTCTTGGATCAAATCCAACAAGTCTACATTGCGTTTAATATACTTCTTCGCCACTGAGACCACCAGACGCAGATTCGCTTCCACCATCTTGCGCTTGGCTCGTTCTCCTTGGGCAATGGACTGACGCAACTCCCCTACAGAAACGCCAGCCACTGATGCCCATTTCTCTAAACTCGGTTCCTGGCCAGTTTCCTTGACTAAAGTATCTTTTGTTTCTTGAAGATCGGTTAAATACTTCACTTGCTTACCCAAGGTGATTTCCTCTTCATGAGTGAGCAGAGGAACACGGCCAATTTCGCGAAGATAAGCACGAACGGGATCGGTAGGGTTTTGGGCGGTTTTCATAGGTCTGCGTCTTGGGTTGACAACAATAGGAAAGCTAGTCCAAGGACTAGGAGTAAAGGGAGGCAAAAGGCACTCTAGCAAAGGGCAATACCCGGTTTTTCTGTTTCTTTGAAGTGTCCACAAGTCGTGCTATTCAATGAGCTTGGCTCTATATTTGGGACTTGACGAAATACACACTATCTTGAACTGTTACCCTTTGATATTGCCTATTCCTTAGCGCATAGCGCTATCTGTCTCATCTGTTCTGACAGGGATAGGAACGACTTCTGCTTCTGGGGCAGATTCCGATGGGTTTTCAATAAGCCGTTGGGCAACGATCAGACCGATAACGGATGTGGCTGTGACTAAAATGAGTTCGCTTGTCATTGTCGTTATCTACCAGAATTGTATTATGTTAAGTATTGTAACATTGTTTTAAGCTAGCGTCTACTGGTTAAGAATGAATAGATGAATACCTCCCTGGTCTTGTCTACTTGTGATTCTCCATAGGTTACCCAGGAACTTTGTGAAGAAATGCATTGTTTACAACATTTTTGTAAATTTATTAGGGGAGAGGGAAAGCAAGAGGCAAAAGGCAATAGGGAAACCCCGTTTTATTCCAAAGATTAACCCCATAGACTAGGGTCTACGGGGCGATCGCGAAGCCAGAGGAGCGTAAGGAATGAATTCTATCTATAAGAAATAAGAATAGTTAAACCCCTCACGCCACCGAGCAAAACCTAAGCCTGAATATGGTCTTGCAAAGCCTTCACTTCCAAGGGAGAAGACTTCAGAGACCGAATCGCCTCAGCCGTGGCCTTAGCGCCAGCAATCGTAGTAATAATGGGCAACTTATAGGTCAGAGCCGATCGCCTCAGCAACCGTCCATCAGCCTGGGCCTCTTCACCAGAAGGTGTATTAATAATCAATTGGATATTGTGGTTCTTAATCTCATCAAGGACATTCGGCCGTCCCTCATGGAGCTTATAGATCGGTTGCACATTCTCCAGCCCCTTCGATCTCAGCACCTGTCGAGTTCCCGCAGTCGCCATAACGCTAAAGCCCAACTCCATCAACTCCTCGATCGCTGGAACGATCGCCTCCTTCTCGCGATCGCTCAAACTGACGAACACGCAACCCGATAACGGCAGCCGCACGCCAGCGGCTACTTCTGCTTTGGCGAACGCCGTGGCAAACGACGAGTCAATCCCCATCACTTCCCCAGTCGAGCGCATCTCTGGCCCCAACAGGGTATCCGCGCCGGGGAACTTCTCAAAGGGCAGCACAGCCTCTTTCACCGACACATGCTGTGGAATAATCTCTTCCGTCAGTCCCACCTCTGCTAGGGTTTTCCCTGACATCACCAGAGAAGCCAACTTAGCCAAAGGTAACCCAATGGCCTTAGACACAAAGGGTACAGTTCGCGAGGCTCTCGGATTCGCCTCCAGGATATAAACCCGGTCACTGAGCGGAGCCGAAGTGCGCTGCACCGCAAACTGAATATTCATCAAGCCAATTACATTCAGGGCCTTCGCTAAAGCCACTGTCGAAGTGCGAATTGTCGTTAACACCGATGAGGCGAGCGTAAACGGCGGAAGCGCGCAGGCGGAGTCCCCCGAATGGATTCCTGCCTGTTCGATATGCTCCATGATGCCGCCAATGACCACCTCACCTGTGGCATCACAGAGGGCATCCACATCCACCTCGATCGCCCCTTCCAAGAACTTATCAATCAGAATCGGGTGGTCTGGCTCCACCTGCACGGCAGTCGTCATATACCGCTCTAGTTCGCCATCGGAATAGACAATCTCCATCGCTCTTCCCCCTAGAACATAGGAGGGACGCACCACCACCGGATAGCCAATGCGACCTGCCACGCGAATCGCCTCTTGAGTCGATCGCGCAATCCCATTGGGTGGCTGCAAGATATTTAACTGCTGGCAAATTGCCTCAAACCGCTCCCGGTCTTCGGCCGTATCAATGGAATCGGGGGATGTGCCCCAAATCTTAGTTTTGGGACGATCTTCCAAGGCTCTCTGCAGGGGAACTGCCAACTTCAGGGGCGTTTGTCCTCCAAACTGAATAATGATGCCCTCTGGCTGTTCCGAATCAATAATGTTGAGGACATCCTCCAGGGTGAGAGGTTCAAAATAGAGGCGATCGCTCGTATCGTAGTCCGTTGAAACCGTTTCCGGGTTCGAGTTGACCATAATCGTCTCAAAAGAAGCATCGCGCAACGAGAAACTGGCATGACAGCAGCAATAGTCAAACTCAATCCCCTGGCCAATGCGGTTGGGACCACCACCAAGGATCATCACTTTCCGCCGTTCAGAGGGTTGAGTCTCGGTTTCCCCTAGTTCATAGGTGGAATAGTGATAGGGCGTAAAGGCTTCAAACTCCGCCGCGCAGGTATCCACTGTTTTGTATACGGGTGTAATCCCTAACTCTTGTCTGCGCGATCGCACCGTTGTCTCATTAGTAGACGTGGCGAAGGCAATTTGGCGATCGCTAAATCCCAATTGTTTAACCTCCCGCATCTCGTCGGTCTTGATACTTAACAGGGGCGTACGCTTCAGGAACTTCTCCGCGTCCAAGAGTTGTTTAAACTTGTCCAAAAACCAGGGGTCAATTCCTGTCAGCTCGTACACCTCATCCAGCGACATTTTAGCCATTAGGGCATGACGCAAGGTGAATATGCGATCGGGATTCGGTGTCCGCAAACCCTGGCGAATCGACTCCAAACTGGGCAGCACCTCGGACTTATCGCAACCCCAACCGGCTCTTCCGGTTTCTAGACTTCGCAGGGCCTTCTGGAACGACTCGCAGAACGTGCGCCCAATAGCCATCGCTTCGCCCACCGACTTCATTTGCGTCGTTAAAATCGGCTCCGTTCCCGCGAACTTCTCGAATGTGAACCGGGGAATCTTGGTGACCACATAATCAATGGTCGGTTCAAAGGAAGCCGGTGTTTTCTGGGTAATATCGTTGGGAATCTCATCAAGAGTATAGCCGACTGCCAGTTTAGCGGCGAATTTGGCGATCGGGAACCCTGTTGCCTTAGAAGCCAGAGCCGAGGAGCGCGATACCCTGGGATTCATCTCAATCACAATCACATCTCCATCCACCGGATTGACTGCAAATTGGATATTCGAGCCACCGGTTTCCACCCCAATCTCACGAATAATGGCGATCGACGCATCTCGGAGGCGCTGATACTCCTTATCCGTCAGCGTCTGTGCTGGAGCCACCGTAATCGAATCCCCCGTATGTACCCCCATGGGGTCAATATTTTCAATCGAACAGATAATCACCACATTATCCGCCAAATCGCGCATCACCTCCAGCTCGTACTCCTTCCAGCCAATCAACGACTGTTCGATCAGAATCTGGGACATGGGCGAGCAATCTAGCCCATACTGGGCCATCGTCTCAAATTCCTCTTGGTTATAGGCAATACCGCCCCCAGTTCCCCCCAGGGTAAACGCTGGGCGGATAATCAGGGGATACACCCCAATCTCGGCTGCAATTTGTTTGGACTCATCCAGGGTGTTGGCAATTCCCGACGGGCACACCTTCACCCCAATGCGCTGCATCGCTTCCTTGAACAACAGTCGGTCTTCTGCCTTTTCAATTGCCTCAAGTTTGGCTCCAATCAGTTCCACCCCATAACGCTCCAGTGTGCCATTTTTCGCCAGGTTAACCGCCAAGTTGAGCGCCGTTTGCCCGCCCATCGTCGGCAATAGAGCATCTGGGCGTTCCTGGGCGATCACTTTCTCAGCAATTTCAGGCACTAGCGGTTCAATATAGGTCCGCTCTGCCGTTTCTGGATCGGTCATGATGGTTGCTGGGTTGGAGTTAATCAGCACCACTTCATATCCCTCGGAGCGTAGAGCTTTACACGCTTGTACGCCACTATAGTCAAATTCACAGGCTTGGCCAATGACAATCGGACCAGAACCGAGGAGAAGAATTTTTTTAATATCGTTGCGACGGGGCATAGTTCTTGAGTTTTAGAGTGCGAAGAGAGATTAGACTTTTTACAGAAGTGGGCAGAAAATGAATAGTAATGCCGTCATCATATATTCTTATGACGATTGCCTATTGCTAGAGTGCCTTATTTCTGCAAGAGGTCTATATATTTCAGTTGCCAGTGACCTGTTGCCCAGCCAGCCTACTATAGAGGCAAGACGCAACAGCCAATGGCCAACAGTCATTGTACGGGTTTGGGAGGATGGTGCTGTATTTCCTTTAGCTAAATTTTGGTATCCGATCTATTAAGGGAGGCTTAAGGATGACTGTTAAGGCAATTTTCCTTCTTCTGTTCAGTCTCTGAAAAAGGGGGTCAAACTCTGATTCTTTCCTGAGCAATAATGCGACCCATCGCTGGCCATCATGAATTCCTAACTGCTTAGAACTGCCCCTTGTTGAATAAAATGCATTCTGAAATGAGTTCTACCTTGTTCTTCAACATTGAATTTTTCTGCCTCAACTGCCAAGGAGCTATAATCACTACTATCATTACTTATCAAGTTGAAAGTCTTAGAGTCTACAAAACGCATTCCTTTTACAGCTATTTGGTACTGAGTTCCTTGGTCACTATTGCTATATTCAACCACTTTAGCTAAACAATCAATATCATGATTTTGACCCCACCTGGGAACCTGATCCGCCACTCGATATCGAATAAATGAGCCGATTGGATATCGCTTTCGCAGTTTTTCTTTATCCTGTTCTGGACGATCGGTAACAGGGATAGGAGCTAAGGGCGCTAAGGGCGCTTTGGTTGTGTTTAAGG
>DDLS01000207.1 GCA_002340255.1 Cyanobacteria bacterium UBA2566
GACGTAAATTTACGTCGTAATCTTAGGAATAAGTAGGAGGTATGGGAGAAGAGAGAGATAAAGTTTTTTTTGCTTTCTTCTCACAGAAAGTCCCCTGCCAGCTACCCGAACAAGGGAAATAATATCAGCTCAAGTGACAGTAGTCAGGGACGAAGTATGAGCCGATAGGGAACCCTTGACGGATAGAACGAGCTGATTAGTCTATATTTATTCGGGTAGTTCGGCAGGGGAATAAATAGTATAACTTTACCCATTTCAAACTGGAATATCAATAGCTTTCACTAATTAATAAAATGTACAATAATCAGTTTCACTTAACTGCAATAGTGTTATGTAGTCATTAAGTGAAGAAAAGACTATGAAATTATCAGAAGAATTCGCCAAAGTCATTATCCAAGCAGAGAGGACAACTGTTCGTTTCTTTGATGGATTAGAGGTTGACGGTTACCGGATGCCTGATGGTGAGTTTCGGGTCAGTCTTACTGGTGCGAGTGAAGTCCTTGGCTATGCCAAAAATTGGCTAGGGCGAGTATTAAGTAAAAGCGGTAACCCGGTCAAAGTCTTGCAGGCTATGGGTTTCACGGGAAAAATCCAAAAAGTGGTAACCCAGTCAATCCAAGGTGGCGGTAGGGAGGTACAGACAATTGGGCTGCGTGATTTTAACCGCCTCATTGTTTATGCTTCTGCTGACGGGAAAGAATCAGCATTAGCCTTGCAGCTTGCCTTGACTGAGCTTTCGTTGGCAGATTTCTTCCGAGATGCTTTCGGCGAAACCCCTCTTACCATTGACGAGAAGCGCCGTATATTTTATGAAACTTATGCAGCAACAATTAGCCCTGATGACTGGAGAGCGATGGACAAAGAAGAGATTCTTGCTCTAGCTTTTCCCGGAGATGAACCTCACTTAGCTTGGGTTCCTGGAACCAGTAATATTATTCAGACTATTCCCTTCACTAAGATTACCAAAAAAAAGACCTCATTATGGGGTCTTTTAGTAATTGGAGGCTAGGAGAAAACGCTCTTTTTTCTCAGATATTTGTTTCCATTCTAACCAACCTTAGCCAATCCTGGGGAGGTCGTCATTTCCTCCTAGGAGTTCGTTTAGTCTGGCGTTCTCCTTCTTCAGGAAGAGAATGGTTTCCTGAGCTTGCTGTAGCTTCTGTTTGAGTTCAGCAATTTCAGCATCCTTGTTTACCTTCCGTCTCAGAAGGCCCCTTTTATTTTTAATTGATTGATGCCCTTTATAAGTGGTGTCATTCATTAAAGTGGAATGCCCAAGGCTTGCAGACCTCTGGTCTACTGTTAGACCTGAGATGATGCCATGATAATTAGCCAAGTGTCTTAAGGCATGAGTTTGAGTGAAGCCTTGTCCGCCAACTTGTTTGATAAACCGAGACAGTTTCTGTCTTAGCCGTGTCTGATAAACCTCTTTGACGGTTGACGGTGGACTATCAGCTTTAGGGATACACTCAGGCATCTTCACTTCTGGGTCTTTTACTCCTAACAACTCAATCAGGTTAGGGTAATCTGGGTGAATCATTGGACGGGCAATACGTCCCCCGGTCTTGATAGTCACCCAGTGGTTTTTACCGCTAGTATCAGTAATCCAAAACCCATCGGTCAGCACAATTTCATGCCATTGGTTACTTGGATCGGATAATGCAGGAACTGTTTCTCCATCAATAGTGACGGGCTTATACAAATTCAAGATAGCCTTGAATTCAGAACAACGGAGTCCGTAAATTAGGTTGATACAAATAGCCTTGAACCATGATTTACGAGAGTCAATATTTCGCCACTGAGCCTTAGTTAGCTCATAACCATTGAGTCCCAAAACCCTAGCCCTGAAGTCTAGAAAAGTTTCTAGGTCGATGGTCTGCTCTTTGTTCTTTTTGACGACTCGGATAGTCCCAAAATGCGATTGTACTTTGGACAATTCTTTGTCAAGTCGAGTATCCCTTAGAAGCTTACAACATGAACTATAAGCATGTCTGAACCCTTTAGAACAGAGAGTCTGATTCCCAGAGATGGACTTGATCAACTGTTCCCAATTACGGGTAAGCTCGGAGATGATGTTCTCTCCAGTCAGCCTGAGTTCTGGGTTGAGCTTTTTATGGTATTGCCCATAAGCATCATGGTATCCAGCTAGAGTGTTAGTTTTAAGCCTCTCATCACTTCTATCTCTACCACACTTGTCGTAGCCATTGAGGTAATTGGCTTTTACAACCTCAATGGCATTCCCGATAGTAGTGATGTCATTTTCAAGGGATACAGCCCCCTTGATTTGTGTCTCATACCATAACCAGAACTCGCTTTCTGTCTCACATTCATTGAGTTTGTGAGCCACAAATAGAGCCTTAGCTAGGGCATTGACGCAACCATCGCGAGTGAATGACTCGTTACAGGAATTGTTAACCGTTGCTGGTTTGGTAGCGGTCTTGAACCGGAGATACAGTCGGTTACCGCTACTAACAATCCGAACACCCCTGGAGGTACTCTTCTGGCAAGCCTTAAGGTAAGTCCTCACCAGTTCGTGGTCTACCTTCTTGGATGGGTCAATCTGGTTAGAGTGGAAATACTCATTTGCCAGAGACCATGCTTGTTTTATGTAGGTTTCCATGTTCAACACACTTTCAACACATTTTCAAGGTTCAGTGTGTTGAAATGTATGTAAACCAGGGCTTTTAGTCTACGCTATCGCGTTAGCGGTTCGGTGAAACACGAGTTCGAGTCTCGCCATCCGCATGAGATAAAGATGAATGGGAGGCTGGCTATTTCTTGCTCGCAAGGCAAAGCCACACGCCCCTCAAACCCTTGCGGGGAAAACTATGCCTAAAATAACCATAACACCCCCAAATGGATAAGCAAGAAATAGGTCAAGCCATAGATAACTTATATCCCACATTCGGCACGACAAAACGTAGTATAAATAGCTCTGGCAACTTGAGTGAGTATGGAGGCTCAATAAAAATTGAAAAGTAATGGGGGATTGTATGACTCAAAACCCAGTTGGTGTCAAGAGTGGCTCCTGAAGCCAATTAATCCCTAAAACAGCTCACCACCAAATATTTGGAGCACGAGTCAAAAAGGTAGCTTTGGTAAAGCTTCTAGCCATTTGGATAGCGTTAGTTTATAATATGAGAGTGGGTTCGATTCCTCCTACCCGCTTGCTCAAGACCTGACCCATTGATATGGGGCAACCGTCATGTCCAGCGAAATCGAAGAGCGTGCCCAATTCTCCCAGATCCGCTATGGTCAGTGTTGGGAAGATGCTGAGATCCTCCTGGAAGGGTTAGCGATTCAACCGGGAGATACCTGCTTATCGATCGCCTCAGCCGGTGATAATACTCTGGCTCTGTTGACGCGATCGCCAGAGCGAGTCATTGCCCTAGACCTGAGTTTAGCACAACTAGCCTGTTTAGAATTGCGGGTCGCAGCCTATCGCTGTTTAACTCATCCAGAGCTATTATCTCTGATGGGTAGCACCACTGAAAGTACAGAACCCACAACCAAACAAACCCTGTATCAGCGCTGCTGTCCTCACCTTTCCCCCACAGTAAAACAGTTTTGGGACGATCGCCTGCAATTGATTGCCATGGGAATCGGAAATAGCGGTAAATTTGAGCGCTACTTTGAGATTTTCCGCCGCTATATTTTACCCTTAGTTCATGGCAAAAAACAGATTAACCAACTCTTGAAAGGAGGAACCCTAGAAGAGCGTGAATTATTTTATAATCAGGTTTGGAATAGCCGACGATGGCGATGGATGTTTCGCCTATTTTTCTCTCGCACGGTAATGGGAAACTTAGGGCGGGACCCCAGTTTTTTCCAATATGTAAAGGCCAATGTCGCTGAACGAATTTTCGATCGCGCTGAATACGCCCTAACTCAACTCAACCCAGCAGATAATCCCTATTTACAATGGATTTTAACCGGTCATCATACGACTGCACTACCCTATGCTCTGCGTCCAGAACATTTTGATACGATTCGTGCTAACCTCGATCGCCTAGAATGGCATCAGTGTTCTGTAGAAGCCTTTCTCGATGGGTTACCCAACCAGACAATCGATCGCTATAATCTCAGTGATATGTTTGAATATATGTCTTTAGACTCCTATCACCAGATTCTGGCAAAACTGATTCAAAAAGGCCGTAAGGGAGGCAGGTTAGCCTATTGGAACTTATTGGTTCCCCGCCATTGTTCCCCAGAATGGTCTAATCAAATTCGCCCTCTTTCTGATTTAGCTCATCATCTGTACGATCGAGATAAGGCATTTTTTTATAGCGCCTTTCATGTAGAGGAAATTGTATAGTGAGGGGGTAAGAAACCGGGTTTCTATTCCTGTGAACAAGGACACTAGATGTAAAAGTAGAAACCCGGTTTCTCGGTTGCGAGATCGCTAGGAAGCGAAGTAAGCCGCTAAATCTTCTGAACCGCCAATATGTTGACCGTCGATGAAGACTTGGGGAACCGTAATTTTGCCGGTAATCGCTTGAAGAGAACGGGTGCTTACAGCATCGGCGAGTACGATTTCTTCGTATTCTAATCCCTTTTCTTGCAGCACAGCTTTGGCTTTGGCGCAGAAAGGACAGCCGACTTTAGTAAATAGAGACACCATTTTTGGCTTAACGGCGTTGGGATTGATATATTTGAGCATCGTTTCTGCGTCGGAAACCTCGAAAGGATCGCCAGGTTTTTCCGGTTCGATGAACATTTTGTCAATGGTTTTATCTTTGACGAGCATGGAGTAGCGCCAAGAGCGTTGACCAAACCCTAGGTCTTGTTTGTTTACTAACATGCCCATTCCAGCACTGAAGTCTCCGTTGCCGTCAGGAATGAAGGTGATTTTATCGGCTTTTTGATCTTTCGCCCAAGCATCCATTACGAAGGTGTCGTTAACGGATACGCAGATAATTTCATCAACTCCGTTTGCTTTGAAAACGTCCGCAAGTTCGTTATATCCGGGAACATGGGTAGAGGAGCAGGTAGGGGTGAAGGCTCCGGGAAGAGAGAAGACAATAACCGTTTTACCACCAAATAGCTCATCAGTACTGATGTCTTTCCATTCGTTGTTGACGCGAGCGCGGAAGCTGATGTTGGGTACGGTTTGGCCTTCTTTATTCTGCAACATAAGTGTTGATCTCCTGATAGACAGCTAAAACGAAGTCGTTATGAATTTGGATTGATTCAATCATACTCATAATGACTTCGAGTTGTCAAGGAAAAATTTTTGGATCGTTCAGTACCGTCATTCTTGTTGGATAATGGGGAAGTTGTGTTAAGCAAGAACTCTACTGAACGCTAGGAACCACCATGCGAACCCACTACTGCGGAGAATTACAAGGAAAAAACATTGGCGAGACGGTAACCCTGTGTGGTTGGGTCGATCGCCGTCGCGATCATGGTGGTGTAATTTTTCTGGACTTGCGCGATCGCACCGGAATCGTGCAAATTGTCAGCGATCCAGACCGGACACCCGACTCCTATGAACTGGCGGAAAAACTGCGCAATGAGTACGTGGTGCGAATTCAGGGACGAGTCACCCAGAGACCCGAAGATTCACTCAACCCCAAAATTGCCACGGGAGAAATCGAGATTTATGCCGATAAAATTGAGCTACTCAATGGAATTAACCGGCAAATGCCGTTTCAGGTCTCCAGTTATGAAGAGGAGGCTGTGCGGGAAGATTTGCGGCTGAAGTATCGCTATTTAGACTTGAGACGCGATCGCATGAGTAGCAACTTGCAACTGCGCCACCAAGTCGTAAAAGCGATCCGTCGCTACTTAGAAGATGAGCAACACTTCATGGAAGTAGAAACGCCGATCCTAACGCGCTCTACCCCAGAAGGAGCAAGAGATTACTTGGTTCCCAGTCGCGTGAATGCCGGGGAATGGTACGCCTTACCTCAATCGCCCCAACTGTTCAAACAGCTACTAATGGTCTCCGGGCTTGACCGGTACTATCAGATTGCGCGCTGCTTCCGGGATGAAGACCTACGAGCCGATCGCCAGCCCGAATTTACCCAATTGGACATGGAAATGAGTTTCATGTCGGAAGAAGAAATCATTAATCTCAACGAAGGATTGGTTTGTCATATCTTCAAAACCATTAAAAACATTGATATCCCCCGACCCTTTCCCCGCATCACCTACAAAGAATCGATGGATCGCTATGGATGCGATCGCCCCGATACCCGGTTTGGACTCGAATTAGTCGAAGTTTCGGATGTCATCAAAGAGTGCGGGTTTAAGGTCTTTTCCGGAACTGTTGCCGCTGGTGGCGCGGTGAAAATTTTGCCCATTCCCAACGGCAACGATAACATCTCCAATGTAGCCATTAAACCCGGCGGCGAACTGTTCAAAGAAGCCACTGAAGCCGGAGCAAAAGGTCTAGCCTATATTCGCGTCCGTGAAAATGGAGAAATTGACACCATTGGCGCGATTAAAGATAACTTGAGTGCTGAACAAAAACAGGAAATCCTGCAACGCACGGGAGCCAAAGCGGGCCATTTACTCCTCTTCGGAGCTGGCGATACTGCCACGGTCAACAAAACCCTAGACCGGTTGCGGCAAGTCATTGGCAAACAAATGGGATTAAT
The DNA here is from genome assembly GCA_002340255.1 of Cyanobacteria bacterium UBA2566. Taxonomy (GTDB): domain Bacteria; phylum Cyanobacteriota; class Cyanobacteriia; order Cyanobacteriales; family Desertifilaceae; genus Roseofilum. The sequence continues at coordinate 6,603 of DDLS01000207.1, forward strand.
TGACGACAATCAAATTAACCTCATTTGGGTTACCGACTTCCCCATGTTTGAATGGAATGCTGACGAAAAGCGTCTCGAAGCCTTGCATCACCCCTTCACCTCCCCAAATCCAGAGGACTTAGACGACATCAAAAGCGCCCGTGCCATAGCCTACGATCTGGTCTATAACGGCAATGAAATTGGTGGGGGAAGCGTGCGGATCTACCAACGGGAGATTCAAGAAAAAGTGTTTGAGGCGATCGGATTATCCCCCGAAGAAGCCCATAATAAATTTGGCTTTCTCCTAGAAGCCTTTGAATATGGAACGCCTCCCCACGGCGGAATTGCCTACGGCTTAGACCGACTGGTAATGCTCCTTGCCGGTGAAGACTCCATCCGCGATGTAATTGCCTTCCCTAAAACCCAGCAAGCGCGGTGTTTGCTCACCGATGCTCCTGCAACTGTGGATAATCGCCAGTTGAAAGAACTTTCTGTGGCTTCCACCCACAAACCCAAGGCAAAAAATGGGTAATCGGTAGTCATCATGTAGTCATGATAAAGTAGTGTGCCCTGAGCAGAGTCGAAGGGCACACCATTTCATTCCAAACCTGATTTTTGCAACGCCTGAAGCAATAATGACGTGAACTAAAGAAATTCAGCCCATTCTTTCAGATAGCAGGTAATTATACCGCTTTTCTCTTTCTCCATGCCTCTGTGGTTAACTGACATGGGCGATCGCTTCCCTGGGATGGCAATGACAACTCCCTCAAGGCTATATAATGGGCGGTAGGGCCGTAAATTGGCCATGGCAAATCATGAAAATTCGACGCAAACGAACCGTTCAGGAAACTGTACAGCCTAAAACCCAATTGCCTAAGTCCCGTCCTTGGGTGAAGACAACCCCTGAACTGAGCCAACACAATACTCCGTCTTCTTCGACTGTCCAACGTCTACCGGTGGATTCTAGGGAAGTGTGGGACAAAGTTTCGACTTTAGCGCCGCAAGAGAATTTATATCAATCGCCCTCTGCCCTCGAAAATCCCACAGATCGCCTCTATCCCAAGCGTCTCCCTCGGCAAGACCGAAGTATTTCGCCGCCCCACAAATCTCCCCTTTTCGGAACCATTCGGCGATCGCCCAAACCCCAATCCCCTACTCTACCCAAACACAACCTCAACTGGGGACATTTCTCCTCAACCTTACAACCATTAGGCGATCGCTCTCCCATCACCCCCTGGAAACCCGCTCACTTGTTGCAGCGCCAACCCACCATCCAGCGTGATAACCTAACCTCTGGCACAGAAGCCCCCCAAGACTCCACACCCAACCGAACCATACAACCCCCCACCCAGCAGGCTCCCTCACCCCCCAATACAGAAAATTCTGAGCCACAAAGCGATCGCCGCCAACCTCCCTCCCACAAAGCTCCCCTCAGCCCCGATAAAATTAAGCTAGAACAAAAAATTTCAGAATTAAAAGAAGCCAAAAACCTATTATTAGAAGAGAAAAACAAGAAAGAAAAACAACTCTTATCTCTCTTAATCCCCGTTGATAATTGGATTGAACACAAAGCCAGTACATCCGGTTACTCCGATATTTTCTATCTCTATAAAACCCAAGGGCCTCTGCAAAGAGCCATGATTTTATCTCAGCTAGGGGTCAGTAACTTTTCCTTAGCTGAAGCCAAATCTAAACTTAAATCCAGACAACTGAGCAAGTTGGGTCGTAAAGGTTTTGATTGGACAAAATTTTCTGATGCACTGCAAACCATTAGGGCCGTCAACCCCTGGGATGAGACCTTTATCCAGGATATGTCCGAACTCGGTGGCGCGATTGCTGCCATTGGCTCTGCCTCTACGTCTCATTTGGCCAATCTTGTTGGGGGTCAAGTGGTCGCAGATTGGAGTAGTGAAATTGGTTCCCTGTTGGGAGTCGTAGGATTACTGATTACAGCCTATCGAGAATATACAGAACTTTTAGCCAATAACGATCTTGCTCTCTATAAAACTCGCGTCGGTAAGCTAGGCACTACCCTCGCTGACATCGGCCGCTATACCAGTACCGGACTGGTCACCTTATCCAGTGCAGTCGAAAATACAGGCATACTCCATAAGCTCGGAAGTGGACTTTCGACCGCAGCAGCAACCTCCGCAGCAGGAGCCTTTGCCATTGTTGGAGGAGCCATTAATGTCGGAGTTGGGATCAGTCAATATCGTCAAGCTGGGCAAAATCAACAAGATTTAGAAGAAATTAGCAACAGTGACGATCCTCACCTCGATACTGACCTGAAGAAAGGAGCAAAACTAGGAGCAATAAACCAAGGTTGGGACAAAAAGCTGGGTGCAGCCAGAATTGCCAAAGGAACCGCCATGATGCTCGGTGGCGCTCTCTTATTAGCTGGATTAGGGCCGGTTGGATGGATAACATTAGCTGTTGCTGGGGTAATTGGTGGTACAGTGGCTCTAGCTAAATATTTTGGTTGGCGTAAGCGGAAGAATGATTTTGTTGATGAAGAATTAGGCGTTAATGAACGATATAAACAACTTACAGGTCGATCGGTAAAAACTGGATTTATGGCGAAAAAATTTGGTTTTTCTAACCAAGAAAAAGCCCGAGATCAAATTCGAGATTATCTCTTAAGAAGGGACGGTTTTGTGAATGCTGACCAATATTATTACTATCGTCTCAATCAAATGGCTCAAACGATTCTCACTCAGGCACAAGTCGATATGCAACTCTTGCAGAAACGAGACGATCTTCAAGAGGATTCAGCTAAGGAAAATAAGACTAAACTACGCGATTATCTACAAGCTAACGATCTCAATCCGAGGCACTATCCTGGATTGTGTGTTTTGATTGGTTTAGGTCTCAAACTCACAGTCAAGAGAATTGCCAATAGCCGATTACCGGCGCAAAGTAATATAGTTACACAACTCGATTACAGTAAGTAGAGTAAATCATGGAGACCTCAGAGCGCCCCCATGAATTATTGGTTTCCATTCAAGAGATCCTAACTTCTTGGGAAGTCGAAAACCAATGGATTGAACCTACAGAAGAGGTTCCCTATTATGGTTTGCTTGCCCGCTTTTATCTTTTAGATGGTTTCCCTATAGATTGGCAATTTTGTATTTTGCCTAAACTGCATGAGAGCGAGGATTTTGCTAGGCAAGAATTTTTACAATTGTTTATTGAGTTAAGTGATAAAGTTACCCCAGAACATCTCGATCGAACCCTAAGAGAGATCGCCGCAATCAATTTGAATTTGCCTTTTGGTGCGTTTGGAGTGGTAGAAGACTTGCAGGTTCTCTATTTTAAGCATAATACCTTAATTGACATCAGGGGCAATAATACTCCGTATCGCTCACGCGATCGCGCCATCACCCTGGACATTCTCCAAAATCAATGGAGTATGATCCTATACAGCATTAATCGATTTTTTGAATCCTTAATGCAAACGTTGGAGAATTGATTACACTAGGTAGAATTGCATTCAAACAGCCTGTCTTCATGCTCACCGACATTTTCCCCTTCTCCTTTTCACTGAATACAACAGCGATCGCCGGAACCACCCTTTGGTCTCTGGGTCTTTACTTAGGCTTTTCTCCTCTTAGTGATTGGATTATGCTGCAACTGACTCGGTGGTTCAATTTTGCTGAACGCAGTCTCTATACCTCAGTGGAGGAATTTGAACGCACTAGGGCAAGTCGAGAAGCACAAAATGCCTTTTATGCCTCCTTATTTAGTATTATTCCCTTTCTAATTGTCGGTGGTTTATTTAATTGGGCTGTAGAAGCAACATTAGGCAACAGTTGGGCCATTAGCATGGGATTATTGGCCTGTGTTGCTTGTGGGGTTTATGAGTTAGGACGCAGAGATGCTCAGTAGAGAGTGGGGAAGAACATAGGACAGCTCAATTGTGGTTTTAGGGAACAGGGAACGGGGAACAGCCAACAGAAAATGTATTACCGCGCTTCGCGCAGTAATGGGTAATTGGAAAACTATTTTTCACGCTTTTCTTTCACTTTCGGAGATCGCGATCGCTCTATCCCCTATAGAGAGAGATATTTGCCTTTCTGGCTAAATTTTTGAGGTTCTGTTAGGAAAAACTATCGCGATTGCTGATCCTGCAAGAGTTCTAGAATTTAGTCAAGACAAGAGTTTTCCTAGAGTGACAGAAGAGGGATAACTATCCTAAGCAACTCCTTCTCTGCTATAACTCAATGGGAATCTCAATGACAAACTCCGTTCCTTTTTTCAGCTCAGAGACACAGTACAACTGTCCCCTATGCTGCTCAGTGACAATTTGGTAACTGGTGGATAAACCCAGACCAGTCCCTTTACCGACAGGTTTGGTGGTGAAAAACGGGTCAAATATACGCTGGCGAATGCTGTCACTAATTCCTGGCCCGTTGTCTGCAATGCGAATCTTGATTTTTCGTGTATCAGTACCTTCAGTGCTAATGCGAATCTCTCTTGTTTTAGAAGACACCTGAGCGTTGCAGGATTCTAGGGCATCGATTGCATTGGTGATAATATTAAGAAAGACTTGATTGAGTTGACTGGCGTAGCAGTTGATTCGCGGCAGTTTCGCATAGTCTTTAGTGATTTTAATTTCCTTTTGCTTCCCAGTAGAACTAAGGCGATGCTGTAAAATCATTAGGGTATTATCCAATCCTTCATGGACATCTATTCGCTTCATTTCTGACTCATCCAAACGAGAGAAATTACGCAATCCCAAAATAATGTGGCGAATGCGATCGCTCCCTGTCTCCATAGAAAAGAGGATGTTTTCCATATCTTCCTTAACAAAATCCAAATCACTGTCTTCTAGCTTTTCTGCCAGAGTCACACTTGTATCAGTAAATTCTTGTTGGTAAAGTTCGACCAGCTCTAATAAGGTGTGGAAATGATCGCGTGAGTAAATAATATTACCTGAGATAAAGCTGATGGGATTGTTAATTTCATGGGCAATTCCCGCCACCATTTGCCCCAAGCTAGACATTTTTTCGCTCTGGATTAATTGAAGTTGAGTCCTTTGCAATTGCTCCAGAGTGGTTTGCAAGTGCCGGTTTTTGTCGTGGAGTTCCTGAGTTCTGTGCTCCACCTGGGTTTCCAGGGTATGGCTATATTCTTCTAAGCGATGATAGAGTCGGGCATTTTCGATGGAAATCGCGGCTTGAGCGCTCAGAAGTTCGAGCAGTGCCAGGCGATTTCTTGTAAAAGCCCCCACTGCCAGATGATTTTCCAGATAAAGAATGCCAATGAGCTTGCCTTGGTTGAGAATAGGGGTACACAAGAAACTTTTGGGCTGCCCTTGAAGTAGATAAGAGTCGGCTGCAAACTGGGTATCGCCAGCAAAGTTGTTGACAATAATTGGTGTTTGGGTACGTTTGACCTTATTAATCACGCTTGTTGGCAAGGCAGAATCATCTGATGCTTCGTTCAAACGCAACTCATAATTTTCTCCCGAACATTGAGCGACCACTTGCCAACCTTCTGATTGACTTAAAAGCAGAATGCCACTATCAGCTCCAGCATTTTCCAGCGCTGCCTTCATCAGAGCTAAAACCAGTTTGTCCAACTGAATTTCACTTGACAGGGACTGAGATGCTTTCATAGCTGTTGCCCAGTCGAGCATCAAGCCAGTTGTACTCGTACTCGAACTAACCGTTTTTGTCAACGTCGAAGCAACACTTTGATCGCTCTCCAGTATTTCAGCCGGTTGCCCAATTCGCGAGAGCAGTTGGGGATATTTTTCTTCGAGTTGGTGAGTTTTGGCTTTTGCACCCCATCGGGCGTAGCAGTAGTAGGCATCGGTCATATAGGCCCGAGCAATTTTTTCTTTGCCCCAGTCGAGGTAAAATTGAGCTGCTAGTTCATTGGCGAGAGCTTCTTCTTGGATGTACTTACTGTCCTTTGCTTCGGCGATCGCCCGGTCGTAAAGTTCCATTACTTCCATTTGCTTACCCGCCACTCGCGCCCGTTCAGCTTCGACAAGCAAATATTTGTGTAGAAAGTTTTCCGGGCAGCTATCAGCGAAACGTTTAATCTTGACTTGATTGCTTTCAATTTGCGATCGCTCCTCTTCGGACAAATCGCCATTGCGTCTCAACCAGTTCAAAGAACTGTAGTAGTAATATCCCGAAGCGGTTGTAAAAGACTCGCAAGCCATAAAAAACTTACTCGCTTCTATGGTGTAATTGCAACCCCCTTCAAAATCCCCGTACACGCAAGCCGCGTGCATCTGGAGAATGGTGTAAATCCCTAGGGGAAGATAAGATTTGGCAGCAATATGATGTTCAAACCAAGCTTGTTCTGCCGCACCTTCCTCATCCGTGCGACCAGAGAGCTTCTGGATGAAAAATTGACAAGCCTCGAAGATATTGAGGGCCAGATCGTTTTGCATTTTGTGGGCGATCGCCGAAAACTTCTCGATATCAGTGGCAATATCTCTTAAGTTTTCTCCCCCAAAGATGCGATTGTAAATATTGGCAAATAAATTGTAGACGGTATATTGCACATCTCCTGATTCGAGCCCAGCTAAGAACCCTTCGTAATTCACTTTGGGAGCATCTTGAATGGGTTTGGCTTTTACATAAACACACCCACCAAGTAAGAAACAGGAACTTGAGCGCTCAGACTTATTCTTGAGCTTATAGCTCAATTGCAGAGACAACTCACAAAATTGTACGGCTTGTTGATATTGATTTTTCAATAACCCCAGCCATTCACCATAACTGGCATAGACCATAATTGACTTGGGAAAATTGCCATATTCGATGGACAAGCGCACGCTTCTGACTACGGCAAAATCATAGAGATCGCGATCGCCACTAAAGTATCCTGCTGCTATCACTTTCATCAGCAATTCGATCGCCACTTTCGCTCCCGGGTCAGTCGCTTCCGGTAAATCCAACAACACATTAATAGGGCGATTTTCGAGTTGGGCGGTAATCGCCTCTACATCCTCTTGAACCAATCGTTTGATATTCTCTGGGTTAACCTCAATTCCCACCTCTCGCAACCCAGCTAAACCAACTTCAATGGCTTTAACATAAGCGTTTTGCAGGACAGATTGATTCGTTTTGAGCATATAAATGCGAGCGCGGTCTACAGGAGACTGGGCCAAGGGAAGTAAAGTTGTTAGATTAGTGTCTAACGCCTCAAAATCAACACTCATAAGTTGGACT
>DDLS01000128.1 GCA_002340255.1 Cyanobacteria bacterium UBA2566
CCGAGACTTGATGGGACAGTTACTGGGAGAATCGGATGCCGACTTAGCCCGCTGGAAGGCAAAAATCCTGGAAGCTGTGGGCAAAAACGGGCAAGTCCTCATTGATGTCATTCCTGAACTCGAACAACTTATCGGCAAACAACCACCTGTTCCCGAACTCTCTGGTAATGCGGGTCAAAATCGGTTTAACTTATTTCTGCAAAAGTTCATTGCTGTATTTGCGAAGTCAGAACATCCCCTGGTGATGTTTTTAGACGATCTGCAATGGGCGGATTCTGCATCGCTCAACCTCTTGAAGGTGTTGATGGGCGATCGCGATTCGGGTTACTTATTGTTGCTGGGAGCGTATCGAGATAACGAAGTCTTCCCCGCTCATCCCTTGATGTTGAGTTTAACCGAACTGGAGAAAGAGCAAGCCGTTATTTCCACCATTACCCTCAAACCCTTGGCTGTAAATCACATCAATCAATTAGTCGCCGAAACCCTCAGTTGTGGGGAACAACTGGCTCAACCCCTGACCGAATTGGTCTATCAAAAAACCCAAGGCAATCCGTTTTTTACCACTCAGTTCTTGAAAGGGTTGCACGAAGATCGACTGATTGCCTTTAATCGCGACTCGGGCTATTGGCAATGCGATCTCGTCCGCGTGCGCGATGCCGCACTGACCGATGATGTGGTGGAATTCATGGCAGGGCGCTTGCAGAAATTACCACCAGCCACCCAGAAGGTCTTGAAATTAGCCGCCTGTATCGGCAATCAGTTCGATCTGGAGACCTTAGCAACCATCTGCGAAGAGCAAGAGGAAGAGGTCGCCGCGAATCTCTGGCGTGCCCTTCAAGAAGGACTGATTCTGCCGACCAATGAAGCCTATAAGTTTTTTCACGGTCATGGGGTAGACGATCAACCCAAGGATGTCGTATCGGTGGGTTATCGTTTCTTACACGATCGCGTCCAACAGGCTGCCTATTCTCTGATTCCAGAAGCGCAAAAACAAACGACTCACTACCATATCGGACAACTGCTGATGCAAAATCTTTCGTCCGAGACCAAAGAAAAGAAAATTTTTGCAATTGTCAATCAACTCAATTTCGGGACGCTATTTATCAGGGAGTGGACGGAGAAAGAAGAATTAGCCCGTTTGAATCTGAGCGCGGGGCGAAAAGCTAAAACTTCCACAGCTTATGCTGCCGCCGTTAAATATTTTTCCGTCGGTCGAGAGTTATTGGGAGCGCAGAGGTGGAATTGGGCTTACGAACTGACCTTAGCACTGTATCAAGAATCTGCCGAGGCTGCCTATTTGAATGCTGACTTTGAACAGATGGAGCAATTGTCCGCCGAAGTCTTGAAAAAGGCAAAAACATTGCTCGATAAAATTGATGTCTATATCACCCAAATTCAAAGCAATATTGCTCGGGTCAAACTCCTAGAAGCGATCCGAATTTCACTGATGGTACTGAACCTCATTGACGATCGCATTCAATTACCCGAACAACCCGATCGAGATGACTTTGAACGAGCATTGGTAGAGACGCGATCGACGATCGGCGATCGGTCGGTTACCGACTTTTTAAACTTACCGGAGATGGAAGATCCGTATCAATTAGCAGCCATCCGCATCTTATCGAGTGTTGCTCCCCCTGCCTACTTTGCCTTTCCCGCACTCTTCCCGTTAATTGTCATGAAGATGGTGCATCTATCCATCGAATTCGGCAATACCTCTGCCTCGGGTTTTGGATATACCATGTACGGCTTCATTCTTTGCGGTGTAGCGAACGACATTGAGTTAGGCTCTCAGTTTGGGGAACTGGCATTAGGTCTGATCGATAAATTAAACGTCAAGGGGACTGCCGCTCGGGTGTTACCCCTTGTCGGTCACTTGATTAAGCCTTGGCGAGAATCGATCGATGGCAACCGATATTTACTCCGTAAAGGGTATCAAGTGGGCTTAGAAACAGGGGATTTAGAATTTGCCGGATATTCGGCATCGTTCTATTGCTTTAACTCCATGTTTATCGGCCAAGAATTAGAGAGTCTCGAAGGAGAGTTTTTCGCCTATAGCGAGGCGATCGCTCAACTGAAACAAGAACACGTACTGCATCAGATTCATCTTTCGCGTCAGACGATCCTGAATTTATTGGGTCGCTCCGATAATCCTTGTGCTCTGATTGGAGAGGCTTACAATGAAACCGAGATGGTGCCGTTGCATGAGGACGCAAATAATCGAACGACCCTGGCTTTTCTGTATGTTGCCAAACTCAGCCTTTGTTATCTCTTTCAAGATTACGAAGGTGCTGTAGAAAGTGCTGCCGGTGCTGAAAAATATCTAGATGGTGTGGTGGCTATGCTCTGTACGGTTTTGTTCTATTTCTATGATGCTCTGGTTAAAATCATTTCGGTTACCAAGACCAACAGCAAAAGCGAACAAAATCATCTTCTCGAGCAAATTGAAAGTCATCAAACTAAGATGAAATATTGGGCCGATAATGCGCCCATGAATTATCTACATAAATTCTATCTCGTAGAAGCAGAACGCAATCGAATTCTGGGTCAGAAAGCTGAAGCGATTGAAAATTACGATCGCGCCATTTCTGGAGCCAAAGCAAACGGGTACATTCAGGAAGAAGCCTTAGCCAAGGAACTGGCAGCGAAATTCTACCTCGACTGGGGCAAAGAAAAATTAGCCGCAGACTACATGCAAGATGCCTACTATTGTTACTCCTGTTGGGGAGCCAAAGCCAAAGTTGAAGATTTAGAACGACGCTATTCAGCCCTTCTCAAACCCATTCTTGAACTGCCAACCCCTAGCTTAATACCGACAACTTCCCTGAAAACCTTAACAGCAGGAACGATTTCCAAAACCACGACGGAAACCTCAGCCTTCTTGGATTTTGCCACCTTGATGAAAGCCTGTCGCACCCTCTCTGAGGACATCGATTTAGAGAGCGCGATCGCTAATTTAATGCAGGTGGTACGGGAAAATGCCGGTGCCGAAACCGTCGCCTTAATGATCTTTCAAGAAGGAGTCTTGATGCTAGTCGCTCGTGCAGTTGGAGAGGAGACGATCGCCATTAAACCCCTCCCTGTTGAAATCAGCAACGCCGTTCCTTTAAGTATTGTCAATAAAGTCAAGCGCAGCCAACACCCCTTACTGTTAGAAAATGCCAGCCAAGAAGTGGCTCTGGCTCGAGATACTTACATCCAACACTATCAACCCCAATCGATTCTCTGTCTTCCTTTAGTCGTTCGCGCAGCGTCTCTGAAAGAGAATCGCGCTCAACTGCGAGGCATTCTTTACCTAGAAAACAACCATTGTGCGGGCGCGTTTACCAACGATCGCATGGACATCCTCCAACTACTCTGCTCCCAAGCGGCGATTTCCCTGGAAAATGCTCGCTTGTATCGGCGATCGCAACAAATAGCTAACAATTTGCAACAAGTGCTAACGGACTTGCAGCAGACCCAACTTCAATTGGTGCAAAATGAAAAAATGGCCACCTTGGGAAGTCTCGTGGCTGGAATTGCCCACGAAATTAACAATCCCGTCAGCTTTATTGGGGGGAATATTAACGCTGCACAAGAACATTTGCAAGATTTACTGGAAATCCTCACGCTCTATCAAGACAATGCATCGATTCCCCCATCCATAGCTGAAGCGATTGAAGACCTCGCTCCTGAATTTATTGCCGAAGATTTTCCCAAACTGATTGCATCCATGCAAATTGGCTGCGATCGCATCGGTAATATCAGCACATCTTTGCGAACGTTTTCCCGCAAGGATACAGATACAAAAACAGAGTTTAATTTGCATGATGGCATTGATAGTACCCTGCTGATTTTAAAATATCGCCTCAAAGCGAATCAAAAACGTCCAGCTATGGAAATTATCACAAATTACGGCAAAATCCCGCAAGTCAAATGCTATCCAGGGCAAATCAATCAAGTGTTTATGAATCTGTTAGCGAATGGAATCGATGCTTTAGAAGAATGCAATCAGGGTAAAACATTTGAACAGATAGAACAAGACCCCAATCGGATTACAATTGAGACTCAATTGAGTGCGGATCGACAGACTGTGACGATCGCAATTGTCGATAATGGTACGGGGATGCCAGAAGAAGTAAAAAAACGCATCTTCGAGCAAGGATTTACAACTAAAGCAGTGGGCAAAGGGACGGGGTTAGGCATGGCGATTGCCCATCAAATTGTTGTTGAAAAACATGGTGGAGCGATCTCCTGTCGATCGGAACTCGGTCAAGGTACCGAATTTATCATTTCTGTGCCCGTAAATTAAGAGCGATCGCGATCGCACTCAGTTATCGAATTGATTTGATAGGATAAGCATAGTATTTATGATCTCTTATCATACCAAAGCAGTGACCACTCTTCCCGGCTATCAACTCGGACAGTGTCTTTACGAAGGCCCTCGCACCCTCGTTTATCAGGGTATGCGTCTTGGCGATGGCGCTTCAACGATCGTCAAAATTCTGCGGACTCCCCATCCGAGTTTTAACCAATTAGTGCAATTTCGCAATCAATATGCGATCGCCCGCCATCTGAAACATGCCAATATCGTCACTCCTCTGGCTCTAGAGAGCTACTGCAATGGCTACGCTCTCATTATGCCCGATTCCGGAGCCATAGCGCTGCACGATTATTGGCACCAATTCACTCCCAGTTTAGAAGAGTTCTTGGCAATTTCCCTACAACTCGCCGATGCCCTACACTATCTCAGTCAAGAACAGATTATTCACAAAGATATCAAACCAGCCAATATCCTGATTTGCCCGCAAAGCAAACAAATTAAATTAATCGATTTCAGTATTTCCAGCTTATTACCAAAAGAAACCCAAACCATTCAAACGCCTAACAGTTTAGAAGGAACCTTAGCGTATTTATCTCCAGAGCAAACCGGACGCATGAATCGAGGTATTGATTATCGCAGCGACTTCTATTCTCTGGGCGTAACCTTATACGAATTCCTGATCGGAAATCTACCCTTTAACAGTAACGATCCTTTAGAATTAATTCACGCTCATATCGCCCAAAATCCGGAACCGATTAGCACCTGGGTCTGTTTGGGAGGACAATTGTGTCCCGAACCCCTTTCCGACATCATCTTAAAATTAATGGCGAAAAATGCCGAAGATCGCTATCAGAGTGCCTTGGGACTCAAATACGACCTGAAAAAATGTCTAAAAGAATATAAAAAAACAGGAAAGATCGCAGCATTTACTTTAGGAGAACGGGATTTGTGCGATCGCTTCCTGATCCCCGAAAAACTTTACGGACGAGAACACGAAGTTGAAACCCTACTCGAATCTTTCCATCGTGTCGCTACCGGCGAAAGCGAAATAATGCTAGTTGCCGGATTTTCTGGCATTGGTAAAACCGCCGTTATTAATGAAGTACATAAACCCATTGTCAAACAGCGTGGCTATTTTATCAAAGGCAAATTTGACCAATTCAACCGCAATATTCCGTTCTCTGCCTTTGTCCAAGCCTTCCGAGATTTTATGGGACGATTACTGAGAGAATCCGATTCTGCATTAGCTCACTGGAAACTGAAAATCCTGGCAGCGATCGGTGAAAATGGCCGAGTTCTCATTGATGTCATTCCCGAACTCGAGCGCATTATTGGAGCGCAGCCTCCAGTTCCCGAACTCTCCGGTAGTGCTGCCCAAAATCGCTTTAACCTCCTCTTAGAAAAATTTATCGCCGTCTTCACCACCAAAGAACATCCTTTAACCCTATTTCTCGATGACTTGCAATGGGCAGACTCTGCCTCATTAAATTTACTCAAAGTCTTGATGGTAGACCGCCAAACGGGATATTTACTCCTCTTGGGAGCCTATCGAGATAATGAGATCTTCCCGGCTCATCCCTTGATGTTAACTTTGTCCGAGTTACAGAAACAACAGACAACAATTTCGACCATTACGCTAACTCCTTTATCAATTCCCCACATTAACCAATTAGTTGCAGAAACGCTCAGTTGCTCGATAGAGTTAGCTGCTCCGCTAACTCATTTAATCTATCAAAATACAAAAGGAAATCCTTTCTTTACTACTCAATTTTTAAAAGGATTATATGAGGATGCATTAATTGAATTTGATCGAAATATTGGATATTGGCAATGCGATTTAGTCAAGGTACAAGATGCAGCTCTAACTGAGGATGTCGTTGAATTTATGGCTCGGCGATTGTACAAGTTGCCAAAAGAGAGCCAAAATGTCTTGAAATTAGCAGCTTGTATTGGCAATCGGTTCGATCTAGAGACCTTAAGTATCATTTGCAAAACAGCTTTTGAAGAGGTGGCAGCAGCTTTGTGGGGAGCTTTGCGAGAAGGATTGATTTTACCGCAGAGCGACGCTTACAAGTTTTTCCAAGACTGGAAAAATGGTACAGAAAAATCCGATACAGTTACCGTCAATTATCGCTTCTTACACGATCGCGTTCAACAAGCAGCTTATTCTCTGATTCCTCCCGAACACCAATCATTGACTCATTACGATATCGGCTATATTTTACTCGACAAACTTTCAAGTTCCGAGAGAGAAGAATCGATTTTTGATATCGTCGGTCATCTCAATTTGGGGATCGAGTTAATCACCCAAGAATCGCAAAAAAACGAACTAGCTCGCTTAAACTTAATCGCCGGACAGAAAGCAAAACATGCTACAGCTTATGGCTCGGCATTTAAGTACTTAAAACAAGGAATTGACTTACTCCCCGCCCATCCTTGGGATAGTCTCCATCAATTAACCCTAAATTTGCACTGCGAAGCGATGCAGAGTGGATACTTAAGTGGCAATATTAGCGAATCTGAAACGTTAGGCGAGATCGTTCTGCAACAAGTCCAGGATCAACTCGATGCGATCGAAGTTTACGAGACTAAAATTCAAATTTATATTACCAGTCGGCAGACAGCACAAGCCATTGATATGGGCTTAGATGCTTTGGCGATGATGGGGATGTCTTTGGATGATATTACCCATAGCGACAAGAATGCAATCGCCTTACCTGCCATTGATACAGTTCCTGACTTATTAAAAGCAACAGATCCGTATTATTTAGCTAAAATGCGGATTTTGACTGCCATTACTTCAGCCGCTTTAATTTCTCGCCCCGATCTCTTGTTTGACATTGTTAGCATCCAAGTTCTGCTTTGTCAGGATAATGGTTATTCTGCCTTAGCTGCCTTTACCTATAGTTGGTATGGCGCTCTTCTCTGTACCCACTCTAGCGCGATCGATCGCGGATATCAATCCGGTCAATTAGCGATCGCCTTATTAGAACGCTTTCAACAACAAGCTCGCGTCGAGAAATGCAGTATTTATAATATGGTTTATACCTTTATCATCCCTTGGAAGCAACACGTCAGAGACAGTTTATCGTATTTATTAGAAGGCAGTCAAAATGGATTAGATGTTGGCGATTTTGTCTATGCCGGTTATTGCCTCGAAAATTATTGCGCTTATCTCTTTTTAACTGGGGGAGAACTTCCAGCAGTCAGTCAACAACAATCCCTCTATATTGAATTAATGCAAAAAATTAAAAATGACTATGCTGCCAATAATATCAGCATTTGGCGGCAACTGATCGCTAATTTACTGGGACAATCAACACAGATTACACGTCTCGATGGAGAGTATTTAGATGAGGACACTGTAGAGCAAAATTGGCAAGAATCCCAGTTGGGTTGGTCTCTCTTTAATCTATATTTAGCCCAGACCATGTTATTGTCCTACTTTGGCAACTGGACTGAAGCTATTGCTAAGGCAGAACTCGCCCAAAAATATGCCATCTCTGTCGGCGCTTGGATGCCGATTGCTATTCACAATTTTTATTATTCTTTAGCGTTGCTAGCAAGCTGTTCGGATGCATCACCGTTATACCAAGATATTCTACTTTTAGTCGAAACTCAGCAAAATACATTACGTGAATGGGCGCAACATGCACCGATGAATTACCAGCATAAATGTGATTTAGTCGAAGCAGAACGGCAGCGCATTTTAGGGAATAAAGCCGAAGCTATGGACTTCTACGATCGAGCAATTGCTGGGGCAAAAGAAAACAAATATTTGCCAGAAGAAGCGATCGCAAATGAACGAGCAGCTCTTTTTTATCTCGACTGGAATAAAGAAAAAGTTTCTGCTAGCTATATGCAAGAAGCTTATTATTGCTATTCTCGTTGGGGCAGTAAAGCCAAAATCGAGGCTCTCGAACAAGACTACCCGTACTTACTTACTCCTATTCTCAACCAACCCAAACTCAGTTTAACTACGAATGGAACTATCAGTACAGTTAATGAACTAACTGTTTCTAACAATACCACAGAAGCGGGAAATTTATTGGATTTAACAACTCTGATGAAAGCTTCACGTACGCTCTCCCAGGAAATCGAATTAGATGGCTTGCTCTCGACTCTAATGAATATTGTCATCGAGAATGCGGGAGCAACTAAAGGTGCATTATTATTAACCCATGAAACTGACTTGATGATAGAAGCGATCGCCATTCGTTCCAATGCGAATAACGCTCTGCAAATCGATTCCTTACATCAATCGATTCCCCTAGAAAACTATCCCGATTTACCCGAAGGATTGATTAATTACGTCAGACGGACTGCAAAAACTATTCTCTTAGAGGCGAAAACCGCACAAAGTCAATTTGCTACCGATCGCTATTTCCTGGATTCTCCTCCTCAAAGTTTGCTCTGTTTTCCGCTCTTGGAACGAGGGAAATTTATCGGCATACTTTACTTGGAAAATAGCTGTACTGCCGATGCCTTTAATCGCGATCGGATCGAAGTTTTAGATATGCTCTGCGCTCAAGCTGCAATTTCCCTAGAAAATGCCAGACTGTATCAGCAATCGCAGCAAGCCTTCCAGGAGTTGAAAAATGCTCAATTGCAATTAGTTCAAAATGAAAAAATGGTGACTTTGGGGAATTTAGTTGCTGGAGTTGCTCACGAAATCAATAATCCAGTGAGTTTTATCAGTGGAAATATTAGTGCAGCTCGGGAATATTTGCAGGATTTGCTGGATGGACTTTCTTTATATCAAAATAATACCGATATCACTGGAGATATTGCCACAAAAATCAAAGATCTAGATTTGGAGTTTGTGGTAGAAGATTTTCCTAAACTCATGACATCCATGGAAACGGGATGCGATCGTATTCATAATATCAGCACTTCCTTGCGCACGTTTTCTCGCACAGACACTGCCAGCAAAACAGAATTCGATCTTCATGATGGTATAGATAGTACCCTATTAATTTTAAAATATCGCCTCAAAGCCAACGACGAGCGTCCTGCTATTGAAATCATTAAAAAATACGGTACAATTGTACCCATTCAGTGCTATCCTGGACAACTGAATCAAGTCTTCATGAATCTGCTTGCTAATGCTATCGATGCTTTAGAAGAAAGCAATGAAGGTCGAACCTTTACAGAGATCGAAAAAAAAACGAATCAGATTACCATTGAAACCGAATTAGCTGACGATAAGAGTCATGTTATCGTCAAAGTTATTGATAATGGTATGGGGATGCCAGAATCTGTCCAATCTCAGATATTTGAGCAAGGATTTACGACGAAAGCAGTGGGTAAAGGCACGGGGTTAGGAATGGCGATCGCCCATCAAATCGTAGTAGAAAAACATGGCGGACAGATCGCCTGTCAATCGGAACTCGGAAAGAGTACAGAATTTATCATTTCTATACCGGTGAATTAAGCCGGTACATTAAGAGAGAGCGCATTGACGTACACAACAGATTGGATAAGATAGTTGTAAAATATGTTATCTCTCATCAGACTAAAGCAGTGACAACTCTTCCTGGCTATCAACTCGGACAGTGTCTCTACGAAGGCCCTCGCACCCTCGTTTACCAGGGTATCCGCCTTGGCGATCGCGCCTCAGCGATCATCAAAATCCTGCGGACTCCCCATCCCAGCTTTAGCCAATTAGTACAATTTCGCAACCAATATGCAATCGCCCGCCATCTGCAACATGCCCATATCGTCACTCCTCTGGCTCTAGAGCGCTACGGCAATGGCTATGCCCTGATTATGCCCGATTCTGGAGCCATAGCTTTGAGTGATTATTGGCAGCAGTTCACCCTTAATCTGGAAGAATTTTTGGCGATCGCCCTGCAACTCGCCGATGCCCTACACTATCTCAGTCAAGAACAGATTATTCATAAAGATATCAAACCCGCCAATATCTTGATTCACCCGGAAACCCAACAAGTCAAATTAATCGACTTTAGCATTTCAACCCTACTGCCCAAAGAAAGCCAAACGATTCAAACTGCCAATACCTTAGAAGGAACCTTAGCATATTTATCGCCGGAACAAACTGGACGCATGAATCGAGGGATTGATTATCGCAGCGATTTTTATTCCCTGGGAATAACATTGTACGAGCTATTAACGGGAACAGTTCCGTTTGCGAGCGACGATCCTTTAGAACTGATTCACGCTCATATTGCCCAAAATCCCCAACCCCTTGCAAGCGATCGTATTCCCGCAGTCGTTTCAGACATCGTCTTAAGGTTAATTGCCAAAAATGCCGAACAGAGATATCAGAGTGCCTTGGGACTCAAACACGATCTAGAGAAGTGTCTTGGGCAATATCGAGAAACAGGAACGATAGAGCGATTTGAATTGGGAGAGCACGATCGCTGCGATCGCTTCCTGATTCCCGAAAAACTCTACGGACGAGAACAAGAAGTTCAAACTCTACTAGAAGCCTTTGAGAGAGTCGTAGCAGGCAACTGTGAAATCCTGCTGGTAGCTGGATTTTCCGGCATCGGGAAAACCGCCGTCGTCAACGAAGTTCACAAACCTATTGTCCGACAACAGGGCTATTTCATCAAAGGGAAATTCGACCAATTGAATCGCAATATCCCCTTCTCCGCTTTCGCGATCGCCTTTCGAGACTTAATGGAGCAATTGCTCGGAGAAAGCGATGCACAATTGCAAGAGTGGAAAGAAAAGATTTTAGCAGCAGTGGGAGAGAACGGGCAAGTCCTCATTGATGTCATTCCCGAACTCAAACGCATTATCGGGACACAACCTCCCGTTCCTGAACTCTCCGGCAGTGCTGCCCAGAATCGCTTTAACCTCCTGTTTGAAAAATTGATCGCCGTCTTCACCACCAAAGAGCATCCCTTAACCCTATTTCTTGATGACTTGCAATGGGCAGACTCGGCATCGTTAAATTTGTTGACAGTGTTGATGGGAAAAAGTCGGACAGGATACTTGCTTCTGTTGGGAGCCTATCGAGATAATGAAGTGTTTCCGGCTCATCCGTTGATGTTGTCTTTAGGGGAATTAGAGAAGCAAAAAACAACAATTTCGACCATTATTCTAGCGCCCTTGTCAGTCAGTCATATCAATCAATTGGTGGCACAAACTCTTAGTTGTACGGTGGAATTAGCTGCACCTTTAACCCATTTAATTTATCAAAAGACGAAAGGGAATCCCTTCTTTACCACTCAATTTTTACAAGGATTGCATGAAGAGGGGTTGATTGCGTTTAATGATAATTTGGGATATTGGGAATGCGATTTAGTGAAAGTGCAAGATGCCGCCCTCACGGATGATGTGGTGGAATTTATAGCTGGACGGTTGTATAAGTTGCCGGAAGCCACCCAAAACATCCTCAAATTAGCCGCCTGCATAGGCAATCAATTCGACTTAGAGACCTTAGCGATTATCTGCGAAAAGCGATCGGAGGAAGCCGCTGCCGATTTGTGGACTGCCTTGCGAGAAGGGTTGGTTTTACCTCAGAGCCAAGCCTACAAGTTTTTTCAAGGAGAGGAAAAAGAGGAAGAAAAAGCGGAGGGTATAAAGGTGAGTTATCGCTTCTTGCACGATCGCGTTCAACAAGCCGCCTATTCCTTGATTCCCGAAAATCAAAAAGTACGAACTCACTTCAATATTGGTCAGCTCTTACTCAAGACTATCGACCCATCTCAACGGGAAAACTATGTCTTTGATATGGTTCGTCATTTGAATCTTAGTATAGAGTTTATTGACCAACAAAATCAACGATATGAACTGGCTGAATTAAACTTAATCGCTGGGAAAAAAGCCAAGTCTTGCACCGCAAATACGGCAGCCTTTGAGTACCTCAACATTGGACTCAGTTTATTGGCAGATAATGCTTGGCAAGCGGAGTACGAACTGACGCTAAACTTACATTTAGAAGCAACAGAAGCGAGCTATCTCAAGAGTGACTTTGAAAACATGGAGCGGTTGGGACAAATCGCGATCGATCGCGCCCGCACTCTCCTCGATCGGATTAAGGTGTACGAAACACAACTTCAGGCGTATTCAGTTCAGAACCGATTTATTGACGGCATTGACACGGGGTTACGATGCTTGAAGCTACTCGAAATAGATTTTCCCGATAATCCCGACCTAGCAGAAATTGGATCGTGGTTGGCGCGAACTCAAGCCGCTCTAGAGCCATTTACCTCAGAAGAATTACTCAATCGTTCTGAGATGAAGAAGCCACAAATACTCTCGGCGATGCGGATTTTATCGCGCTTGATTCCGTTAAGTTATTTTGGTCGCCCGAGTTTATTTCCTATCATTGCTTGTCAGGGAATACTACTCTCATTAGAATATGGAAATGCTCTCGATACACCAGTATCCTACGTCAACTATGCTTTGGTTTTATGCAATCCCGGTATTGATAAGTTTCGTCAAGCTTACGAATATGGTAAAATCGCCCAGCAAATTATTGAGCAACAAAATAATACCCTCCGTCATGTTCTGGTATGCAATAACTTTTATGCTCATGTCTCATTTTGGCGATCGCATTTTCGCGATGGCATATCCCCTCTAGGGGAAGCTTATCAAAAGGGAATAGAAGTGGGAGAGTTAGAGTATGCAACTTATGCCCTGACTAACCGACTGCTCCTAGCTTATTGTTCCGGGATGGAACTCGATATTCTGAAATTAGAACTAGAGAAAGCGATTGAATTTTCTCGCTCGATTCGCTTTGAAGGTACGGGGATTTATACGGCTTGCATTTTACAACTCGTTTTTAACTTGATTAGTAATGTAGAAAATCCTTGTTCTTTGCAAGGAGAGTTTTATGACGAACAAGGAGCAATTGACTGTTTCAAAAAGAGCAATAGTTTGGTGGGATTATCCGTTCATCATTTTAGTAAATTGCAACTGACTTATCTCTTTGGAAATATGGCAGAAGCTAGATATTTGGTTTCGGAAGCACAGACGTATTTAGATGCGGTTGGGGGCTATTTGTTTTTACCCAATTTTGCCTTTTTAGGAGGTTTGACTTATCTGGCATCAGTGGAATTAGCAGAAGGTGCAGAGAAAGAAACCTATTGGGAATGCAGCGAACATTGGAGTACGCGTCTCAAAGCTTGGGCAGAAAATGCTCCCATGAACTACCAGCATAAATCTGATTTACTCGAGGCAGAACGGTATCGGCTTTTAGGAGATCACTTGAGAGCGATGGAACTCTACGACTTGGCCATAGCTGGAGCGAGAGAAAATGGCTACATCCAAGAAGAAGCCCTAGCCAACGAACTAACTGCCAAATTCTGCCTAGACTGGGGTAAAGAAAAATATGCGGCCCTTCATATGCAGGAAGCCTACTACTGCTACGCCCGCTGGGGTGCCAAAGCCAAAACCGACCAACTCGAAGCAAAATATCCCCAACTGCTTTCCTCTATTCTGCAACAGCCCCACTTGCAGTTTACAAGCGGTCAAACCGCGACTTACACTTTGACGCAAACGGCAGGTACGACTAGCAGCAAGATCGGTTCGATGCTCGATTGGGCAACGGCGATGAAAGCGGCTCAATTGCTATCGAGCGAAATTAACCTGGACAAACTGGTCTCGGCTTTGATGAAAGCAGTGATGGAAAATGCCGGAGCAGATAGCGGCATTCTGCTGCTGCGACAACCCGAAAGTTGGCAGGTTGTAGCCCGATATTCAAAAGAAGGCTCTGATTTGCATTCAAACCCCGCAACGGATGATCGCTCTATTCCCACAAGTGTTATTAATAAAGTCAAACGCAACCAACAACCAATTATTGTTAACGACTTTCCTCGGGATACGCAGTTTGCAGGTGACCCCTATTTGCTGCAAGGACAACCCCTTAGTTTTCTGTGCGCGCCCATCCTCAATCAAGGCAAACTCGTTGGTATCCTGTATCTGGAAAACCATTTGGCGGTGGGAGCTTTTACGGGCGATCGCGTGGAACTGCTCAATCTGCTCTGTTCCCAAGCCGCTATCTCTCTGGAAAATGCCCGTCTCTACCAACAATCCCAAGACTATGCCCAGAAGCTCGAACAATCTCTTGAAGACCTGCAACAAACCCAACTGCAATTGGTGCAAAGCGAGAAAATGTCGGCTTTAGGCAATTTGATGGCAGGAGTAGCCCACGAAATTAATAATCCAGTCGGATTTATTGCTGGAAACATAGACCCAGCACGAGATTATGTGCAAGACTTGTTGGGATTAATAGACCTTTATCAGCAAGAATATCCAGAGCCAAGTGAAGCAATAGAAGAAGAACTAGAAGCAATAGATTTGGACTTTCTGCGCTCGGACTTACCGCAACTAATTTCCTCGATGCAGGAAGGAACCGATCGCATCAGGCACATCAGCAATTCTTTACGAACCTTTTCGCGCACAGATAAGGAGTATAAAGTCCCGTTTAACTTGCATGAAGGTCTCGACAGCACTTTGCTGATTCTTAAACATCGCCTCAAAGCTAACGAGGAGCATCCAGCGATTGAAATTGTCAAAGACTATGGACAATTGCCACAAGTGCAGTGTTTTCCGGGACAACTCAACCAAGTGTTTATGAATCTGATTGCCAATGCTATTGATGCCCTAGATGAGGGTAACCAGGGACGCAGTTTTGACGAGATTGAGATTGCCAATCAGATTAAGATTGCTACCTCAGCAACAGCAGAAGAGGTCACCATTCGCATTGCCGATAATGGCATGGGGATGCCAGATGAAGTGAGAGAACGCATCTTCGAGCAAGGATTTACGACTAAATCTGTGGGTAAAGGAACGGGGTTAGGGATGGCGATCGCCTATCAAATCGTAGTAGAAAAACATGGCGGTAAGATTACTTGTAACTCTGAACTGGGCAAAGGGACTGAGTTTGCGATCGCAATCCCTTTAGATAAGAAGCCATCAATTACAGATTAGAATCATCTAAAATTTACCCGATAATTCTCAAACATCGCCTCAAAGCCAACGAGGAGCGTCCAGCGATTAAAATCGTAAAAGACTATGGAGCGCTACCGGAAGTGCAATGTTTTCCTGGACAACTCAACCAAGTGTTTATGAATCTGATTGCCAATGCTATTGATGCCCTAGATGAGGGCAACCAGGGGCGCAGTTTCGACGAGATTGCCAATCAGATTAAGATTATCACCTCAGCAACAATGGAGGAAGTGATCATTCGCATTGCCGATAATGGCATGGGGATGCTAGAAGAGGTGAAACGGCGCATCTTCGAGCAAGGGTTTACAACTAAAGCGGTGGGTAAAGGTACGGGGTTGGGAATGGCGATCGCCCGTCAGATTGTCGAAGAAAAACACGGTGGGGTGCTCTCTTGTCAGTCAGAGTTGGATAAAGGTACGGAGTTTACCATTTCTTTACCAGTTCATTAGCAGACTTTAACCAATAATGTCGGACATCTCTAGGTCACCAATTCAAAATATAGAGTCATGAATATATTTGGCAAAAAAAACGAAAACTCTAATCAAATCTCTTTACAAGTTATTCTCCTAGTTCCCTTCATTTTGCAAATGTTGGCCCTTGTGGGAGTAATCGGTTATCTCTCTTTCCATAATAGCCAAAAGGCAATTGAACATCTAACTCTTCAATTACAAGCAGAAGCCAATGAAAGGATCGAACAACATCTCCAGGAATACTTGAATACATCTAAAATCATTGTACAAGAAAATGCCGATGCTTTTTCTCAGGGAATCCTCAATCCTAACAATCTTAAACAAATTGGTCGCTATCTTTGGAAAAGGAGAGAAGTGCGAGACGGGGAATTAGGCTTTTTCTTGTTTGGCAGTATCAACCAGGATCATATTTCAGTTGGAGAGCATTTTGACGACGGTAGAATTACAATAAACCAAATTGATAGTCAGAGCAGCGATCGCCGTTTTAAAATCTATGAAGCAGACGGACAAGGAAATCAAAAAAATCTGCTTGCAACCGATCCAGACTATATCAATCAATTTCAGAAAGAGGCTTGGTATGCAGAAGCGATCCAGCATAAAAAACCGCTTTGGACTTCTATCTATCAATGGGAAACTGATCCATATCCTCTCAGTATTGCTGCTAGTTTTCCGATTCGCGATTCAAACCAAAATATTATTGGCGTTCTTGCGATTGAAAAGCGTTTATCTAATATTAGCGATTTCTTGAAAAAGCTTGAACTTAGTCCATCTGCTGAAATTTTCATTATCGATCGTAAGGGATTAATTGTGGCCAACTCTACTTCTGAAGAAGGTTTTATCTTAAGGGAGGGGAAGCCTCAACGATTGAACATTATAGATAGCCAAGAGCCTTTAGTTACAGCGTCGGCAAAATTCGTATTACAAAAATTCGGAAATTTCAATGCGATTCAAGATAATCGACAGCTTGAATTTGAGACAGAAGATGGTCGGCAGTTTATGAGCGTTACGGTATGGAAAGACTCTTGGGGAATAGATTGGCTAGTGGCGATTGTCATTCCAGAAAAAGACTTCATGGCAAAAATTTATGCCAATACTAAAACGACGATTATACTGTCTGCCCTCGCTGTCTTATTAGCCTTAATATTGGGGGTTTATACATCCCGTTGGATTGCCAAACCTATTTTTAATCTCAGTCGAGCTTCTGAAGCAATCGCGAATGGTGAATTAAGCCAAACGATTCAGCCATCCAAAATCAGTGAATTTTCCATATTAGCTCAATCTTTTAATCGAATGGCACAACAACTACAGGAATTTTTCACGGCTTTAGAAAAAAGCAAGGAAGAACTCGAACATAAAGTACAGCAACGAACTGCCGAACTAGAGCAAGCGAAAGAAAAAGCAGAAGTGGCGAACGAAGCAAAAAGTGTATTTATCGCCAACATGAGTCACGAGTTGCGATCGCCCCTCAACGCCATTCTCGGGTTCACGCAAATCATGACTCGCTCTCAAACCCTACCCCCAGAACAACAACAAAATGTCAGCATTATTAACCGCAGTGGCGAACATCTCCTGACATTAATTAATAATGTCCTCGATCTCTCCAAAATTGAAGCCGGGCGTATCGTTCTAAACGAGAATAATTTTGACCTCTATCGCCTTCTCGACGACATTCACGATATGTTCCAACTCAAAGCAGCCGATAAAGGCTTGTACTTATTATTGGAACGGGCCGAAAATCTTCCCCGCTATATTCGCACCGATGAAGTCAAACTTCGGCAAATTCTGATTAATCTCATTAACAATGCCCTGAAATTTACTTCAGAAGGAGGGATTTGTATCCGACCAACCCACCAGTCACTCACCAATAATCAAGGGATAACAGTACATTTTGAAATTGAAGATACCGGGCCGGGAATTGCCCCAGAAGAACTTGACCAGCTTTTTGAAGCGTTCTCGCAAACCGCAAGTGGCAAATATGCCCAAGAAGGAACGGGCTTAGGACTGTCCATCAGCCGTAAATTTGTACAACTGATGGGAGGGGAGATGCACGTTAAGTCTAAATTGGGAGCCGGAACCGTTTTTAGCTTTGAGCTTAAAGTAGAAGAGGTTGCTGAGAGTGAAATAGAAAGCAAAAATATTCAACGTCGTATTATCGCCCTAGAACCCGGTCAACCTCGCTATCGCATTCTGATTGTTGACGATAAGTCTGTCAATCGGCAGCTTTTAATCCATTTGCTCAATCCCTTAGGCTTCGAGTTGCAACAAGCCAGTAACGGCAAAGAAGCTATAGAAATTTGGGAACAATGGCAACCTCATCTGATTTGGATGGATATGCGAATGCCTGTAATGGATGGGTTTGAGGCCACTCAAAAAATTAAAGCAACCACTCAAGGACAAGCAACGGCAATTATCGCCCTGACAGCCAGCGTTTTGGAAGAAGAACGGGCAGTCGTTTTATCGGCAGGATGCGATGATTTCCTACGTAAACCCTTTCGAGAAGAGCAAATATTCAAAGTGATGGAAGAGCATTTAGGTGTGGGTTATGTTTATGAAGAGCCAGTCTTCCTGATAGAAAATAAGCCTTCGATACTTGAAGCACTAACAGCAGAAAATATTCAGGCGCTTTCAGCAGAATTGCAGCAGCAATTGCGCCAAGCTACCCTCACAGGTAACCAACAGAAAATGGCTGAAGTAGTTCGGGCTATTGCTGAAGAGAATACTGCTTTGTCCGAGGCGATATCGACTTGTTTTCAAAACTTTGAATATGACAAAGTTTTGAACTTAATTCCCCAAAAAGATGCTTTAAAATAAATTTTTATGAAAACTGGCATTATCTATCCCTCTTCTGTCACTTTCGGAAAAAGGGGGCCCAGCCCCTTGTCTCTCAGGGATCGATTAGTTGCAAGATTAAAGAGAAATGGTATGAAACCCTCATTCTTTCCTTGGCGATCGCGGGCTGTAATGAGGGAAATTAATCATCTATTTCAACTTTTGGCCAAATATGAATTTTTCATCAAGGGGTGATAATAAGGCTAAAAAGCAGATTGTATAAGGAATAGAGCCTATAGCCCTTTCTGAAAAAACAACCCCTTATGAGGTTTGCACTCCATTAATTCTTCAGCTAAAGAAGAGCAACATTGGAAGGAGTAAATCCACAATAATCCGTAGCATCCGATGTAAAAGTGACTATTAGGTTGGCTTTGTATCCAGATCAACAGTTATCGTTGTTTTAACACCAATAATGAGTCAGGATGGTCAAGGTTGAATCGATGAAGGTCTATGACTCGTATCCCCAAATTAACTTACGATCGCGGTACGCTGATTTTGCATCCCCCACCGAGGGGAAAAACTTGGGTTGATTATGCCACTTGGGACGATCGAGTAGAAAAATTTCGTATTTTGGGGATTCATTATCGCCGGTTAATAGAAACGTTGTGGGAGGAAAAGGCCGTATTTGACGATCGCGCAAAAGAATTTTACCCCATAGAGTTAATTCCTGCCTTAGAAATGACTCCCTATCCCCACCAGGTGGAGGCTCTGCAAGCGTGGCGGGATGCCCAACGTCAGGGGGTGGTGGTTCTGCCGACGGCTGCGGGAAAGACCTATTTGGCTCAATTAGCCATGCAGATTACGCCCCGAACGACATTGATTGTTGTTCCAACGTTAGATTTAATGCATCAATGGTATGCCCATCTGAAGGCAGCTTTTCCAGATGTGGAGGTGGGGTTATTGGGGGGTGGATCGCGCGATCGCTCTCCTGTCCTTGTGGCAACCTATGATAGTGCGGCGATTCATGCGGAGGCGTTGGGGTCTCGCTATGGGTTGCTCATCTGCGATGAGTGTCATCATTTACCGACTGAGTTTAGTCGCGTGATTGCTGAATATGCGATCGCTCCCTATCGGTTAGGCTTAACTGCGACGTTAGAGCGAGCGGACGGACGACATCAAGATTTAGCCTTCTTGTTGGGGGAAACGGTGTATCAGAAAACGGTGCAAGAGTTATCGGGTAAGGCTTTAGCCCACCATGAGGTGGTGCAAATTAAGGTGAAATTGTCCCAACAGGAAAAGCAGCGATATGAAGTATTAATTGAAGAGAGGAATCAATTTCTGCGATCGTCTAACATTTTCCTGGGTTCCGTGAAAGGCTGGCAACTCTTTGTCCGCGCCAGTTGCAGGTCTCCAGAAGGCCGTAGGGCGATGTTAGCACATCGTGAGGCCAAGGCGATCGCCCTGTCAACTGATAGTAAACTCCGCGTTCTTCAAGACCTCCTCAATCAACATTATCCCGAAAAAATCCTCATTTTTACCGCTGATAATGCCACTGTTTATCAAATTTCCCAAACTCTCCTTATTCCCGCTATTACCCACCAAACTCCCGTCAAAGAACGCCATGATATGCTTACCCGCTTCCGTCAAGGAGAATATCAAACTTTAGTCGCTTCCCACGTTTTAAACGAAGGTGTTGATGTTCCCGATGCTCGCATTGCTATTATTTTATCCGGAACTGCATCCAAGCGCGAATATATTCAACGGTTAGGGCGAGTTTTGCGTAAAGGTTCTCAAAAAAATAAACAGGCTATTCTCTATGAAGTGATCGCTGAAAACACAGCAGAAGAGCGCACCTCAGAACGTCGCCGAGGAGAACCCAAACAAGAATCTACTTCCCTCACTCCCTTACGTTTGATTTATGGTCAAGGAGAGACTCAAACCCAGCGAGCAGCCGAACACTCTTCATCCTATTCCACAGATATAGAAAAGAACAAAGGCAAAGACGATCTCTAAATTATGCCTGATTGCGATTAGAATGATCGGCTAACCAATGGGATAAATCTTCCAGAGCAGCTAATTGAAAAATAGCAACGCTGAGTAACTCTAAATCAGATGAAGATAACTCTTCTATCTGTTTTTTGAGACTCTGTTCCAGCTCTCCAAAACGCTGTTCAAGTAACCGCAATATTAATTTAAGTTGTCCCAAAAATTCTCCCTCTGCGCGTCCTTCTTCACGTCCTTCTTCACGTCCTTCTTCACGTCCCTGTGCAAGTCCTTCTTCACGTCCCTGTGCAAGTCCATCTATTCTCGCTTGCACCGCGTAACCTTGCTGGTCTAGCAGCCAGATTTCATTTTGGTGTAACTCTTCTGCTTCCTTTGGACTTAAATTAGCTCGATTAGCAATTTCTAGAGCTTTGCCAATTTCTGGCACTTCTTCTAGACGACTGGGAATCATCTGTAAATTAGGTGCTTCTTTCATAAAATAAATCCATTTGTCGGTCAAGGTATCCAATTCGTCCAGGGATTTATTAAATTTTTGTAACTCTACAAATATCAGTTCGATCTGTTCGCCCGGATAGTCAAATGATAATTTTTTTTCCTTTAAACAAAAGTGAGTGATAATGGGGTCAACCTTTGGAAACAGAGGAAAATCGACAATCGTTAGGGAAATTACCGGTTGCAGTCGGGTATAACTTTGGGCAACACTGAGTTGATTACCATAGGTTTTAGCACAGTTATATAAGACTCGCTTTTTAAATGCAGGGGTATTATATAATTGCATTTCGATCAGGACCGTGGTGCCGTTGTTTAAGATGGCTTTGACATCAAGATAGCTGTCTTTGATGATTCTAATGTCACTTTGATTAGAAGGATCGATAATGTCTAGGTCAGTAATTTCTGAGCGACCTTCATAGATAAGAGCGTTTAAGAAGCTAATCAGGATATCTTTACTTTGTTGGGAGCCAAAAATACGCTTAAAGGCGAAATCGGTTTTGGGACTGATAAATTCCATGATTTTATCCTCTAACTTTAGAATCCTGAAACTTGCTGGAGTAGATTTATTAATCCTACTTCTTTTAATTGTGCCAATTGTTGAGCATCTCGGACTAATAAAGCTCCAGCAAATCCTAGGGAATTGACAGAAATAGAGTGCCAAGAGTCCTGGGAGCGGGGAATGACCATCATCCAGCGGCGGGTCATAAGTAAATTATAGGCTCCGGTTTGTTGAATGCCTGGGTTGTCTTGTTCTAAGCGTCCCACATGCCGCAGGAGCTGATAGTAGCAGTTAAGGCTCACCTGAGCGGCGTTTTCTGGACTGTTAATTATCTGAGGGTCAAAAAAGCGAATCGCATGGGGAAAGGGCAGTTGATGGCTTTGATAGGGACTACTCTGAGGTGATTTGGAGTCGAATACCATCTCGATGGGAATGGCAATGCCTTGGGGAATCAGGGGAAGGGGAACGAGTTGTAGGTGTTTGTGGGGTTGACTTGCCCCCGCATCGGTTCCACCATTGTAGAATCCGAGACCGTCAATTTCCGCTAGGGCGAACCACAAAGCTTGAAAATCGGCAAGGGTAAGCCAATTGTCCTGGGGTTCAAAGTCACGGGTGACAATCAGGATATGGCGATCTACGACGTTGTATTTGTTGAGCAGACAGTGGTGGGTGGGGGAGATATTGGTAACGAAGAGGTCGCGATCGCAGGGCAAAAATGGATTAACTGGTTTGCTAGTCTCTGAAGAGACTTGTTGCTTGCGTTTTTGGGCTTCTTTGCGGGCTAGGTTAGAAATAATTCTGACAAGAAAGGGAATACCCCGATCTTCGATGATTTCGTAGTCAGTGAGAATGGGATGTAGGGCCCCGCAACTTAAAGCATACTGAGTTTGTTGGCGAATTCGGTCACTTAATGTGCCAGGGGTGAATAATGGGGAATTCGTTTGCATCCGTAAATTGGGGGCCCTTAGTTTCTTCAGCCTTATGATAGGGCTTTCAGGGGTAGATTTAAACGGCCAGAGCTTCAGGTTCGCTGATGCAGAGGCGATCGCATAATATCTCAGTCACTAACTTGACATTTTCTGGCTCATGCCCTTGATAAATTTCCAGATGTGCAGAAGGGGGAGCTTCAAATAATAGGTATTCTTGGGGGAATACCACCCGTTCAAAATACCAGTTGGGAATATTGGTAATTCGGGCAATCTGAATCGATTCAGTTCCGTTTTTATAGCTACAGACTAAACGCTGAGACTGGAGTTGAGATAAGGCATCAAGAATTTGGCTCATGTTAAGAGGAGATTAATTGACTTTTAACTAAATGGTCTGCATCTCTGAGAACGGGATCAGAGCAGGGCTATATCCAAAAAAAACATAACCCAATACTATCATACCTATTTTTTTATCTTTAGGTCGATCATGGAAAAAATACATAACCAACATGCGAATTCAGGTGATTTTTGTCTGGAAAGTAAATATTCTAGGAAAAGATCGTGCTTAAATGTTGATCCTAAAATCTAGGATGAGAAATTGCCAATTGCCCGTTTGAGCGGTTGCGATCGCCCCCTTTTCCCCATATGCTAAATAAATCTAGACCAAATCTTACATAACTTGGGTCAATCGAGTTTAATTAACCATATGGGACAAAAACGTAACTTAACTGCAATCATCACAGGCGCATCCTCTGGAGTCGGCTTATACGCAACTAAGGCTATGGCTAAACGGGATAACTGGCATGTTATCATGGCTTGCCGTAACCTAGAGAAGGCTGAAGCGGCGGCTAGGGAATTGGAGATTCCCAAGGATGCGTATACAGTTATGCCTTTAGATCTAGCAGATTTACAGAGTGTGCGTAACTTTGTTAATACCTTCCATGAAAGTAAACGGCCTCTAGATGTACTATTGTGCAATGCGGCAGTATATCTACCGTTGCTGAAAGAACCCCAGCGATCGGTAGATGGTTATGAGGTTAGTGTCGCGACGAACCACCTGGGTCATTTTCTTCTATGCAACCTACTCTTAGACGATCTGATTCAGTCTAAATTCTCCAACCGTCGCCTGATTATCCTGGGCACAGTGACGGCAAATACGAAAGAGTTAGGAGGTAAAATTCCCATTCCTGCCCCTCCCGATTTAGGAGATATGAAAGGATTAGAACAAGGATTTAAAGCCCCAATTTCCATGATTGATGGTAAGAAATTTAAGTCAGGTAAAGCCTACAAAGATAGTAAACTTTGTAATATGCTTATTACCCGCGAACTCCATCGCCGCTATTATGAATCGACTCAAATTGTGTTCAATTCGCTCTATCCCGGATGTGTAGCGGATACGCCTCTATTCCGCAATCATTATCCCCTATTCCGTACAATTTTCCCCCTATTTCAAAAGAATATTACGGGTGGCTATGTTTCCCAAGAATTAGCTGGAGAACGGGTTGCCGACGTAATGGCAGAGCCAGAATATCAACAATCTGGAGTTCATTGGAGTTGGGGAAACCGGCAAAAAGAAGGTCGCCAAGCGTTCGCGCAAGAACTTTCAGCCGAAGGAAGTGATATGGAAAAGGCAAAACGTTTATGGGACTTGAGTGAAACGTTAGTGGGATTGTCTTAATCAGAATTGAGGAGGGAAAGTGCCTCTCTCACAAGAGAGGGCAATATCTTGTCGATTCACCAAACCAATCGTATCAAGAGGGGCAAACGGCTGTTCGCCCCTATACCCTGTCTGCTTTTCATTTAAAAACGCTATAGAACGCCTTTAGCAACTTCTCTTTCAAGGATCGAGAACAGATCAATGACAGTACAAAGCGCTAATGTAGCGATGGATTTATGTTAACCATCAGTGTCCTCACCTGTTTCGTATCATTGTGTTAAACTCTGTTGCAGTTTAGTTACATTACGCCCCAACTGGCCCAGAAAATCCCCAGGAAATGGTAGGATTCGATCCGTGTTGTGTAACGATTGTGGAGAAAACCTTTGGGTATAAGGGTTGCTGTAGTAGGATCGGGGCCAGCAGGTTCAAGCACTGCTGAGACCCTAGCAAAGGCAGGGATTGAAACTTATCTGTTTGAGCGTAAGCTAGACAACGCGAAACCCTGCGGTGGAGCCATTCCCCTCTGTATGGTAAGTGAATTTGACTTACCCCCTCAGATTATTGACCGGCGCGTGAGAAAGATGAAAATGATCTCACCGTCTAACAGAGAAGTCGATATTAATATAGAGCGGGACGACGAATATATTGGCATGTGTCGCCGGGAAGTGCTAGATGGCTTCATGCGCGATCGCGCAGCCGAACTTGGCGCTACTTTAATTAACGGAACTGTCCAAAGACTGGAAATTCCCACCAATAGCACAGATCCCTATACCCTGCACTATAGCGACCATTCTCAGGGAGGCACGGTTGGAGTGGCGAAAACTCTCCAAGTTGATGTCGTCGTCGGTGCAGATGGGGCGAACTCCAAAGTCGCTAAAGCTATCAAAGCAGGAGACTATAACTACGCGATCGCCTTCCAAGAGCGTATCCGTATTCCCGATCATCTCATGAACTATTATGAAGACTTGGCAGAAATGTATGTCGGAGACGATGTATCGCCAGACTTCTACGCTTGGGTATTCCCCAAATACGACCATGTGGCTGTCGGAACGGGAACCATGAAAGTTAACCAAGCCAAAATTAAACAACTGCAAGCCGGAATTCGCGCTCGTGCAGCCAAGCGCTTGGTTGGTGGAGAAATTATCAAAGTGGAAGCTCACCCCATCCCCGAACATCCCCGTCCCCATCGAGTACGCGGTCGGGTTGCCCTCGTGGGTGATGCAGCAGGAACCGTAACCAAGTCTTCTGGAGAAGGCATCTACTTTGCTGCTAAGTCTGGTCGCATGTGTGCCGAGGCGATCGTCGAATTTTCTAACAACGGTCAACGCATTCCCACGGAAGACGATCTCAAGATTTACATCAAACGCTGGGATAAGAAATATGGCCTGACCTACAAGGTACTGGATATCCTGCAACAGGTTTTCTATCGTACCGATGCTACCCGGGAAGCCTTTGTAGAAATGTGTTCTGACAAAGACGTACAACGGCTAACCTTCGACAGCTACTTGTACAAAACCGTGGTTCCCGCGAATCCCTTGATCCAAATGAAGATTACTGCGAAAACCATTGGTAGCTTGCTCCGGGGTAATGCTTTAGCCCCTTAAGTGCTGTAACTTACTGTACGTATCGCCAATACGAATCAACATCGATAAGATCCTCCCTCTCATACAGAGGGGGGATTTTTAATGGTCATTGCTCTGGACTTATTTAGAATAATTTGCAATAATGATCTTGTTAAACCTCACGACACAGATGAGGGTGAACAACGAAATTGATTACAGATTGAGGAAATAGATAGATGCTCCAAACGACTCTGGCACAGACCTTATCGATCGCCATAGAATCAGTATGTCCTCTAGCTTTGTCAGCCTTATTTATTGGATTCTGCTCCGCAGTGGTTGCAGCCTTCCGAAAAGCCATCCCTCAGATGAAACGGCTGCATTCTGTGCCTTGCAATTATTGTGTTTATTTTACAGGCTGTCATTATCTCAAATGCACCGTTCACCCGTCTAAAGCATTAACAGAAGAGGCCGTTGACTGTCGCGACTTTGAACACCTATCGTACCGAAAATCTTGTTGCACCAAGGGTTGTAAGAGTTAGTGAATCGAAAGAAGGGAAACCCTGAATTTTCAAGGTTTCCCGATTAACCATCTATATAAAACAACTGGAGAACTCAGATCCTATTGAGGAGCAGCGATAAAGATCACGGTTGTAATCAATATTACTACAGCAAGAGCAGGAACAATCAATAACACCCGACGGTAAACTGCGGCACTGCGATCTTGGACTCCATTGCCAAAAGTTCGCAATAATCCCAACCTTCGCAGTTGTTTCAGATAATAGGTATCATAACGGGCCATTCGTGCAAACGGAAGGTCACCTTGCGATCGCTGGGGCAAAATCCGCCGCCGTTGATACGGGACAATATCATCTCCGAAGTTTTCTTCATATTCTTCAGTATCAAGCAACTGATCGATAAATCCGCGCAACCCTTTGGTGGCTAAAACAATTGACCAAGCCAGCTTTTCTTGGGGATTATACACTTCACGTCCTAAAAAGCGTTGAATGCACATTTCGACAAACCGATAATTATTATTGGTGTCGTAATTCAAGCGCCGAAACGAATCCGACAGAGCCAAACCGCGCATAAAGCCGCGCACGGTAATTTCGCCGTGACGGAATTGTGATTCTAGAGCAGGTTGGCGATTAAACGCGATCATTTGTTGTTCATTAAACACCTGTCGATAACCGGCCCAAATAATTTCATCGATTTCTGTTCCTTTGGGCAAGTTTTCAGCGCTGTAAATCCTCGGTTGTTCATCCCCAGGAATTTCATAGTTTTTGACTCGCTGATTTTGGCTCGACAGTGGATAAGTTAAAAGGGGAAGGTTCATGTCACACTTTTGTCCGTTGAGTTGTCAAAAAGAGATACCGATCCCCCTGAAGAAGGGGGATTTTTGGCAATTAGGTCAGTCCTGCTCGACTGATTTCGAGCAAAATAAAACTGGCAAAAATTACGCCACCCAAACCCCCAACTAGAAAGCCGGAAGTGAATAAACTCCAATCTTTGTAGCCTTTGATGTTGTCCGGTAGAACTCCTCGTGGTTTTTGTCCGGGTTGGAAGATTGCCGATCCATATAAGAACAGACAAATACTGAGAATCAGTACTAAACCGGAGGCACTGCCAAATCCAGCTAAAAGAGCGGAATCTGTATCGCGCAAGGGCCCGAGTTTCAGGAATGGGCCCAGAAGTAAATAACCGTGGGCCATGCCAATTTCTAATCCTCGGGCAATGGGAGATAATCCTTTCCGATAAATGGGGAGATTTTTCACCCAAGTTAGACTAAGCTGACTGCTGTTTAGGGGAGTAGCGAGATTACCTTGTTGGAAGTCGTTTGCGTAGGGTTGTACGATCCCTGAAAATAGGGGCTGATTAAATTGAGTATCCCCAAATAAGGCTTCTGGATTGAACTTCATGTTACTGAAAACAAACCCAGCCGCGATCGCCCGTGCCCTCAGTGCATGCCAAAAATGACCGGCTAAGAGCAGACTGGCAAAAATGATATGAAACAACATTAACCAAGTTCGCACAGTGATGGTGCCATCGACCGTTAAGGTTTCAGCAGGCCCGTAGAATACGGAAGGATAGACCGTCTCATTCACCCAAACCAAGTAGGCAGCGAAGTAACCCATGTAAGCTAGAGCCGCTTGAGAGTAAGACAAATAAGCCTCACCCGACCAGACAAACAGCCCTTTAGCCCAAGTAGTGGGCTGGGTATAAATATGCCAAATTCCACCAAAAATACAGAGGATACCAATCCAAACATGACCGCCCACCACATCTTCTAGGGTGTTTACTGCGGCCATACCTTGCAGTGTCCAGCCATCGGGGGTAATGCCCACCACATAGCCAAAAATGGTTAGGGGGTTGAGTGTGGGATCGGTGACCAAGCGAACATCGGCGATCGCCGGATCGTATAATCCTCCTACTACAGTCGCCTTGAGTACCAGCAACAGCGCCCCCATTCCCAGCAACACCAAGTGAATGCCGAGAATACTGGTCATTTTGCCCCCATTTTCCCAGTCATAGCCAAACCCTTTTGCATCAAGGGTTTCCGGCCCAAGGACTGCATGATAGATTCCCCCGGCTCCCAGAATGGCAGAACTGATTAAATGAACCACACCAATGGAAAAATAGGGAAAGGTATCAATAATTTGTCCTTCAGCTCC
The DNA here is from genome assembly GCA_002340255.1 of Cyanobacteria bacterium UBA2566. Lineage (GTDB taxonomy): Bacteria > Cyanobacteriota > Cyanobacteriia > Cyanobacteriales > Desertifilaceae > Roseofilum. The sequence goes on from DDLS01000128.1 coordinate 28,278, forward strand.
CACTCCAATCCCTAATGTTGCCAGATGAGGCAGCAAGATCAGACCTTGGTTATAAATGGGCAAGTCAGGATTGAGGCGTGAAAGTTCAAACAACGTCATTGCCCCAGCCCAGAGGACAATTAATCCTGCATGGGCAATATGAGCGCCCAGCAACTTACCCGACAGATTGACAAAGCGGAAGTTACCCGCCCACCAGGAATAGGGATTAACAGAATCTTTAACGTAGTCGGTTTCCGGAGAACTTCCTGGAAACGCTACAGAAGTTAAGTTAGCACTCGTCATAATTAACTTACCTGCCCTCGTGTCGATGTAATGACACGGCCTTCAACAAAGCTGTATCCTGCTGCTCGCAAGGCATGGAAGAGATGGCCTTGTAGAAAGAAGAAGCCCAGCCAAAAGTGAGCGTTGGCGAGCCAAACCCGTACCGTTAATGCACCATCCGTGCTGGTAAAGACCGGGAAGCGATCGAACGTTAACGATAAGGTAGGGCCGTAAAATTCTATGGGAAATACCGTGGAGTTAACGGAGACAAACAAGGTGGCGATAAAGGCCATTAGGCTAACCGCACCGATGCTATACGAAAGATAGCCCTCACCTGACCAAACAAAGAGGTTTTTTGCCCAAGAGAACGGAGTCGTCTGGATGTGCCAAATTCCACCAAAAATGCAGATTGCACCGATCCAAATATGTCCACCGATGACATCTTCTAGGTTGTCCACACTGGCTAGCCAGTATTTTCCTTGAGTGCCAAAGAAATAACCAAAAATCACGGAGGGGTCTAAGGTAGGATTGCTGACAACGCGCACATTTTGTACTACAGGGTCATAAATTCCTCCTAAGATCGTGGCTTTGGCCACAAGGAGAAACGCGCCTATACCGAGTAAGACCAGATGAATACCAAGAATCGTAGTCATTTTGTTGGCATCATCCCAGCGATAGCCGAAGAAGGGAAAGTTTTGTTCCAGAGTCTTCGGCCCTTTGAGGGCGTGGAATATTCCGCCAGCTCCCAGGAACGCAGAGCTGATGAGATGCAAAACCCCGATGACGAAGTAGGGATAGGTATCAATGATTTGACCTCCTTCTCCGACTCCCCAACCCAATCGCGCTAGGTTGGGCAGAACAATCAATCCTTGTTCGTACAGAGATTGATCGGGTTTATACCCAGATACTTCAAAGAGGGTAATTGACCCTGCCCAGAGTACAATCAGTCCAGCGTGGGCCACATGAGCGCCCAATAGTTTTCCAGAAAGGTTGACCAGACGAGCATTCCCGGCTCGCCAGGGAATGGCTTGCATGGTGTCAGTGGCAACTGCCATAAGATACACTCCTCTTATTCAGATTGTTGTATTTGTAAGCCTGTAGGTACGATTAAGGTGACATCTTTGGCTACGAAGTCAAAGAACGTGTTAAACCGTACTCCTTTTTCTGCTATGCGGGCCCGATAGGCGTGCCAGATATGACCAACCAGGGCGATAAATCCAAGGGCGGCATGGACGCTTGAGAGGACGGCTCGGATTCCGGATTCACCAACGGGGCCGTAAAAGGCACTGGGATAGGCAATGTCGTTGACGGTGACAAAGCAAGCGACGCTGAAACCGGCGATCGCCAACGCTCCTAAGCTGTAAGATAAATAGGCTTCTGCTGACCACACCAGCCTTTGCTTGGCCCAATCGAGGGGTTTAGAAACCAGGTGAAAAATCCCCCCACTAATGCAGAGTATGCTGACCCAGACATGACCTCCGATCACATCTTCCAAGCTATTCACGCTGGCCATTCCGGTCATCGTCCAGCCATCGGGACTAATCCCCACGAGATAACCAAAGATTTGTCCAGGATCGAGATTGGGTTGCACCAAGCGGACTTGCTCAATTAGGGGATCGTAGATGCCTCCAAAGCGAGTGGCTTTCATCACCAGTAGTGCCGCTCCCATTCCTAGTAATAGGAGATGAATGCCGAGAATCGTAGTCATTTTGTTGCCATCTTTCCAGTCATAGCCAAATCCTTTGATATCCAAAGTGTCCGGCCCGAGAACGGCGTGGTAAATTCCACCCGCTCCCAGGACAGCAGAGCTAATCAGGTGCAGCATCCCAATCAGGTAGTAGGGATAGAGATCCACGATTTGTCCTCCATCTCCTATCCCCCAACCGAGGGTGGCTAGATGAGGCAGCAAGATCAGGTTTTGCTCGAACATCGGTTGCGAGGGATCAAACTGGGACAGCTCAAACAGAGTCATTGCTCCTGCCCAGAGAACGATTAGACCCGCATGGGCAACATGCGCTCCTAATAATCGCCCGGAAAAGTCGATAAATCGAGCATTGCCTTCGAGTAAGGGGGCCCCAGATTGAGGATTGTCGCCTGGAGACCAGCCCAAGGCTTGGAAGGCTGGCTTCCAGAAGATTGATACGGCCATTTGCATTCCTCAAGTATCCAAACAACAGCGCAAATGAGAACTCGATACCCTCTATTCATGCAAGAATACTAAGGGAAAAGACGTTCTCCAGATGAGAATAATTTTCACTAAATTGAATTATAGAGATAGAGGCGATTTTCTGGAATAAAATTCACATATCGTTACATTCTCCGAAAAAAATTGCTAAATAGTCCATTTTATAGGGTTTACAGTGCAATCGATCGTTACGAGATTTCAAGAGCTGAGAGGGCAAGCAAATCTTAATTAAGACTATTTCTTAATTAAATAGCTTCATAATAACTTTAGTTTAGAGAATAGCCATTCAGTATATCGCAGTACTTGAGATTTGTTGCAAGTCAGTAGGACAGGATTTCTCCTCTTCTGTCACTTTCCACAAAAAAGGGGGAATGACGGTTTCTGGGTCAAGTTTAAGGAGTGCGATCGCTGAACTCGATCTTGGGAAATAGTTGAAAATATTGAGTAATATCTAGCTGATCTGTCTGATTAAGACTATCTTCTTGTAGTTGAGTGAGTAACGTTTTGCTTTGCAGGAGCAGTTGGTGAATATCTAATCCGGCGTATTCTGGTTGATAGCGACTTAAGCGGCTAATACCTTCACCAAGTAAAATCATCGCCCCCCGCAAATTTTGATTACTGAGATGATAAATACCGACAGCAATTTGCAAAATCCCTTGATAGAGCGTGCGTTCGGGTTCACAGGCTTCTAGCCAAATGGCTTCTAGGGTATCGTGACAAGCATAAAACTCTTGTTGATTAAATTGTTGAATGCCGTGCCAAAATTCGGGGGGCAGTTGATTACACATGAGATTTGGTTTTACTCAGACTCTCGATCGTCTTGATGTAACTGTTCTAGGCTCTCTTCTAAACTATTATTACTAGAGGCGATCGCCCTCGAACAAGACCAACTACTGGGTAACATGGCTGGCCAGCCTTTACGGATTGCTTCTGGACAGATGGCATGAATGGTGAGTTGACAATCAATCATCTGTACACCGGTTTTCGAGGCTTGTTTTAAGCTTTGCTTGAGAATCGTATCATTCTTAAATTCTAGGGTTTGGTTGCACTGAACGCAGACAATGTGATGATGGTGATGGGGATAGGGATGATTTAACTCGTAATGTTTGTGACCTTCAGCAAGTTCTAGTTCACGAATAATCCCCATTCTAGCCATCAGTTTCACCGTGCGGTAAATAGTCGATAGGCTAATCCTCTCACCCCTCTGTTTGAGGAGATCGTGGAGTTCTTCGGCGCTCAGATGGTTTCCCCTAGGAAGATTCTGAAAAACATGCAAAATCGTTTCCCGTTGTGGAGTTAAGCGCCAACCTTTGGAATTGAGTTCGGCTTTGAGGGAAGTGGGAGTATAGAGAGACATAAAAATTCTCAATAACAGTGATGTTATTCATAATTATAAGGCGAGAATTACTGATTTGCAAAAAAACAAGCTTATTGAGAATAACTCGCAATGTACCCAACTCGACTGTTTCCGCTACATTCTCCATGACCGGACTCAAAGAATCCCCAGACTGAACAGATGGGGATTACTCCAGCGTCCTAAGCACTTTTATACTCGTCTTTAGATTCCGGTAAAGTAAGGATTTCTACTCCACTGTCGGTAACGGCGATCGTATGTTCAAACTGGGCAGAGAGCTTGCCATCTTTCGTGATGGCTGTCCAATTATCATCTAAAACCTGCGCTTCATAAGTTCCTTCATTAATCATCGGCTCAATCGTAAATACCATACCTTTACGCAAGCGTTTGCCCTTGCCCTTTACCCCATAATGGGGAACCTGGGGAGCCGTATGAAATTCACGATTAATCCCATGACCGACAAAATCGCGCACGACAGAAAACCCATGGGCTTCTGCATACTCTTGAATCGCTGCGCCAATATCTCCAATTCTCCCCCCTGGTTTGACCGCCGCAATCCCGCGCATCATACATTCATAGGTCACTTCTACTAACTTTTTGGCAACTGGAGAGGGTGTTCCCACAAAAAATGTCCGCGATGTATCGCCATAATAGCCATCGAGAATCGGAGTCACATCGATATTGATAATGTCGCCATCCTTGAGTTTTTGTTTAGCATTGGGGATACCGTGACAAATCACCTCATTTACACTGGTACAAATGGATTTGGGGAATCCGTTATATCCCAAGGGCGCACTAATGGCTCCATTTTCACGAGTCCAGCGCTCGGCTTCATCATTTAACTCTAAGGTACTGACTCCCGGTTGCACCATGGGTGCTAAGTGATCCAGTAACTGACTGGCTAAGATTCCTGCTTTCCGCATTTTGTCGATTTCACGCCGCGATAATAATACGATCGTTTCGCTTCCCATGTTTCTAATATCTCAAAGGTGATCACTCTTTACCCATGATAGGGGAATCGGGGGATAGGGGGATACGGGGATCTTTCAAGGGAATGATTTTAAGATTCGAGTCAGGAAGACACGGAGAAACGGGGACACGGGGACACGGAGAATGAGATGACTCTAT
>DDLS01000112.1 GCA_002340255.1 Cyanobacteria bacterium UBA2566
CTTCCGTCTCCCAAAAGGAACCTGCACCGAGAGTATCTATAGCAGTTAAGCGTAGGGTATAAGCCCCATTAGCGAGTAAGGTGGGGTCGAATATTCCCAGCACTCCATCTTCGACTTCTCCTTCTTTCTCGAAGAGGGTAACAAAGTCATCGCTACCGACTGGCGCTACTTCTACCTGATACGATTTTATCTTCTGCCCAACAGTCTTCGCTTCTATCTCACCCTTAATTTCTATCGCTTCCGATATCGTCCCCTCGGGTAAGTCTAAATCGAAGTCAATCACCTCTTCTCCCGGATGAGGAGATACGGTAAACTCAAAGGTCTCCGTGGTTTCGCGTCCGGAAGTATCCACCACCGTGGCGGCAATCTGGTACACTCCAGGAGCGGCAAACGTCCAGGTGGCACTTCCCCAAGCATCTAGAGGAATGGGAGTACCGTTGATGGTTAAGGCTTTCTCTGCGATGCCTAGATTATCGCTTCCTTGGACGGCAAAGGTGACTTCTTGATTGGGATAGGCGAAGTCAAAGCTTTGGAATAGATTAACTTGGGGAAATTCCTCATCTCGACTCACCTGTAGGGGTATCGATTGCGTCACGGTTGCGCCATATTCGTCGGTGACTGTAGCTTCAATGGAGTCATAAGTCCCTTCTCCAGCGTCCCAAAGTATATGACCTTGCCGGTCAATCGTCATGCCTTCTGGAGCTTGGCTTAACTGGTAGCTTAAGTTGTCGCCATCCGGGTCTATGGCTCGGATATCGTAGCGGAAGGTTTGACCCTTAATGTGGTCTCAAAAAGCTCTTGATTGCAGGTCAAAGCGATTTCGATTGCAGGTCGCTACAGCTAGGTTTACCCCTAAATCTATTCAAGACTGGCTCCATAACTCTCGAATATGATCTGGAACAAAATTTAGCGGTAATTCTTCTAATCCTCTCCAGTTAGAAGGTATATATTTATGAATTCCTATTTCTGGAAATCCATTGACATAAAGTTTTTCATCGAAATCTATAACTATCCGTAGTGGCCAATTGTTTGAACCATCATATTTCAATAAATTTTCTACATCCGATAAACAAAGCTCATATTCTTGAATTGCCTCCAAAAAATCGGAAAAATTTTCTTCATTTATTGTAAACAAATTATTACGAAATACAAATTGGCTTTGAAATGTATTGTGACCAGGATCGTAACTAGCATAGTCTAAAATCCATTCAGCTATAGTACACAGAAAAAAACGCCAATCAGATTTATATCTAATTGCACCAAGTAGATCGCTCGGATCTAGTGCTTCTAAGTTCATTTTTCCCTCATTTGATAATTTTAAATGTTCCAGGTTTTGCAGCTTCGACCAATTTTTCTATCCACTTTGGTGGTAGCCCATATCCAGTGGATTCATATGCTGCCAGACCCAATTCTTGTCTAACAGAAGGTGTTGTTCTCGATGGATCGGAAATTTCTGGTGCGCCCCTATTGTGACGAACCTGGTTTTGTGGAACAGCATTAGCTCGAACCTCGTTAACAAAATCTGAGTCTACTTCAAAAGAAACAATTTGTCCACCGGGACGATTGTCTCGTAAATAGACTTGAGCGCGTTTAGGATCGTCAAAAGTAATATACAGTTTTGTTTGTTTTGTCTTTCCTGGTTCTGGAATAATATCGATTACTCCATCTGCTCCAACTTGTACTCTTTCCCAGCTAGCTTTTGGAGGAACTCCTCCTTGAACACGATAAGCTACAGAAGACTGACTGGCTCTACTAATAGATTCACTTGTTTCGCTAAGAATCAACAAATTTTTTACTCTGGCTCCCGCCCAGAATAAAAATGGTAGAAATGCTAAAATGTCCCACCAAGTTGCCTTTCCTTGCATAATATTAACTGAGCTTTGAGCAATGCCAATACCAGCACCAAATAGATCGTAACCCAAAGCTGCTTTTGCCCACCAAGGAGCTGCTTGGAAACCTCTGAAAGGAGCGGCATAAGAGCCTATCCATATACTAGCAACCGATCCACTAAGCCGACCCAAATTGAAGAATAATCCTCTATGATTTCGTGTTGCTGCTTCTCCATGTCCTAATCGTCGAGCAAATGTGCTGATTCCAAACGTTAAGCTATCTAACATCCCAGCAAAAAACTGGTCATAAAGAGCTAAAGCATCACCCAAACTCCCTCCACCAGCTAAAACAGCACCAGCAGCACCCGTGGTAAAACTTAAACCAGCAAGGGTACTGTGAAGAGCTAAAGTTGCTGCTATTTGAGTCAAGGTGGCATACCCACTAGGATCGATATTAACCACCGGATTAGCATGAGCATACTGATACTTATGCTGACTCATGGGGTCATTCAACGAACCCTGATAAGCATCCCGCGAAATAAAGCGTCCCAAAGTAGGGTCATAATACCTCGCTCTGAGATAATCCAACCCCGTCAAACTATCCCGCTGCTCTCCAGCAAACAAATAGGGATTATCAGAACCATTTCCTGTAATTAAATTGCCATAAGCATCGTAATTGTAACTCTCGCTTACCCCTCCCAAAGCATCCGTCAACAAACGAGTCGAACCCAA
>DDLS01000134.1 GCA_002340255.1 Cyanobacteria bacterium UBA2566
CATCTCCCTATCCCCCCATCCCATCAGATCTATTTGCGCAAAATTGGGTAAGATGAGTTTCGGACACGAAGCGAGTCGGTCTGGTCAACGTATAGTCAGGGAAGCTATTTATGGTTCATCCACGTAAATCCATTCATCGCTCTACTGGAAAGCAACGGTCAAACCGACTCCAGTTTATTCTGAAACCCCTTCAAAACCATACCCTATTGGTGTGGAGCATTTTAGCCGTGCTGGCGATCGGTATCGGTTATGAAGCTTTGAGTATTCTACTCAATCCTGGGGAGATCGAACCCGAAGAGGCGATCGCAGAAGTCACAGAAGAAGCAGAACCGATAGAAGAGATCGAGGAACCAGAGGTTAACTCTACTGTATCCTGGCTCTGGTTAGGAGCGATCGCCTTGGGATCGGGAGGTCTCTTTGTCCTCTGGAAAAGCCTGCAAAATCCCAACGCCCATAAACGAGCATCTCTCAACCGTCGCCAACGTCGCGGAACCCCACTCTTATTAGAAAAACCCCAACCCTTGCGAGTCCAAGTTTCTCAGCGCAAGCCCATCACTCCCTCCAGTCCAGACCAATTTACACCTCAAACAGCCCCTCTTGAGCCTCAAAACCCAGCAGAAGTTATCCCCTCCGCAGAACTCACTTCACCTCCAAATCAACCCCAAAAACCCGTTACCTTTGACGTAAATCCTACTGCCAAACCCTTCCAGCATTCCTCTTTACAAGTTCCCAACTTTCCCAAACTCACCCCAGACATTCCACAGGGATCGACTCCAAAAGTAGTTCGCAAGACTCCCCCCCAAGAGTATCCCGATCGAAATATCCGCAAATCCTCTTAAAAAATAGGGGATAGCTATAGCTAATGACTCATTACGGATTACCCATTACCTCGCATACCGCTATAGAAATTCTACAAATGTATTGTTTTGATCCACTAAAATCTTGATGGGAGACTTAATTGCATCCGTGACTTCAAAGGCTAACAAGGTAATCATATCTCCAGGATGAACCAAATGTGCAGCAGCACCATTGATGCAGATCGCACCGGAGTCCGGTTCTCCTTCAATCACATAGGTTTCTAAACGATTCCCATTGGTATTATCGACTACTAAAACCTTTTCTCCAGGCAACAAATCAGCCTTCTCCATCAGAGTGCGATCGATAGTAATACTGCCGATATAGTTAAGATTAGCTTCAGTCACTGTCGCCCGATGGATTTTGGACTTTAACATGATCCGCATAATAGTTAGATTCCGTTACTTTTTCTTAAGGTGAATGACTATACAAGTCCCTGGATCAAATGATAAACTGCCAGTGAACTAAGGTAAAAAACAGTTTACCCATTACCGATTACCAGCGCCTAGCGCTACGATGGACTATGAGCAAGGGCACGCTATTTGATAAAGTCTGGAACAACCACAAGGTTCGTACACTTCCTTCTGGACAAACTCAACTGTTTATTGGACTGCATCTCATCCATGAAGTTACCAGTCCTCAAGCGTTTGCCATGCTGCGGGAGAGAAATTTACAGGTACTATTTCCCGATCGCACCGTTGCCACGGTCGATCATATCGTGCCCACAGACAACCAGGCTCGACCCTTCGCAGATCCGTTGGCAGAAGAGATGATGCAAGCCTTAGAAACGAGTGTCCAAGAGCATGGGATTCGCTTCTATAATGTGGGTTCGGGTAACCAGGGTATTGTGCATGTGATCGCCCCCGAACAAGGGATGACGCAACCGGGCATGACGATCGCCTGTGGAGATAGCCATACCTCAACTCATGGAGCATTTGGGGCGATCTCCTTTGGGATTGGAACCAGCCAAGTGCGAGATGTGCTAGCCTCCCAAACCTTGGCTCTGGAGAAGCTCAAAGTGCGCCGCATTGAAGTCAATGGAAGCCTACGTCCGGGGGTTTATGCCAAAGATGCGATCCTTCACATTATCCGCAAATTGGGCGTGAAAGGGGGCGTAGGCTATGCCTATGAGTATGCCGGAACGACCCTAGAACAGATGTCGATGGAAGAGCGGATGACGATCTGCAATATGTCGATTGAAGGAGGGGCACGATGTGGGTATGTAAACCCCGATCGGGTGACGTTTGACTATCTGCAAGGACGGGAGTTTGCCCCCCAAGGAGAAAACTGGGATAAAGCGGTGCAATGGTGGCAAAGTATCCGATCGGATGCCGATGCTGAGTATGATGATGTGGTGGTGTTCAACGCTGAAGAGATTCCCCCTACGGTGACTTGGGGAATTACACCCGGTCAAGGTATTGGTGTGGATGAAGTGGTTCCGACTCCAGAAAGTCTACCCGATAGCGATCGTTTCTTAGCCCAAGAAGCGTATCAATATATGCAACTCGAACCCGGAAAGGAGATCGCCGGAACCCCCATCGATGTCTGCTTTATCGGTAGTTGTACCAATGGTCGCCTCACTGACCTGCGAGAAGCCGCTAAATTTGCCCAAGGTCATCAAGTCGCCTCTCAAGTCAAAGCCTTTGTGGTGCCTGGATCGGAAGTCGTCAAGCAACAAGCCGAAGCAGAAGGCTTAGATAAAATCTTTACCGAAGCCGGGTTTGAATGGCGCAACGCTGGATGTTCTATGTGTTTAGCCATGAACCCCGATAAACTACAAGGGGATCAAATGAGCGCCTCTTCCTCAAACCGCAACTTTAAAGGTCGTCAGGGGTCTTCGTCTGGTCGCACCTTACTGATGAGTCCCGCAATGGTTGTCGCTGCGGCAATCTCCGGCCAAGTCTCCGACGTGCGGAAGTTGCTGTAAATCAATTAACCTCTAAACCATTACCCAGAGGTCGGGAGGATTTAAAATGCCCCCGATCTTTTTAGTGTCTAAACCTTTACCATAAAAATAGAATGAATTCATAGGCGTTTTCGGTATTGATACAAGCCAATCTCAGTGGAGCTAATCTCAGTGGTGTTAACCTCAGTGGGGCTAACCTTTGGGGCACCAATCTTAGTGGAGCCGTCCTCAGTGGGGCTAACCTCAATGGAGTCTATCTTTGGGGTGCTAATCTCTGGAGAGCCAATTGCAGTGAAGCCAATTTGAGTGAAGCTAACCTCAGTGGAGCAATCATTAAATAGAGCTAAATTCAGTCGTGCTGACTTCACTGACGCAAGCTTGCCATCTGATCTGAGAGAGCGTATGGAAGAATAACTCTTTAGATATGCTTCTTAAACCAAGGGTTCTTGCTGAGTCGTGCAGTGAATTCCCCCGCCTCCGGCGGCAATATTATCGATGTTGAGCTGTACGATATCACGATCGCCAAACAACTCTTCCAACGTTTCCTTTGCATTGCGATCTGCTTGGCGATCGCCAAATTCAGGGATAATCACCGCACCATTGACCACGTAAAAGTTAATATATCCGGCCGCAAAGTCATCCCAATCATATCCCCCTCTAATTTTTGTTGGCGCTTCCAGAACAACAACTTCTAGCTCATTTCCATCCGCATCTGTTTCTGATTCGAGGATCTCTAAATGCCGTTCGGTTACCTCATGGTCGGGAGAGTCTGGGTTGGGGTCGTACCCAGCAATCACGACTCCAGGACGAGCAAAACGAGCGTAAAAATCCGTATGCCCATCCGTAATATCCGCCCCTCGAATACCGGGAAGCCATATAATTTTACGCAGTCCCAATAAAGCTTTTAATTCCATTTCGCAATCCTCTTTACTCCAGCCCGGATTGCGATTATCGTTAATAATACAACTTTCCGTCACAATGGCATTGCCCTGACCATCGACTTCGATGCCTCCGCCTTCAAACACCAGTTCTGTGTTGATGATGGGGACTCCGGCTTGTTCGGCAACAAATTCTGCAACTTGGGCATCACGATCGTGGTATTGTTTATTGCCCCAACCATTAAAATTAAAATCAATTCCTGCTTTTTGACCCTCTTCATCGAGGACAAAAACCGGGCCCGTATCTCTCATCCAGAGGTCGTCTAATTCAGTAACGATTAACTCCACATCCGAGCCACATTTAGCCAAAGCAATCTTATAATCTTCTTCTCGAACTAACATTTTCACCGGCTCGTATTGGGCGATCGCATTGGCAATTCTGGCTAGATCGTCCTGCACATAGCGAAAATCTTCCCGTCCCCAGATATCTGGGCTGGCACTAAACGCCATCCAAGTACATAAATGAGGTTCGCCTTCATCGGGCATGAAAAAAGAAGAATTGGAACTCATAGAAGGGGTAGGAGTAGGGGAAACTGGAGAACTGACTGCTGAACAACCGGTCATATTTTTTCCCACGGCAATAGAACCAGATAGGGTTGCCATGAGTTGGAGAAAGAAGCGTCTTTTGATCATTTTGTATGAAGCGATCGCCCAAAATGGCGATCGCCAATAGACATTTTTACCGACAGGAGGACAACGGTTACAACAGTTCAAAGGAATGAACTTCTAACACCGGCCCAATCATCGCCAGGGTCATGACATCCTCACGAATTGAGCCTTCAACCTTAACCTGAAGTCCAGATTGTTTGATTTCATCGGGAGCATCCTTGAGTTCATAGGTCGTCCCATCCGTGACTAAGGCCCAAGTTCCTGGGCCCATGGGTTTATGTTCAATCACCCCATTGACAGTTAAACTCATGCGGTTTTTCCTTCTCCAGTCATGGCTAAACGAGCAAGGGCAAAACACAACAGTGCGTTTACCCCTAGGAACAGTTGAGCCACCCAACCCGATCCGAGCCAAAGCATTGCCGGGTCAGTAATGGCGCTGATGGCGAGGAAACTGGCAAATCCTAAGCTTATCCCGATCGCCAGCCATTTTCCAGAGGGATGTCCCAACAGCCCAATCACCAAGATTAGGGGAATCAAAACACTAGCGAAAATAGGGTTAAGTAAGGGACTCCCGCTAATCACATTGCCCCATTCAGCGATCGAACTGCCCATCATCCGGAACGGCCATTGGGGAATATCAAAGAGATACAATCCTCTGAGGAAAAATACGCCCGTACTTCCAGCAACTAAACCCATGCTTAACGAACCACTCCAAGCAAAGGGGAAATAGTTCCGTAAGAGCCAAGCAAGGAGATAGGAACCGAGTACCATGGCAATTTTCGGCATTAAGGCGATCGCACCACCATCGATCCAGAAGCGAGGATTCAGATAGCCATTATCGCGCAGCCAACGGAAGAAGTCTTTGAATGTAATTTGACCTTTTACGGCTAGTTTAACCGCTGCACCTGCATCCAATTGACCTGCACCAAAATGATTGAGGGGGTCTTCTTCTACACTGCGAGAGGATTCTTTGAGGATTTTTAGCACATCTTCGGGGTCTTCTACACCTACCGACTTAATTAAAGCCGCAACTCCGGCCACATGGGGCGCAGCCATGCTAGTTCCTTGATAACCTTCAAAAACCGGTTTTCCAGTTTGGGGATCGATGGTATTTTGCACAATTTTACCCGCTTCCGAACCTCCGGGAGCCGACAGGTCTACCCCAGCCCCAAAGTTAGAATAGGGAGCTTTGACTCCAGAGGGATCGAGGGCAGAAACCCCGATCGCATGGGGATAGCGAGCCGGATAACTGGCGGCATTTTGATTAGAATTTCCGGCCGCTGCGACGACAACTACACCTTTGTCATAGGCATAATCGATCGCTTCTTTGAGCAAATTACTTTCACCTGCTCCCCCCAAACTGAGGTTAATCACATCCGCCTCATGATCGGCTGCAAACTTAATCGCTTCGGCAATATCAGCTACCGTCCCACCACCACTTGCACTTAATACTTTCAGGGGCATTAACTTGGCTTCATAGGCGATTCCAGCCACTCCATATCCATTATTCGTCGATTGGGCAATCGTTCCCGCTACATGGGTCCCATGACCGGCATCATCATTGGCTTCGATGCGATCGTTTACAAAGTCATAGCCCTGAGTAAATTTTGTCTCCTTGAGATCCGGCACTTTCGTAATTCCGGTATCAATCACGGCCACCGTTATCCCATGGCCTTTCGTATCATCCCAAGCGGATTCCATATTAATGCTTCGCAGATTCCACTGTTTAGCATAATCCGGATCGTTGGGGATTTCAGTCGCTTGATAAATATAATTGGGTTCAATACTTTCGGTATAGTCCTTAAGATCGCTCTGGTGCAGTTGCTCTAACAACAGGCGATCGCCCTCCAGCACATAAACATGATCCTGGAGAGAAAATTCACTATTGAGCCGAGGAACCGTACCATAGTCTTGAGTGAGGATTTGCACCCATTCCGGGATTTGGTTAGCTCGCTCTTCGCGAAAATCAAGGATAATAGATTGATAGTTTCCTTGAGTGGCCAATCCTTCAGCCTTGAATAGGGCAAACCCTAATGTAAAAATAAATAAGCAGAGGAGTAGAAATTTTTTCATGGCTGACACCATCAATAATTGGGTGGTACTTAACAGCTCCAGCAGTAGAAGTTAGGTGAGCGCTCTTACAACCATAACTTATCCCCTTGGGGATTTGGGCCCATCTTACCGGATCTTTAATGATTCTTTTCCTGTGGGGGTTTTGGCTGTCGCCAACATGAAAGCGAAGCTTTCCGGAGGAATCGCCCAAAAATCCTTTGAACTGAAACCAATGATAAACGAGAAAGATTATGGAACGAGGTTTACTCTGGTTACCTTTATTGACTGTATTTATTGGATTAACCTGGGCTGGGTGGCGAGAATATCAAAAATTACAAGTTTATGAAGACTGGGCTAAAGGATTTGAACGCTCTAAATATGATATTTATGCAGCCTTAGGGCAAAAAGGAGACCAATTAACTTGGGGTCAACCGACAGCCTCCGGGCTAATCAACTGCCAAACTTTAGTTCTGAATGACCTACAAGACCTTCAACTTTGGGTTGATGGTGAAGTCGCGTCTAGGGATGAACCCCCCCAAGGAAAAACTGTTTTTTTAGCCTTACAAGTTAAAGGGAACACCGAACCGGTGAAAATCCCCTTCACAGATGCACAATTGGCCAAGGAATGGGGGAATTATTTGAATCAGGAGTGGTTGCAGTCAAAACAGATTTAAGCGTTCTCTCAATCGAGGGGAAAAGCCCTTTATCCCAATGGCCCAGAAGTTTATAAACTATCTCTGAAGCCCTAAGTCCCTACTGCCTATTGCCGATTAAAGCAATGACCATTATTCAACCGATTTCTAAACAGGAATTAATCGAAAGACGCAAACAACTCCGCCAGAGACAACGGTTGAAGGTGCTGCAAACCCTTTGGCAAACGGTGGCGGTTGGGGCGATCGCCTATGGAGGAGGATGGTTACTGACTCAGCCCAATTGGGCGATCCGCGAGCCGGAACAAGTGGTGATTACGGGTAATGAATTAGTAACCACAGAAGCCTTACGAGAGATTTTACCCATTCAGTATCCCCAATTGGTCTTTCGACTCCAACCGGATAAAATTGCCCAGACCTTGAAAGCAAAAGGACCGGTCGCTCAAGCACGGGTGACTCGGCAGTTGTTTCCCCTCAGATTAACCATTGAAGTCAGTGAACGGTTTCCCGTGGCGATCGCCATCAAGTCTCGACAAAGCCAAACTGTAGGCTTAATTGATGAACAAGGAATCTGGATGCCGATGAAGAACTATACCGAGTTAACGTCCTTTCCTCTGCCTACCCTAAAAATTATCGGCCCGCTCGTCCATTATCAGTCCTACTGGGCCCAAGCTTATGCCGCGCTCAAGGAATCTCCCGTTCAAATTAGCGAGCTGAACTGGGAAGATCCGAAAAATCTCATCCTCACCACGGAATTAGGACAAGTGCATCTGGGAGTCTATACCCCCCAATTCTCTAAGCAATTGAAAGTTCTCGATCAAATGCGACAGCTCCCTCAGCAGCTCGATCCTCGGCAAATGAACTATATCGATCTGAGAAATCCAGACGCTCCCTCAATTCAGATGAAATCTTCATCAACTCCATTTAACCCTAAATTTTAGGTGAAGACTTAACGTTTTTTCTGGAGAATTCTGATAAACTTCTGGTAGCGATTCCCCATTTCCCTGGTCAGTTCATGAATGTGAGCGTCTGAACCAATGATGACAAGCTACGATCGCATGGTATGCTGAATGAGCCAGGACCCTGGCTTGAGGTTCAACGAAAGGGATAAAACCCCCATCAGCAGAATGTTATGGGTGAGGGATAGAGCGCTTGGGTGCAGTTTATGTCTACCTAAGTGGCGATGTGATTCCTTAACCCTCTTGATACTATACATTTATTGATATTTATTGTGTAAAGCAACTGCCCATGACACCTCCCAATCAGATGCTGGGGAATGTCCCCCTCAACTCTAATCGCGATAGTCAATCTAATGCTTCGACGGCAGTCGATTCAGGGAATCCGTTTAAGAATGCTGGAGTCTCGTCTTCTAATTTTAAAGGGCATCAACAGATGGTAAGTGATGAGGATCAACACCAAAATATTATCCCCAGTAGTGTGGCCAAAATAAAAGTGATTGGTGTCGGGGGTGGCGGCGGTAATGCGGTCAACCGCATGGTCATTAATGAAGTGTCAGGGGTTGAGTTTTGGTCAATTAATACGGATGCTCAAGCGTTGGTCAGTTCAGCCGCCCTGAATCGACTGCAAATTGGTCAAAAGTTAACCCGTGGATTGGGTGCAGGAGGAAATCCGGCGATCGGACAAAAGGCCGCGGAAGAATCCCGTGATGAACTGGCGACGGCTCTAGAAGGCTCGGATTTGGTGTTTATTACCTCTGGAATGGGAGGCGGTACGGGTACAGGTGCTTCGGCTGTGGTAGCAGAAGTAGCCAAGGAGGTCGGGGCACTAACCGTGGGTGTGGTGACTCGCCCTTTTATGTTTGAAGGTCGGCGACGGATGAGTCAAGCGGAGCAGGGGATTGAAGCCCTTAAGAGTCGGGTGGATACCTTGATTATTATCCCGAATGATAAGTTGTTGTCGGTGGTTTCGGAACAAATGCCGATGCAGGAAGCGTTTACGGTAGCCGATGATATTCTGCGTCAAGGGGTACAAGGAATTGCAGATATTATTACAGTTCCGGGGCTGGTGAATGTGGATTTTGCGGATGTCAGAGCGGTGATGGCGGATGCAGGATCGGCGCTGATGGGTATTGGTGGCGGCTCTGGGAAGTCGAGAGCGAGAGAGGCGGCAATCTCCGCTATCTCCTCTCCTTTACTCGAGTCTTCCATTGATGGCGCGAAAGGTGTGGTTCTTAATATTACGGGCGGTAGTGACCTAACCTTATTTGAGGTGAATGCGGCGGCTGAAGTGATTTACGAAGCAGTTGATCCCAATGCCAATATTATTTTTGGAGCGGTAATTGATGAGAGATTGCAAGGGGAAATCCGAATTACGGTGATTGCAACTGGCTTTACTGGAGAATCCCAGCCGTCTAACACGGTACAACAGCAGCGCCCCAATCCCAATGTCTATCAATCCTCGTTTACCTCTACTCCTGCCCCTGCTGCTGCTCCTCCTCCGGATTCCTCTCCTGTGAATCCCCAAGCTCAACCGAAAGGGTTAGATATTCCTGATTTCCTTCAACGTCGCCGTCCACCGAGAAACTAAAAGGGAAAGTTGATGAACTCTAACATCCCGGTTGTACTAACGA
Source organism: Cyanobacteria bacterium UBA2566 (assembly GCA_002340255.1). Taxonomy (GTDB): domain Bacteria; phylum Cyanobacteriota; class Cyanobacteriia; order Cyanobacteriales; family Desertifilaceae; genus Roseofilum. The sequence goes on from DDLS01000134.1 coordinate 9,601, forward strand.
TCGCCGGATCGGATAGTGGGGGAGGCGCAGGTATTCAGGCTGATTTACGCACTTTGGCGTTTCACTGTGTCCATGGTACGTCAGCTCTCACCTGTGTCACGGCCCAAAATACCTTAGCCGTTAACCGGGTGGATGCTTTGTCTCCAGAAGCAGTGCTGGCTCAACTGGAGGCAGTGGTTGGGGATATGGGGGTTCAGGCAGTGAAGACGGGGATGTTACTGAATGCTGAAATTATGCAGGCGGTTAGCGATCGCCTGCGATCGCTGGATCTGCATCCCCTCGTGGTCGATCCAGTCATGGTTTCCCGCAGTGGTGACCGGCTGATCGATCGTCAAGCTGTGGAAACTTTGCAACAGGAACTGATCCCCCAAGCGACTGTGGTCACTCCAAACCGCTATGAAGCCCAGTTGCTAACCGGTGTAGAAATCAGCTCTATAGAGAACATGAAGGAAGCAGCCGAAACCCTGAAGTGGCAGTCTGGAGTGCAGGCAGTTTTGATTAAAGGAGGTGGAATGACTGGAGAATTACGGGGGGTAGATGTGCTACTTGACGATCGGGAAATCACAGTGCTGGAAACCGAATGTATCGATACCTCTAATACCCATGGAACGGGATGTACCCTTTCGGCGGCGATCGCTGCTAATCTAGCCACAGGTCACTCAATCTCAGATGCTGTCCGTCAAGCGAAAAACTACGTTACCGAAGCCCTGAAATGGAGTTTAGATATCGGTCAGGGAACTGGCCCGGTGGGGCATTTCTTTCCTCTTTGCCTGAATTAATACAGCACCAAGCACTCTGGGTGGGGGAATGGGAAGAGTAAACAAAAAACTCAATCTAGCGAGTGAGCTATTTTGGCTATCTTTAAACACTTCTATTTTCTTGGGTTGGGTCGATTATGAATTTACCATCAGGAGGAAGTTTTCTATTAATAGGGTTGAAGAATCTCAGTTGTTCTGATTCTATCGAAACACTATGTCTCATGTAAGCAATGTTAAACCGATCCGGTGCGACATATTCTAGGCGAGTAAATCGTTTTTCAAACGAGGGTTTAGGGCTATCTGGGTCGAGAGAATCGTAAACTGCATAAAAATGAAAAAAGTTTCGATACCATTTGCCAAAAATATCCACAAGGCGGAAAAAAGGATTGTTAGACTCGGAGGTGATGCATTTGGGTTTAAGTTCAGATTCAATGAACTGACTACATTTCTCTAAAATAAGTTTTTTTTCGGCTTCTGGTACTTTTGGCTTAGGTAGCTTGGCAGGACTGTAAACCCATATTTTTTTTCTCTTTTTAGCCATAATCTTAACGTTTACCTCCGGTTGAGCAACAATTAAAGCGCTACACACACTTATATAGCAGAGAAAGGGAGAGTTAGGACATTTTCTATTGCGATTCGTGCCTGTTGCCTATTGCCTTAAACCATCATCTAACTGTCCTAACCAACTCCTTTGCTGCTATATAAGTGTGGAATACTCAATACCTTGTACAAAACATAGACTTTTGCCTATCTATTATCGCTAATCAAAAAACGCCTTTGGAGTAATGCCAAAGGCGTAACCATTTAATTCAATTTTTCCTTCCCAACACAGCAAATTGCTAGGTGAGTATGCCCTCTGTCTTACATCGGATGAAAAAGTAAGTCGGGGTAAAAACGGTTAAATTCGATTAAAATTCCAGCCGTGACTGTTAGCAATAACATAATCAAAACTGGAGCTGTGGACAGATACTTAAGTAAACCTTCCATGTGAAGACTCCAAAACAAAACACAGACTTAGAACTCGATTCTTAACGGGGTGAAACCGTAATTTCGTTATCGTTGGCGAACATTTCTCCGCTCATCATGTCTTTGGCTGCGACCAGAGGCCAAGCAAAGCCAGAGATCATGCATTTAATTGCTAGAGGAACATCGATAACCACTTCTTTCTCTTCAGAATTTTTCTCGCCACGGATAGCAATTAGGTAAGCACGACCTACCCAACCAATCCAACCGGCAATATAAAGAAAGAGTAAGCTGGGGATAATGAAGTCTCCAGCATGGTCAAGACGACCATCAACCACCAGGTGGGGAAGGCCATCGTCACCACAGAGGGCTTCAGAATAGCGCTCAAATCGTTTGGCCCCAGATTGGGGATCATCGGTGGTGGCTCTAGCTGCTTTAGCCCGTTGCAGAAAAGCGGGAGATTCACTACAGGGAACCAAGTTTGCTAAATCCGCAGAAGCGGGGGGAACAAAGCCCAGCCACAAACAACACATTAAAACCAGAACAAGCAATCGTCGCATGGAAGTGTTTCCTTTTGTTACGAAGTGCAAAAATTATGTTACAAAGAAACCAAAGGCTCTATGAAAGCCAATCATACTGGACTTGAGAGACTCAGTAAAGATTAAGCTTCAAAAAGTCTCTAAAATTGGCTATTCTGAACCCTAAATTCCTATGGAGGGTTCAAAATAGCTTTTTCCCTGAGAACAAGGTAGCAGGCAATGGCAACGATTCTAGCTATTGAAACAAGTTGTGACGAAACTTCTGTAGCAATTGTAAAAAATTGTAACGTTCTGAGTAATTTTGTCGCTTCACAGATGGCCGAGCATGGCCAGTATGGGGGAGTTGTGCCAGAAGTGGCCTCTCGCCGTCATCTAGAAACGGTGAATGAGGCGATCGCCGCAGCCCTAGAAGAGGCTGAATTGTCTTGGTCAGAAATTGATGCGATCGCCGCCACTTGTGCCCCAGGTTTAGTCGGAGCCTTATTAGTAGGCCTTACGGCAGCTAAAACCCTAGCCCTGCTGCACAACAAACCCTTTATTGGCGTTCACCACCTCGAAGGCCATATCTACGCCTCCTATCTCACCAACCCCGACTTAAAACCCCCTTTCCTCTGTCTGCTCGTTTCTGGAGGTCACACCAGCCTGATCCAGGTTCACGAATGCGGCCAGTATACGACCCTGGGAAGAACCCGCGATGATGCGGCTGGAGAAGCCTTTGATAAAGTCGCCCGTTTATTGGGACTCGGCTATCCTGGAGGCCCCATTATTGACCAATTGGCTAAAACAGGTAATCCGCAAGCTTTTTCCCTACCAGAAGGCAGAATTTCCTTACCCAAAGGAGGATATCATCCCTATGACTGTAGCTTCAGTGGGTTAAAAACGGCGGTGATGCGCCTGGTGAATCAACTCAAGGCTTCCGATCCTAATTTACCCATTGCTGACCTAGCGGCGAGTTTCCAAGAAACAGTCGCTAAAGCACTGACGAAACGGGCAGTTAAAGCTGCTCTTGACTATAATTTATCGACGATCGCCATTGGTGGAGGAGTGGCAGCAAACCGGGGATTACGCCAACTCCTCAAGAGTGCTGGAGAGGAGCATAATCTAGAGGTGCTATTTCCACCGATGAAATATTGTACTGATAATGCGGCAATGATTGCGTGTGCAGCGGCTGCCCATTGGGAAGTCGGCGATCGCTCTCCCTTAACTTTAGGAGTACAATCGCGGATGGACTTATCTAAACTCCAAATGCTCTATACCGCTACTCGGTAGGGAATGGGGAATAGTCCATCCTCCTCAACCTTAACTCGCTAGGCGATCGCCGACTTCCTCAGTCTGAATCAAGCGATCGATCTGCTCCGTTACCCGATCGGTCGCTTCCAGCATCGAAAAATGCCCACAATTGGCAATTTCCACCACATTGTCAGATCCGGAGCGAAACAATTGATGAAAACTGGCTAAATGTCTCACATAGCGAGGTTCCATCACCTTATCTTCAGCGCCCGCAATAAAATAAACGGGCTGTTGCAGATGAACCACCAACTGAGGTAAACGGTGAACTTGCTCCTCTGTAGTCGAATCTAATAAAGCACCTAATGCAGCTTCATATTGGGCACTGACAAAATCAACTAACCGTTGTTTTCCCCAAACTCTCGATAGGGGTTGGGACACCTGAGAGCGAGTAAAGAGCCAATCGAGCAAAGGCATATCCGCCAACCACCGAGGCCGCCTTTTTACCAACTGGGCCCCAGCAGAGCGGAATCGTTCAAACTCCTCTTTTAAGTAAATACCGCCCCCAGAATTGAGGCAAATCACCCCTTCAATGCGATCTCCCAACTGAGAAGCTGCCCATAGGCACACCGTACCCCCCAGGGAATGGCCCATCAGCCAAGCCTTCTCAATCTCCAATTGATCCAGAAGAATACCCAAATCCTTTGCATAATCGCTGGGAGTATATCCCAAAATCAGCTCACCCTCATGTATGGGTGAACGAGGTCTAGCATCCGATTCACCAAAGCCACGCAAATCATAGGCCAAACATTGATAGTGCGATCGCAGTTGATCAACCAAAGGCCACCAATAGGCCCGACTCAACAACCAGCCATGAACAAACACCAACGTTGGATTTGCCGGTTTAGGTGCAGTTAATTCATAAGTATGGGAAACGCCAAGGATATCGATTTTTGCCATACTCCTATCCTATCTTGAACCATGTCCTACTCCGATCCAATTGAAAATTTTAATGATGACCCATTAGCTATTCCCTATTCCCTATTAATTGAGATCGCCCAATAACCGCTGCTTCACACTTTCAGCAATCTTCTGACCCAGATATTCCGGAATCAAGCTTTCATTGGGCCCAAGCAAGTAGAGAATTAGGCGAGTGCGTCCCCTCCAAACCAAAAGATTGGCATTAACGACCAATAAATCCTCTTGCCAAATGGCATACATAACCTTATAAAACAATCCTGGCTGATTATCCGCTTCAATTAGTAAGGCAGGTAGATGGAACACCGGATCGACATAAAACTCCGTATCCACCTGTTCTAACCCCGCATCTAGGTTAAACTCGACGGCCAACATTTCCTCCACCTCAAAATGGCCCGCTAAGGCCTCCTGAATGGCTCGACAGACATTTTCCGCCGTTTTCTCCAGTAGTGCCTTTCCTCCTCTAGAGACCACCAACTTGATGAACACTAGCATCGGAGCATGAATTTGACCATAGAGACTGAGGCTATGAATCGTTAATCCATAGGCAGCCAGAACCCCAAAAATGTCACTCAACAGGAAGGACTGATTACGATAAGCAAAATGGAGAGCGCTTTTGGCGCTCTCAGAGCGTACTTCAATCACAGCTTTCTGGGTTTTGTAGAGTTGATAGGCCAGCTTCAGGTTTTGGAGTTGGATGTCAGAACTGACAAACTGTTCATAGAATTGGGGGAACGCCCGGTTAAAGCGTTTGAGCAGTTCTAAGGTAGAGGATTTTAAACCCTGAGCCATAATAGAAGGAAAAGATTATGGGAGATATACTAAGCTAATATTGTTTATTTAACTTTGACTACTTCAATCACACCTGCATGGGTTTTTGGAAAAGCTTGTTTAGCAGCTCGGATACTCCGATAACAACCAGTCCAGCGAAAGCACTGGAAGATTTTGCTACGCTGGATATTAAGAGCGATTCGGGCAAAATCTCCCGTATTGTATTTAGCACGAATCGGAACATCGACCTATATGAACTCGAAGAGCTATGTGATGCGGTGGGCTGGTCTCGCCGTCCTTTGCGGAAAGTCAAAAAAGCGATCGAACACAGCTTTCTGGTCATTTCGATGTGGGACTTACGAGGCAACCATCGTCGCTTGATTGGCTTTGCTAGGGCAACCTCGGATCATGCCTTTAATGCGACTCTCTGGGATGTCGTCGTTCATCCAACCTTCCAAGGTAAAGGTCTAGGCAAAGCCCTGATGAAACATACGATTAAGAAACTCCGCAGTGAAGATATTAGTAACATTACCTTGTTTGCCGATCCTCATGTGGTTGAATTTTACCGCAGCCTGGGTTTTCTCCAAGATCCAGAAGGCATTAAGGGGATGTTTTGGTATCCAAACTAAGAAGGGGAGACCATAGGCACTATAGCAATAGGCAATGCAAGAACACTAGGTTTTCAACTTAGGCTCAATGAATGCAGTCTGGAAAATAGATCTTCCAATTGCATTGACTCTAGCCAAACCTCACTTTTATGGGTTATAATACAATCAGGTTTATCCGGGATGTAGCGCAGCTTGGTAGCGCGCCTGCTTTGGGAGCAGGATGTCGCAGGTTCAAATCCTGTCATCCCGATTTATAGAATAGCCTTTGGTTTCCAGTATTTGAACCCGTAGCCCCCTCTTCCTAAAGGAGCGCTCAACACACATTCAACACAAAACCACCATAACACCCTCCAAAAGTAAGGGGCAAGCAATAGGTCAAATGGGTTAGATAGTAATTAGAGTTTTCTATAGATTTCATA
>DDLS01000044.1 GCA_002340255.1 Cyanobacteria bacterium UBA2566
CTTCGACTTCGCTCAGTAACCGGACTTCGACTCCTTGCTCTCTTGGTGGACTATACGCAGGTTATCCTATACCGGAAATCAACCTCAAAATTATCCCCGACTCCTGGGGAACACCCATTGCGCCCCTGACTCCTGAAGCCTTTGCTGAGTATACCTTACCGCCCCTAACCGCCGGGGAAATTGTGGTCAGTGGAGACCATGTTTTACCCGGTTATGTCAACGGTGTTGGGGATTTAGAAACCAAATTTCGCGTTGGGGATACCCCTTGGCATCGTACTGGAGATGCGGGTTATTTGGACACTGAGGGGAATTTATGGCTGCTCGGCCGCACCCGTGCCAAGATTGAGGACGATAAAGGGATACTCTATCCTTTAAGTGTAGAGGCGATCGCCCATCAATTCCCGGCGATCCAACGCGCTGCCCTAGTTAAGTATCACAACCAACGCTGGCTAATTTTAGAATTAAATCCCCTACACCCGGCTGATGAACATCAATTCTCCCAGCTCAAATCAGCCCTGGAATTTGCCCAAATTGATGAAATCAAAATTGTATCTAAAATCCCCGTTGATGCCCGTCACAACGCCAAAATCAACTATCCTGCCTTAGAAAAAATACTCGATCAACTCTAGGCAAAACCTGGGTAATTAAGAATCTTACGCTAAAATCAAGCCACTCTGATTCACGACTGTCCAACTCAACAGCCAATCATCGTAGTGCCACGATCGGGATATTCAAATCATGAATGCTTACAAGAAATATGTAACGATTGACAATCCGGAACAGTTAGTTTTATCCGATCTACCCTTTGCACCCGGTCAAAGGGTTGAGGTGATTATTTTAGCTGAAGAGCAAAATGAAATCAATAGTCAACTAGAAGAATTACGCCAAAAAATTGATAGTGCAACTCAGCAGATTTTGGAGGGGAATGTAACCGATGGAGAATTAGTTTTTGAGCGATTACAAGACAGATTGCGAGATGAGTTCGGATTGAGATAATGGCAACTTATCAATTTTCAGAAGATGCCATCAGAGACCTTAATGAAATTTGTGATTATATTGCTCAACATAATCCTTCCTATACCAGCAATCTCTTTGATGCTATTCGGCAAAAATGTACATTAGTTGCTGGTTTTCCAAATATGGGTAAGCGGTATGACAAGATTAGACCGAATTTAAGAGGATTTTTGGTAGCAGATTACATTATATTGTACTATCCTCATGATGAGGGTATTTTTATTGTGCGTATTGTCAGTGGATATCGAGATTTAGATGCCTTATTGGGTGAGAATGGAGAGACTTAGCTTCGTAGTTTGAGTTGAACCGCCATCTAAACCTTTCTGGATTCCCTCGATCTACAAATTTGCGCTAAAATCAAGCCACTCTAATTCACGAATGCGGAACTCAACAGCCATGATGACTTCAGAATATCAACATCCTGTTTTACCGAAAGCAACCCATGATGAAAGGGCACGTCAAGAATTTGTCATGAGCTTCAAAGGCTATTTGCAGCACAAGATCTTTCCTAGCATCAAAACCCTGTACGAGCAAGAAATAGAGCCAGAATTAACCGCCCAGAACCCCAATCCTCAGCCTTGGGAAATTCGTCGCCTCATGAAAAAACAACCACGCTATCAGTGGATGGGTGCCTTAAAACGGCTGAATCAGGAAATGCTGTGGCAGTCGGTCAGTATGAGCGTTGAGCGACAACTGCCAGAATTGATTGAGCGGTCTAAACCCAAACATCCCTCCTTGGGTTCTTTGACTCTAGACCCCAACTTTACCATGCCTTCCCATCAAACCCAGGTGGATATTCACTGTATGCCTGGGGGATATCATACGGAAGACCAAGAAGATGATGTTACCGCAGGCGCTATTTATGACCATGGCGTTTATCTTTATGGGTTAGGATGGCTCGGTTCCTTGAATGATGACTTAGGACAAAGCCTCATTCATCACTATCTGAAATCGGAATATCCCCAGCTTCAACCCCAGAACATTCTTGATTTAGGCTGTTCGGTTGGTCACAGTACCCTACCCTATGTGGAGGCTTATCCAGAAGCAGAAGTACATGGGGTAGATCTGAGCGCTCCCTTATTGCGTTATGGTCATGGTCGAGCAGAAGCTTTAAACCGCAGGGTTCATTTCCATCAACAGAATGCGGAGTCCATGACGTTTGCGGATGGTTCCTTTGATTTAATCGTCAGTCACATTTTATTCCACGAAATCCCGGTTTCGGCCATTCGACGCGTGTTGAAAGAGTGCGATCGCCTCCTGCGTCCCGGTGGTATGATGGTTCACCTAGAATCTCCTCCCTATTCCTATCTCACTCCCTATCAAGCTTTCTTATTTGATTGGGAAACAGCGAATAACAATGAACCCTATTGGAGCGCGATGAAAATGCAGGATCTGGCAGCGTTGACTACTGAAGCTGGGTTTAAACCGGATTGCATTACCCAAAAGTTTATCCCAAGTTGGTTGAGAACTCAACACTTAAGAGTCAATAAAGGAGCATTAGCCAGCCGAGGGACTTGGTTTATCTTGGCAGTAACTAAAGAGAATGGAGGTATGCAAGAACTATAGCTCTATGAAATCTGAAAAGAGGCGCTGGTATAGTTGCACTAAGACGATTATAATAGACCAGTAAAAAACTTGATCGCCAGTATTTTTTTTTTAAATTT
>DDLS01000152.1 GCA_002340255.1 Cyanobacteria bacterium UBA2566
TTTGATAGCCAGGAAGTGTTGGGGTCATGAGGTTGGAGCTTTTTTGATGTTCTCTTATGGTAATGGTAGATATTTTATTGGCTTCCAATACCCGATCGCGATCGCAACTGAGCTGTGATCGCCATCTTATCTTTTAGCTATGATATGCAATCTAGAATCGACGAGCTAGTTGCCGATGGGTATGGAGATCTCCAACCCAGTACCTTTACTCAATTGAGAAGTACAGGTAATCTTACCGCCATGTTTTTGGGTGATGATTGATTTAGCGATCGCCATTCCCAAACCTGTCCCTTTACCCACTGCTTTCGTTGTAAATCCTTGCTCGAAGATGCGTTCTCTCACTTCTTCTGGCATCCCCATGCCATTATCAGTAATGCGAATGGTGACCTCCTGTACTTAGGATTTTTAGACTTGGGGTGTAGTTGAGAAACAGGCTTCTAGATGATTGGCGATCGCTTTGGCAATTCCTTCTTTGCCCATCATCTTCTCGGCTGTTTGATTTTTCGACACCCAATAGGCAATTTGTTCGCCTTGCGCTCCCGTTTCTTCTCCGCGATTAGCCACCACTGCATTGTATCCTTGTGCTAGTTTTTGTTGAGCAATATCAATTAATTCTTTATGGGTAACGTCTTCCTGATACTTGAAGGTTACCATATATAGATCTGGAAATTCTGTCCTTACCCGTTCAATAACCTTGCCCGTGGGGACTAATTTCAGAGAGTGTAAAGCTCCGCCACTGGGGGTTTTACCAGGTAGAATGCGCTCGGGTTGATAGTCTGCAACAGCGGCGGAAAAGATGCCAAAAACATAGGGATATTGCTGTAAGTGCTCTAAAACTAATTGGGCATAATGTTCGTAGGTTTGAGCGATTTCACAGGGGAAATAGGGAGGTGGGGTATCCCCCCCCGTTCCTAGAATTAACTGGACTTCTGCCCCTCGTAAATATAGTTCTTCGGTGATTTTAAGGCTTAAAGTGCCGCGAAAGCGATTGGTGATTCGGCGAATGTTATCAATGGGAACGGGAGTAGGACCGCCGGTGACTAAAATGGGAATACCTTTTAAGGGAGAAGAACTGACTAAGCGCGAAACTGTGGTTACAATCGATCGCAGATCGGGTAAATTGTGTTTGCCGTAGGCTTCTTTAGGGGGCATAATCTCTACACCCCAGTGCTGTAATTGCTGTAGGGATTCGCTTAAAATTCGATTGTGTAAACTGCCGTGCATAGTGGGCACAATCAGAATTTTGGTTTGCCCCTGTTCTAGTTTTCCTAAGGCGGAAGCGAGGGTAGAGACGATCGCTCCATCAGCGATGCCATAGCGCATTTTATTAATGGTATTGTAGGTGGCGGGAGCGACGACATAGGCATCAAAAGGATTTTCATCGCTAAGATGTTCCGCAGCAGCCGTCAGTTTCGTAATTACTTGATGGGTGGTACTCCACTCTAGACTGTCGAGGGTAGTATAGCGCAGGGCTTCAGTGGAGGTAAAGGCGGTAACCTCTGCTCCTTCGCGCCTGAGTTCCCTGGCTAATAGGGGGGCTTTGAGGGCGGCAATACTGCCGGTAATGAGCAGAGCAATACGTTTTCCTTGAAGGTGGGTTCCGTGTAGGGGGACTTCGCGATCGCCTAATTCAGAGGTGGGAGGAGGGGTGAAATTCCAAGGTTTCATAGAGAGAATGGGGAATGGGGAAGGTTTGATTTTATTTTGCTTGAGGTTAGGGCGCGCTAACGTTACAAAACATTGAGAAAAAGGACTCAAATGTAAAGGGGGATCGGCGATCGCTATACAATGCTGAAATACTCTCGATTTATTTAGATTACTGTTTGTAAACTCCCAATTATGTTTCCCATTCATCGCCCTCGTCGCCTCCGTAACTCTGCTACCTTGCGCCGCATGGTACAAGAGAATGTCTTAACCACCAATGATTTGATTTATCCGTTGTTTGCGATCCCGGGTGAAGGAATCGCTAAGGAAGTGCGATCGATGCCTGGCGTATATCAGCTATCAGTAGACAAAATTGTAGACGAAGCGAAGGAAGTTTATGATTTGGGCATTCCGGCGATTATCCTATTTGGTATTCCCGAAACCAAAGATATGGAAGCAACGGGTGCTTGGCATCATTGTGGGATGATCCAGCAAGCAGCTACGGCAGTCAAAGAAGCCGTGCCTGAGCTAGTGGTGATTGCAGATACTTGTTTATGCGAGTATACCAGCCATGGTCATTGTGGCTATTTGGAAGTGGGAGATCTGACGGGACGGGTGTTGAACGATCCCACGTTAGAGTTATTGAAGAAAACTGCCGTTTCCCAAGCCAAAGCTGGAGCGGATGTGATTGCCCCATCTGGGATGATGGACGGGTTTGTACAAGCGATTCGCGCAGCGTTAGATGAAGAGGGGTTTGAAGAGATCCCGATTTTGTCCTATGCTGCTAAGTACGCTTCGGCCTATTACGGGCCATTCCGAGATGCGGCTGAGTCAGCCCCCCAATTTGGCGATCGCCGCACCTATCAGATGGACCCGGCTAATAGTCGCGAAGCAATTAAGGAAATCGATCTGGATGTGGCTGAAGGGGCGGATATGCTCATGGTTAAACCGGCTTTAGCCTACATGGATGTGATCTGGCAAGTGAAACAAGCCTCCAATCTCCCCGTCGCCGCCTACAATGTTTCCGGTGAATATTCTATGGTTAAAGCCGCTGCTCTCAATGACTGGATTGATGAACGGCGAGTGGTACTCGAAACCCTAACTAGCTTTAAACGTGCTGGTGCCGATTTAATTCTCACCTATCATGCCAAGGATGCTGCCCGGTGGCTTCAGGGGTAATGAATCCTCCATCATTAATGTCTGTTGATGTAGTATAGAGCCGAGAAAGGGGGAGTTAGGACATTACCTATTGTCTCAAACCATAACCTAACGGTCCTAACTCACTCCTTCTCGGCTATCTCACCAATTACCCATTATCCAACTTCAAAACCGCCATAAATGCCGACTGAGGCACATCGACTGTACCAATGGACTTCATTCGCTTTTTACCCTTGGCTTGTTTTTGCAACAGCTTTTTCTTCCGGGAAATATCACCGCCGTAACATTTAGCCAATACATCCTTACGCAAGGCAGGAATATGTTCGCTGGCAATAATTCGCGAACCAATAGCGGCTTGAATGGGAACTTTGAACTGATGACGCGGGATCAATTCTTTCAATTTTTCCGTTAATCCCCGTCCCACATAATAGGCTTTATCGCGATGGACAATCATCGCTAGGGCATCGACGGGATCGTTGTTGATCATGATATCTAAGCGCACCAAATCATCGGAGCGATAGCCAATAAACTGATACTCCATACTGGCATAACCACGCGATCGCGTCTTCATCTGATCGAAGAAGTCGGTTACCACTTCCGCTAAGGGCAACTCGTAAATCAAGGTAGTGCGACTTTGGGTTAAATACTTCATATCCTTGAAGATTCCCCGCCGAGTTTGGCACAATTCCATCAATGTGCCCACATAGGCTTCTGGGGTAATAATATCGACTTTTACATAGGGTTCTTCAATGCTTTGTCGTTCGTTGGCAGCCGGTAAGGTACTCGGATTATCAATGGCGACGGTTTCTTCCGAGTTAAGAACCACCCGATAAACCACGGAAGGAGCTGTAATAATCAAATCCAGATTATATTCCCGCTCTAACCGTTCTTGGACAATTTCCATATGTAACAATCCCAAGAACCCACAGCGAAAACCGAAGCCCATGGCGCTAGAGGTTTCTGGCTCATAGGAAAGGGCAGCATCATTGAGTTTGAGCCTCTCTAGAGCTTCCCGTAATTCGGGGAACTGGTTGGCATCGGTGGGAAACATGCCGCAGAATACCATGGGGTTGGCTTCTTTATATCCCGGTAAGGGATTTTCTGCTGGTTCTGCTTTCAGGGTAATGGTATCGCCCACCCGCGCATCTTCCACCGCTTTAATGGATGCGGCTAAATAGCCCACTTCTCCAGCATGTAGTTCTTCCACTTGCACTTGAGTTGGAGAGAGAATGCCTAACTCGTCAATATCGTATTCTTTACCGGTTGCCATCAAGCGGATGCGATCGCCTTTACGAACCTTACCATCCACCACCCGAAAATAGACGATTACGCCCCGATAGCTATCATAATAACTGTCAAAAATCAGGGCCCGTAGGGGTTCTTTTAGGGTTTCTTGAGGAGCAGGAACTCCCTGAACAATCGCTTCTAGAATATCGGGAACACCGATGCCTTCTTTCGCCGAAGCTAAAATGGCATCACTACAATCTAATCCAATTACCTCTTCAATTTCTGCCTTGACCCGATCGGGTTCCGCCCCAGGCAAGTCAATTTTATTCAGAACGGGGATAATTTCCAGATCGTGTTCTAGGGCCAAATAGACATTCGCCAAGGTTTGCGCTTCTACCCCCTGGGAGGCATCTACCACCAACAGTGCCCCCTCACAGGCAATCAGCGATCGCGAAACCTCATACGAAAAATCAACATGCCCTGGAGTATCAATTAAATTAAGGACATAAACTTCCCCATTATCCGCCTGATAATTCATCCGTGCAGCTTGGAGCTTAATCGTAATCCCCCGCTCCCGTTCGAGATCCATGCTATCGAGGAACTGCTCCTTCATATCGCGATCGGCAACCGTTCCCGTAGACTGGAGGAGGCGATCGGCTAAGGTAGACTTCCCATGATCGATATGGGCAATAATACAGAAATTACGAATATGAGAGACTTTAGCGTCGGTCATAAAGTTGAATTTGAACCTAATGTAAGTAAAACGTTTAGTGAATAATAGTCGCTCCAGCCTCAGACTCACTTGAGTAAACAAGCCGCCTGTAGAATTGGCTCGGGTGGTTCATCTAGTTTAACGTAAGTACGGGAGTTTAAGGAGGTGCATGCCCAATTACCAATCCATCAGGCGATCGCACCATGTTAAACTGAAATAAACCCTACGTTCTTGAACCCATGAATGATTCCACCCTTTCTTCGGAACCTAAGCTCGACAAAGTAGAAATTTCTATCGCCTTAGACGCAGAATTACTCGAACAAATCCAGCACTTAACCAACGACCCTTCAAGAATTATTGAAACAGCTATTCGTCAATGGCTCAAAGGCTCAAACCAAAGGGATGATGAACTCACCCGTACTCTGATCAAAAATCCCCCCCTACCTCCCAGAGGTGAATGGAACGATTAAAACCCAAGGCGACCAGGATTAATGGGAGTACACTGGGATCTTAGACCATCAGATCCCCAATGGGTTCTAAGAACCTTAAATTGTCAACCCTCAGATGCGCTGAATCGGTTATTCCTCAATCTAGAAAATCTAAGCTACTCTAGGTTAGAGGTCAAATGTCTGTTCAATTCACCGACACCAACTCATGAATGCTTCCTCCCATGCATCCATTTCCACCCTAAACGAAACCAGCCTTTCTAATCATCTAGAGACGGGAGACCTAACACCGCCAAGTCTGTCCGAGTTAGGTGCTGAATTAAGCTTTATCCATAATACCTCTGGTGAGTATCTAGCCTTTCAGTGGACTCAAGGGGAACGCTATGATTTAGCTCCTGAGAGCTTGGTGGGGCAGTTAATGGAAAATACCCTCTACCCCATCCCCATCGATGCCTATTTAGATCGAGTGCGCCAAGTATTGGAAAATAAATTACCGGATCGTTTTAGCTATCCCTTTCAGTATGGAGAATGCTACTTCCTCTTCGATCTGGTGATCGCTCCAGTGCTAACCTCTCCCTTGAAAGCCAATCGAGTGTTGGTTCTTGGGCGACTCCTCTCGAGTGCTGTAGGGTCTCAATCCTTTGCCAGTAGCTCAGATCCACCGCAGCAGGGAGAGCGCAAAACCAGCGATCATTATCAGACGCTTCTAACTCGGATCACCCGCAAAATTAGACGGACGCTAGATTTAGAAACTATCTGCAATCAGACGGTGGAAGGCTTGGGTATTGCTTTAAACTTAGAAAGCTGTGTGATCGCCCAAAAGTGCCTAGAGACAGAACACCTCAAAGTGGTTGCCCACTATACCCATCAAGGGAACCCTTCCCAAATCGGCAGTTTGCTCCCCTTAGAAAATAATTCTCCCTTAATTGATGCCCTATCGAGCCTAGATCCCTTAGCCTGGGTAGAATCAGAGGATAAAGAGTCTTTAGGGTCTCGATTAGCTGTAGCCACCTGCTATCAGGATCGCCCCAATGGGTTACTGTTGTTATCTCCTCCCGTCAGATCCAACCCAGATCGAGCCTATTTGTGGTCCGCCGAAGAGATAGAGTTGGTGAGGGAGTTGGCCGATCAAGTGGGAACAGCGATCGCCCATGCTACGCTCTACCAAGAACTAGAATTAGCCAGAGAACAAGCTGAGGAAGCCTCTCGACTGAAAAGTGAATTTTTGGCCAATACCTCCCATGAACTGAGAACCCCCCTCAATGGAATGATTGGGTTTTTGAAGCTGATCCTGGATGGAATGGCTGACGATCCCGAAGAGCAAATGGAATGGGTTCAAGAAGCCCATAAGTCTGCCTTGCATCTTTTAAACTTGATTAATGATGTGTTGGATCTGGCCAGAATTGAAGCCGGAAAAATGCAGATCGATATCAGTCCGGTAAATTTGGATGAATTATTCACGAACCTGGACAACTTTACCCGACCTCAAGCGGAAACAAAAGGGTTAAGTTATGAAATTAGCCGCACCCCAACCCGCGATGAAGTAATGATTACGGGCAATTATCAACGTCTGCTGCAAGTCTTGTTAAATTTAGTCGGCAATGCCGTTAAATTTACTCATGAAGGGGGCATTACCATTACCGCAGAAGTGATCGCGAAGAAATTCCAAGTTGGGGATCGGGAGCATCCAGGGTTCGTCAAGGTGAGTGTGGCAGATACGGGAATTGGCGTACCTTTGGAGAAGCAAGAGCAACTGTTTCAAAATTTTTCTCAAGTGGATGGGTCTCGCACCCGTCAATATGGAGGAACTGGATTAGGATTAGCCATTTCTCAGCGTTTGATTGAAACGATGGGGGGGGAAGTGAATTTCTTTAGTATGGGAGAAGGATTAGGTTCAACTGTAACGTTTACGGCTCCCTTGGGACAGTTGCCCGTAATTGTGAAGGAGTAAAATCATGGAGAGGGTTTGATGGTAGATAAAGGATTGGAAGTCAGTTCAAGTTCTGACCATCGGCATGGGGCTTGCTCTAATCCAGAGATGTTAACAGTGATGGCGGCGATCGCCAATGCTATCCTTTACGAAGAACTCGAATTAGCCCGAGCGCAAAGCGAAGAAACCTCACGACTTAAACAGCAACTTCTGAATAAGGTTTCCCATGAGTTTAGAACACCGCTCAATGGCATGATTGGTTTTCTAAAGCTTATCCTTGATGGTATGGCTGACGATCCCGAAGACCAAATGGAGTTTGTTCAAGAAGCTCATAACTCAGCGCTGCGACTGTTGAATCATATCGAGGACTTTCTGGATTTAGCGAAGCTCCAAGCTGGCGAAATGACGATTGAGCTAAGTTCAATCCATCTGGATGAGCTGTTGCAAGATGTAGAGAAGTTTACCCGATCTAAAGCCGAGGAGAAAGGTTTAGAGTATAGTATTTCTGCGCCTCCGACTAGAGATGAGGCGATCGTGGTGGGCAATTATCAAGGATTGCTACAAGTGATGTTAAATCTGGTTGGTAATGCCATTAAGTTTACCCATGAGGGGGAAATTACGATTCGAGGACAAGCGATCGCTCAAAAATATGCGGTCCTAGGACGCGAGTACCCTGGGTTTGTCAAGCTGATTATATCGGATACCGGTATTGGTGTCGCTTTAGACAAGCAAAACAAGCTATTTGAGGCATTTTACAAAGTTGATGGATCGAATACGTCCAGATACGAAGGTACAGGCATTGGATTAACAATTTCCCAAGGATTGATGGAGTCCATGGGATGTCAAATTGATTTCTTTAGTATGGGGGAAGGATTGGGATCGACCGTAACTTTAACGGTTCCTTTACAACAATTACCGATCCTGATTAAGGACTAGATAAAGTAGGTGATTTAATCCATTGACGATCGGCGATTATACTGAAGAGACTGATGGACTCTTCTAATAAGCAGGCATGACCACTATGGGGTAAATCAATGATTTGAGCATTTTTTAGATGTTGTTGTAAATACCGAGATTCGGAGACTGAAGGTAACAAGCGATCGCTCCCGCTGGCTAAAATGAGCGTTGGTTGCACGATTTGGTAAAGATCCTGGACATCGAGCGTAAATTGACGCAGTAAAGATAACCGCCAAGCAGAGGTATCAGCCGGCACATTACAAAGGGCAGACCAAAGGGATTGACGATCTTGGGGAGCGATCCGAGGCAGGGCAGCCAGTAAAAAATAAACAGCAACACTGCCAACATTATAGATGCGATCCGGAATCCAAGGCACAATGGACTCCCCCAGTGCCATCCAAGGACGACGATGGAACGAAGAAGCGGGATTGACCAAAATTAAATGAGAAATCAATTCGGGTGCTTTGAGAACCGTTTTCAGTGCCAAACAGCCCCCGAAAGACTCGCCGCATAAATACACCTGCCGGTTGACTCTAGAAGCTAACTGAGCTTCAATCAAATGGATTAGGCGATCGCTCAATCCGTCCCAATCGAGGCGATCGTTCACTGGAATTCTCAAAGCACACACCTCAAAATTCGGTTGCAACTCTTGCGCCTGACGAGCAAACAGCGATCCCCAACCATCCATACCCGGTAAGAAAACCAATAAATCAGCTTCGGGACGCACCGCACCGAACTTGAGAAAATGAGGAGAACCATTAGACATAGGAAAAAATCAAAATATAGCCTTGGGTATTCAAGATCAACAACAAATGCATTGATCCCTAAAGAAATATTAATTAATCCTAATCATAGATGAGGCACTTTTCCTGTGAATTCCCTTATTTTTCCCTTAATTAGCCGCTCCTCCTGAAGCTTGAAGCCACAAGCTGCTCTTTTCTCTAGCCCTCTCCAGTCTGTTATCTTAGTCTCATCTGGAATTAATTGGCCATCCAGACCAACCTGAGCGATTAAGGCTACAATTATAATCAATTCCCTTTATTGATCGGTTGAGTAAAATCTTTAGTAAAATCCATAAAATCACCTGACGGGTTGATTCAACAAAACAGATCATTAAAAAAAGTCATCTTAATCTTCCATGAACTCTGAGTATCCAACAAAAAAGACCTTTACCCTTACAACCCCTCTATACTACGTCAATGACTTGCCCCATATTGGGAGCGCCTATACTACCATTGCCGCAGATGTTTTAGCTCGCTACTGGAGACTTCGGGGAGAAGAAGTCTTGATGATTACGGGGACAGACGAACATGGCTTAAAAATCCAACGCACTGCTGACGAGCGCGGAAAAGCCCCCCAGAGCCATTGTGATGAAATTGTCCAAGGGTTTAAAATGCTTTGGCAAAAGCTCAATATCCAGTACGATCGCTTTAGTCGCACAACAGCAGCTCAACATTATCAAATTGTGCAAGAATTCTTCCAACGAGTTTGGGAGAATGGGGATATTTATCAAGGGGTGCAACAGGGATGGTATTGTGTTTCCTGCGAAGAATTCAAAGAAGAACGAGACCTACTCGACGATCGCCGGTGTCCCATCCATCCGAACAAACAAACAGAATGGCGAGATGAAAATAACTATTTCTTCCGTTTGTCCAAATATCAAGACCAGTTAGAAGTATTTTATAATGAGCATCCCGACTTCATTCAACCGGAAAGTCGTCGTAATGAAGTCTTAAGCTTTGTGACCCGAGGATTGCAAGATTTTTCTATCTCGCGGGTTAACCTCGATTGGGGATTTCCTGTACCTACGGATAGTGACCATACCCTTTATGTCTGGTTTGATGCCCTATTAGGCTATATTACTGCCTTACTCGATCCTGAAGATGCTCCCAGTTTAGAGAATGCCCTAAGGCGGTGGTGGCCAATTCAAACTCATTTAATTGGTAAAGATATTCTCCGCTTCCATACCGTCTATTGGCCGGCGATGCTCATGTCTGCGGGTCTCCCCTTACCTCGACGGGTTTTTGGGCATGGCTTTCTGACGAAAGATGGCATGAAGATGGGGAAAACCTTGGGCAATACCTTAAATCCCTATGAGTTGGTGGATCGGTATGGGGCTGATGCGGTACGTTACTATTTTCTCAAGGAGATTGAGTTTGGTAAGGATGGGGATTTTAATGAAACCCGATTTATTAATGTTCTCAATGCTGATTTGGCTAATGATTTAGGGAATCTACTCAATCGGACACTAGGCATGACGAGAAAATATTGTCAGGGTCAAGTTCCCGCTATATCTGGCGATCGGATTCCGGATGATAACCCTCTCAAAACCCTGGGAACATCCTTGAAGTCAAAAGTAGATCTTGGTTACAATGCGCTAGCTTATTCCCAAGCCTGTGAAGCCATTCTGGGTCTAGTCCAAAGCAGTAATAAATATATTGATGAGCAAGCACCCTGGACGTTGTACAAACAAGGGCAAAAAGAAGCAGTCGCAGAAGTTCTCTATTCGGTGCTAGAATCTGTTCGTTTAGCTGCCTATCTCCTCTCACCGATTATTCCTGACATTAGTACCGCGATCTATAATCAATTGGGCTTTAGTGTCGATTTTAATCAGACGGTAGATCTTCAGAAGAAAATTCCCTTTGACACTCATGCCCAATGGGGTATTTTACCCGCTCAACAAACCCTAGGAAACCCCAAACCGGTTTTCCAACGTTTAGAGTTAACTGAAGCGTGAATTTGATATAATCACGAGCTTTACTTTCACTTCCAAACCACCATAAAACTATAAGATTTTAATAACTGAGGTATAACAATGATGTATGAATCGATGGAACAAAATCAAGGTCTCTGTACTCCAGAACAAGTGCTTTCTAATCGAGGAACCGTGGCCATTTTTATTGATGGTTCTAATCTGTTTTATGCTGCCCTGCAACTGGGGATGGAAATTGATTACACTAAGTTATTGTGCCGCTTAACCAATGGTTCTCGACTGTTACGGTCATTTTTCTATACGGGTGTCGATCGCACTAACGAGAAGCAGCAGGGATTTTTGTTATGGATGCGTCGTAATGGCTATCGAGTGATTGCCAAAGATTTGGTGCAACTGCCAGATGGCTCTAAAAAAGCGAATTTGGATGTAGAAATTGCAGTTGATATGATGGCTTTAGTGGGATGTTACGATACGGCGGTATTGGTCAGTGGCGATGGAGATCTGGCGTATGCCGTGGATTCAGTGAGCTATCGAGGGGTACGGGTCGAGGTGGTGAGCTTGCGATCGATGACTAGCGATAGTTTAATTAATGTGGCCGATCGCTATATCGATCTGGAGAGCATTAAGGAAGATATCCAGAAAACCCCCCGGCAAAACACCTATTCCTACCGTCCCTTATCCAGCTTAAGTCTGATGGATGAACGACAGGAAAAACGATAATCTTCGCTGTACAGAAATCATAGGTCATCGATCATGGGCAAGAAAACTGGCAATCCCATTGAGGTTGGCGTATCTAACCTAGGGATCGGAACTGGGCTATCCTTAATTTTGGCGATCGCCTTATCTGGCTGTGGTGGCTCGAATACACCCGATCAGCTCGTGCAAGCAGCATCGGATGCAGAATCATCTGATGATATCCAACTGGTCTTTAAAGATATTACTCTAGAACAAGGAGACGAAAAAGGTCAGTTACTTTGGAAAGTGGATGCGAAGTCAGCGACCTATAGCGAAGATCGACAAATTGCCACCGTAGAAGAACCGTCAGGGGAATTGTATCAAGACGGAAAATTGGTCTATCGAGTGGAAGCGAAGCGCGGAGAAGTTCACCAAGATGGCAATTTGATTTTACTCAAAGAGGATATCAAGGCGATCGCCATTGAAGATGAAGTCGTGTTAGAAGGGAATGAACTGGAATGGCGACCCCAGGCGGATGTTCTGGTGGTTAAAGATACGTTGACTGGCTCTCATCCCCAGGTCGAAGCCAAAGCCGATCGAGTCAATGTCTATAGCCGCTTACGGCAAATGGAATTGATCGGCAATGTAGATGCAATTACTCATACTCCCCAGTTACGGATGACCACGGAACACTTAGTCTGGTTAATGAAAGATCGGAAAGTGGTGGGATCGGTTCCCCTGGAAGTGAAGCACTATGAAGACGAAGAACAAAAATTAACTGAAATTCCAGAAACGTCTCCCAGCCACACTGCCTTAGCTGGAGGAAGTTTAGTGGACTTAGAGAATGAATCGGTTACTTTGATGAATCAAGTCACATTAACGGCAGCCGATCCAGCCTTAGAAGCCAAAAGCGATTCCATGACTTGGGATCTCAAATCTGAGTCTGTGGGAGCCAATCAAACAATCACTTTAGAGCATCTGGATGAAAATCTGATCTTAGTGGGCGATCGCGGTACAGTGGATTTAGGCAATAAAGTTGCCTATTTAACGGAAAATGTCCGGGTAACCGGGGGTAAAAATCAGTCCGATCTATCGGCAGAAAGCGTGACCTGGTCTTTTGGAACAGAACAGGTTGAAGCAACCGGAAATGTGACCTATCGTCAAATCAATCCCCCCTTGTTTCTGCAAGGAGCCAGAGCCTTTGGTCAGTTACAAGATCAAAATATTACTGTAAGCAGTGGCGATCGCACCAGAGTGGTAACTGAGATTATCCCTTAGATACAGCACTGTTTAATTGGAGATATCCCCAAGTTCCGCCTCTAAACAGGATTACATATTCGGCGGGCATTCCAGATCCCGTATTCCCCCGTCCTTCTTGATACCACTCTCCCTGTAACGTCACCCGTGCTAACCCATGGGAGAAGGAACTAGCATCGCTAAAATGAGGGGGAATTACAAACGTTCCGGTTCGATCGATAAATCCACATTTTGGCCCGAATCTCACCATCGCTAAACCTTCAGAAAATGGTTCTACGGGAGAATAGGGTCGATCGCGAACATCCTCTAAGCCGTAAAATTGGGGGGCGATCGCAATATCTCCTGTTTGATCGATATATCCCCATTTCTTCTCCCATGCCTCTCCCATTTCAATGGCTGCCAGTCCTTCGGAAAACTTTTGGATTCTATGGGGCGTTTCCAAGACTAGATTACCCGTGCGATCGATACATCCATAAACGCCGTTCAATCTCACCACGGCTAAACCATCTGAAAATCGATCGGCTTGCTCAAATTGGGGTTCAACGATCGCATTTCCCTGGTTATCCAGATACCCATAACGCCCATTACTCCAGATAACGACTCGCTCCTCAGAAAATCGATATCCTCGCTCTAACTCCGGCGGAATTACCCAGTGCCCTGTGGTATCAATATACCCATATTTTTCTCCCACTTTCACCGCAGCACGGCCATTGTAGAAGCGATCGCTCAATTCAAATTGCGGTTCAATCACCACCTGACCTGTTGGATCAATATATCCTGATTTTCCCCCTTTTCGCACTAAACCCAAACCTTCCGAAAAGGGAGCCGCCATCTCCCATTCTGCGGGAATGACCAAATTTCCTTCTTGATTCAGATATCCATACTTCAACCCAGAATTAGTCTCTAAAGAGACTGGAATTAGGGGGTCTGAAGTGGGCAATTCACGCTCAATCTCAAAGCCCCACTCTAAGATTTGATAGTGACGATCGACTTCAATGGGTTGACCGTTTAGGTTGATTAAATCATAGCCCAATTGACCCGAAACAAGGGCTACGCCTTGAAAGAAATGAGACGCTCGACTAAATTTGGGTGCGATCGCCCAATGTTCTCCTCCTCCGATAGCAGATAAAGGAACTGTATTCCATATCCCTAGCGTTTGACATAAAATGGCGGCCACTTCTCCCCGTGTTGCTGGTTGATTGGGTCGTAATTTGCGGCGATCGGGAAAATTAACAATCAGATAGCCAAATAATGCTGCGGTTAACTTAGGTAGGGCATAATGGGGAATCTCTTGGGCATCATCAAAATAGAGTTTTAGGTTCGTTTTGCTAACGGTAACGGTTGGCGGAATCTCTAACTTTAAATGGGACGCGATCGCAATCAACACTTGAACCCGAGGAATGGGTGGCTCTGGCTTAAATGCTAAACCCGGATAACCGACTAAAAATCCTTTAGAAACAGCGGTTTGAATTGCTTCATAGGCCCAATGACTTTGGGGCACATCCACAAAATTTTTCTGCTCTCGAATGGGTTTAGCACTGGAAAACACATTGCAGAGCAAAACGGCAAATTCAGCGCGAGTGACTAAACCCTCTGGTCGAAACGTGCGATCGGGATAGCCTTGAACTAGGTTTAAGTCTGCTAATTGGGCGATCGCTGCTTTTGACCAATGAGCTTCAATATCAGAAAACATCAGGTTATCGGCGATCGTAAATAACGGTTAGCTTTGACTGGGCGATGATCTGGCAAACTTAAAGACTCAGAAAGGGTTACTACTCTACATTCAACTGTAATCGTGGTTCCCCCATAGCCATAGGCCAAATTCTCAGTAACAAAGGGATCGCGAGGGCTAAATAATTGGAGCAATACCCAAGAATAGGCTATCCACAAGAAGAGACCAAAGATTAACCCATTAACTTCCATCATGACTCAATACCCTCATGCCTAGATATTTAAGGTTGCCTATCATTCATTATAAGACCTAGGAAACCCTGAAGTTGCTAATTTATTTAACGAAATATTACAAGCGATCCCCTCCAGCTCAGTCCAGAGAAGTTAAGATAATCTATATATTTCCCTTGCCACTCTTCATCAATTGCTATCTTAGAGATAAATCTCCGTTTTCAAAACTTCTCAAATTTCAGGTTTTTAAATATGGTCTTTGACCTTGCCAATCTCCCCTATTGGATCTTTCTTAGTTTAGGCATTGTCTTATTTTTACTGGTCATTTTTTCTGGAGGTGGAGATAGTGATGGCGATGTAGATATTGACGGCGATGTAGACATTGACGCTGATGCAGATTGGGATACTGACCTAGATATGGACGTAGAAGCAGACGCTGAAGGTGGTTTTAGCGCTCTGCAAGCATTGGGGTGGTTAGGCTTAGGAAAAGCACCACTATTGTTATTATTGGCGATTGATTTCAGTCTTTGGGGGCTTCTAGGATGGTTTTTTAACCTACTCTTAGGACTTCCCACCGGACTGTTAGGTAATGCCGTTTTAATTGTCTCCTTAATCTTAAGTCTATTCGGGGGAAGTCTGATTTCTCGACCCATTGGCAAACTGTTTGCTGCATTTGGAGAAGATACCCGTAGCGATCGCCTCATCGGATGCACGGGAACTGTAGCTTCACCCACTCTCCCCCAACAGCCTACCACGCAAATCGGCCAAGTCGATGCGATCGATTCAGCTCATAATTTAGTCAGTATTAACGTCCAGCTCCCCCAATGGGCAAGCCAAATTCCTCAACGGGGCGATAAAGTCATCATTATCGAGTATTCCGAACCTTTTTATCTAGCTATCGTGAAAGATAGTGTAGACCAAAAACGCTGGCTAGGCTAGTTTTAGTACCCGTGAATCTTCCTCCACACTGTCGGGTTGTGTATCCTCTCTATTCAAGAATAGAACTATCCCATTGTTTTACCTATGACTCATATGAAACCAACCATTATTGAACAACCCTCCCAACCCCTACTCGTTCAAGCTCCCCTTGCCCAAATGGGATCGGCAGGTATGCTTTTAGCCGGTGGCTCCTTGGGATTTGTCTTCTTGTTAATCTTAGGAATTGTTGCTTATACCAGCGTTTACAAAATCACCCCTAACAACGAGGCTTTTGTGCGGACTGGGGGCGTTTTCATTAAACAAAAACGAGTCTTTCTCAACGGGGGCTGTATTGTCATTCCTGGCTTTCATGAAATTACCCGCGTTCCCTTACGAGAAATTTCCATTGATGTGGAGCGCACGGGTAATTTAGCGGTGCGGACTCAAGACTATTTAAGGGCGAATATGCGCGTCACCTTTTATGTGTGTGTTAGTGCCGATAAACAAGATGTCCTCACTGTGGCGGCTCGCCTATCTAAGGAGGGTAAAATTTCGGCAACTGATATTAAAGAAGCGCTGGAAAAACGGGCAGATGATGCCATTCGTGCCGCCGCTAAGAAGAAAAGTCTAGCTGAAATTGACTCGGATAAATTGGGATTTGCCGATGAAGTTTTAAACCTGATTCAGCAGGACTTAAAAAAAGTTGGCTTGACCCTGAATAATATTGCCATTTCTGAGATCGAAGAAAGCGACACCTATGATGAAAATAACTTCTTCGATGCTCAGGGTGTGCGTCTGAGAACAGAAACGATTCAGAAATCGATTCAGCAAAAGCGGGAAGTAGAGCTGAAGACCAAAGTTCTGATTGAGCAACGGGAACTGGATGCAGAAAAACAATCCTTACGCATTGCGAAGGAAAAAGAAGAAGCGAATTTAGACCAAAAATTAGAAGTTGAATCGATGACGGCTCAACGGGAGCGGGAAATTCAGGAATCGAAAGACCAAGAGTTGGCGAAAATTGAACGGAATAAATTGTTGCAAAATAAGTCTGTTGAAGAAGAAAAGATTCAGCAAGAGTTGGCGGTACAACAGAGTCAAATTGATGCCAATATTGCTTTGGAAGAGCGCAATAAACAGTTGAAGATTGCCCAAGCGCTGCAAAAACAAGAATCTGAAGTTGCCGAAATTAATCGTCAGCAAATGGTGGAATCGTCCCAGCTCAAAGCACAGATTGAAATTGCGGCAGCCGAACGGGAGTCTAAGATTGCCCAACAGGAAGCGGCGATCGCCATTGTGGAAAAAGAAAGGGAACGGTTAGCTGCCGATGCCGAACGCGCCCAAGCCGAAGCCGCCGTTATTACCGCCCAAGAAATCGAACAAGCGGAACGGGAACAACGGTTAACGGCGATCGAAGCGGAAAAAGAAGCTCAGAAACAACGGATCTCCGAACAAAATGTAGTCGAAATCGACGTTTTCCGTCGTCGCAGGCAAGCCGAAATTGCCCGCCAAGCCGCAGAACTCGAAGCCGAATCGATCCGTACCCTAGCCCAAGCCAATCGGGATAGAGCGTTAGCCGAAGCCCAAGGAGAACAAGCTCTCATTGAAGCCAAAAATGCCCTATCGGATGCCAAACTCTCCGCCCAACTGATCTCGGAAATCTGGCCGGCTCTAGCGCCCCATATTCCCGAAATTGTCAAAGGACTCACACCCCAACCCGGTATCTTGGGCGATACGCGCATCTATTCTTTCCCTGGAGCCAATGGCAACAACGGCAACGGTATGGGCGATATCAACAAGCTCCTGATGTCCACCAGTGGCTTATCCTTAGTCAATGCCCTGATGGACGAAGGAAAATTGGGGGCACTGCTCCAACAAATTAGCCAAATGGTGCGTAACCCCAATCCCCCAGAAGCAGACAGCTCAAACGCCCAGCCTAAGCCGGAAGCATCCAGCCCAGCACCGGGTTCAGAAAAGCCCGCGAAGGCGATCTCCCCACCCAAGCGGCAACCCATGAAACCCCCGTCAGCTCCAGAAAATCCTACTGCCAGCTAAACCCTACTCAGGGCAGCTCATCTGCCCTGATTTACCCCACCCCTTTTTTCACTGACTCCCCACAATTAAAAATTAAGCATCCATAAAATCATCCCATTCTCCGCGTCCCCGCATCCCCGCATCCCCCCTTTTTTCACTGACTCCCCACTCCCTATTTTCAAGTGAATTTGATAGGCTAATTAAATCTATTTTGGGAAACGCAAGAGAGACAGTGGATATTCAAATTGGACGGGGAAAAACAGCCCGCAGAGCTTACGGAATCGATGAAATCGCCCTAGTACCCGGTCTTCGGACGCTCGATCCGACTTTGGCCAATACAACCCTAACCTTGGGTGGGATAGAACGGGAAATTCCCATTATTGCCAGCGCCATGGATGGGGTTGTAGATGTAAAAATGGCTGTAGCCTTATCTGAGTTAGGCGCAATGGGAGTCCTAAACTTAGAAGGAATTAATACTCGCTACGACAATCCGAACCCCATCTTAGACAAAATTGCCTCAGTGGGAAAAGACGAATTTGTATCCTTGATGCAACAACTGTATGCCCAACCCATCGATCCAGAACTGATTACCAAACGGGTCAAAGAAATTAAGGATCAAGGGGGCATCGCGGCAGTGAGTGCCACTCCAGTGGGGGCAATTAAATACGGTCAGGTGGCAGCCGAAGCAGGGGCAGACCTGTTCTTTGTCCAAGCAACCGTCGTCTCCACCGATCACCTCTCCCCGGAGTCCGTCGCACCTTTAGACTTGGCACAATTCTGCGAACAGATGCCCATTCCAGTCATGTTAGGTAACTGTGTGACCTATGATGTGACCTTGAAGTTAATGAGAGCGGGGGCTGCTGGCGTTTTAGTAGGCATTGGGCCAGGAGCTGCCTGTACATCGCGGGGTGTTTTAGGGGTGGGCGTTCCCCAACCGACGGCGATCGCCGACTGTGCCGCTGCACGGGATGCCTATTACCAAGAAACTGGTAACTATATCCCCGTAATTGCCGATGGCGGCATCATCACCGGAGGCGACATTTGTAAATGTTTAGCCTGTGGTGCAGATGGAGTCATGATCGGCTCTCCCTTAGCCAGAGCAAAAGAAGCTCCCGGTCGAGGCTATCACTGGGGGATGGCTACCCCCAGCCCTGTATTGCCCAGAGGTACCAGGATTCGGGTTGGCTCTACCGGAACCCTAGAACAAATCCTGCGAGGCCCAGCTCAGTTAGATGACGGAACCCACAACCTACTCGGTGCCATGAAAACCAGCATGGGAACCCTAGGCGCTCAGACCATTCGTGAAATGCAGCAAGTCGAAGTTGTGATCGCCCCCTCCTTACTGACTGAAGGCAAAGTTTATCAGAAAGCCCAACAACTGGGGATGGGCAAATAGCTCCGGTTTTCCTCAACGAAAGAAATCTGAGAACGATTCCTACAATTTGTACAGAATTTGGGGAAAAGTCAAATCTGTTGTTTACAATAGGGTATAGCGGAGACGCATGATGTTTCCGTTCACTCCTCACACCACACTCCGCCTGAACAGTTTGTTCAGGCGGTTTCTTATTTAAACGGATCGATCTATTACAAGCCTTTGATCATTGCTCTAGGATGAACGCTAGGAGGTGGTTTTAAGCAGCCGGTTATTCTGGCGCTAAATTGTGTTAATATTTCAGAAAGCTAGAGTGCGGTACACCTAGACACCTTTAAGAGTTTAGGTAGACAGCGTAAGGAATAGACCTCTAAACCGGAATATTCCTTAATCACCTCTGACGATGGGGTCGTCTATGTAGACTCGCCAGCGGCTTGCCGAAGGCTAGACTTAAATGTGGAAAGGCTAATCAAAGACCGTAAACTGGCTACATCTATTAGTGATGCATGTGGATTGACTACCCTGAAGAACAGGGAAATTTACACTTTCCACTTCGCAGGCATCAACAGGAGATCCCCCATTCTTAGTGGGTGGGAGAAACCTTGCCAGCTAATGGAAGTTCCTTAAATCAATAATTCCCTTGTTCTGTCTGCCAACAGGTAGGCTTTAGACCAGGGAGTGCCAAGATAAAATTCCTGATGTGCAATGTAGGATAAGGATTACCCCTAATGACAGCAGCAGCACCCGTTACAGATACCAGTTTTGACAAGGAAGTGCTTCAAAGCCAAGTTCCAGTTTTAGTTGATTTTTGGGCCCCCTGGTGCGGCCCCTGCCGCATGGTTGCACCTGTGGTGGAAGAAGTAGCCGAACAATTTGATGGACAAGTCAAAGTGGTGAAAGTCAATACGGATGAGAATCCGAGTGTGGCGAGTAAGTATGGTATTCGCAGTATCCCCACTCTGATGATCTTCAAAGATGGCCAGCGTGTCGATATGGTGGTTGGTGCGGTCCCTAAAACCACTTTGATTACAACGTTGGAAAAACATCTAGGGAAAATTGGTGATTCAAATAGCAGTGAGAGTGCCCCTGAAAGTGAGCAAGAGTAAGAACTAAGCCCAATACATAGTGGGTGAAATTCGGCAAATGGGCTTTTCTGAGGTGGTATATATTGCTAAGTGGAAATCCCCTACGCTGATGTAAAGATTTTCTCAGCTCTAAATCCATCTATAGGGTCACCACAAATGAGACCCAACAGATACAACAAAAATTTTGATTAGGTTTCTCAAATGAGAAGCCTAACTTTCTTATGATTACTCCTGTTTACTCACAAAGTGTAAATTTCGGATGACTTTATCCTCCTCAGATGCTCGCGCTACACTAAAAGCGGATTTATTAGAACTTGTGGCTCAATTGCCGCATTTAGAACATGGTAAATGGATAGAACAAGCTCTGATTAGTATCTTAGCTGTTGCAGGGGAAGAGATTGATCGCTTAGACTGGAAGATTTTAACTGCTTCTCTACAGGATATGGAAAGAGCATTTCAAATCTTCTCTACCTATCGCCACGTGCGTAAGATTAGTATTTTTGGCTCTGCTCGTTTACCTGCTCATGCCCCAGAATACCAGATTGCCCTAGAGTTTGCGGGGAAAGTTGCCCAACAGGGCTTTATGGTGATGACTGGAGGTGGGGGTGGAATTATGCAAGCAGGGAATGAAGGTGCCGGTTTAGAACACTCGTTTGGACTTAATATTCAGCTTCCTTTTGAACAGGGGTCTAATCCTTTTGTAACTGAAGATAAACTGATTGAGTTTAAGTATTTCTTTACCCGTAAGCTATTCTTCTTGCGAGAAACAGATGCAGTAGCCTTGTTTCCTGGAGGATTCGGGACACAAGATGAGGCGTTTGAGTGTTTAACCCTCTGCCAAACTGGCAAATCAGGGCCGATGCCTTTAGTATTATTGGATAAGCCAGGAGGTCAGTATTGGTACGGATGGGAGAAATATCTGAGAGATCACCTCTTAAGCCAACGTTTGATTAATGGGGAAGATTTGAGTCTGTATACGATTACAGATAAGGTAGATGTGGCGTGTCAGGCGATCGCCCAATTTTATCGCATTTATCATTCGAGTCGCTATGTGCGCGAGCAATTCGTGATTCGCCTGAATACAGAACTTTCAGATACAGAGGTAGAGCAGCTCAATCAAGAGTTTAGTGATATTTTAGTGAGCGGTCAAATCAAAAAAACCAAAGCCTTACCGGAAGAGCGTCTCAATGATGTTCATCACCTGCCCCGATTAGTCTTACACTTTAATCAACGGGATCATGGACGGCTTTATCAAATGATTAACCGGATGAACCAAATGGGTCAACCCTCTGAGGAGGAGAATCATCCAGAACGGAAGTGATGGGGAATAGAGTGCCTTCCCATGAAAAGCCGGAAGAATGGGCATTATAGCGTGAAAAATGGTTTTCCTATTCCCTATTACCTATTCCCTATTACCGCGCGAAGCGCTGTATCATCCCTGCGCGAACGGCTATAAAACTTGCACCCTAGCATAGCGTAGTCCATCCACCCCTTGTAGGGGAGCGACGGAACCAGATAGGATTTCTGGAGCAATCCAGCCTTCTCGCTGGAGATAATCGAGATAATGCTCGTATTCTTTCCACTCATCATCGGTAGAATAGACAAGGGTGAGCATTCCAGGGGCGGTAATGCGATCGCCAGTTTCTAAATCGACTCCCTTATCAATCCGTTTTTTCACGATTTCGTAGCGAGTATCTCGACTCCCTTGCACGTCAAAGATTTTTTCTGTATTTTCATCATGACAAATATCAATCGTCACATCTTGCACTAACACCAGATGGGTAAGCTGTAAGGAAATTTTATCCACTTCATGCAGTTTGATCCCCGTGCGCGCCGCATCACACAGGGCGCAAAGTTGCTCGTAGCGCAAACTGTGCAAATGAAATGCCGTAAAGCTATGATGAATCGATTTCCCCACATAAATCATATGATCGATACCATCGGTAGATTCGAGATCGCAATAGTGAGGAATAATTGCTTGCATTCGCTTTTGCCAACATTCCCACGTCTGTAGTAAATTCTCGTTAATCCGATCGATCGTCCGATCGTAGGCTCTACGGGCAGTATCTACTGAATGGCGATCGTTATTGGCACATGTACGATACCAATCTATCGCTTTTTGTGCTGGTTCTCCACATTGATAAAAGTAATCAAAATAAATCTCAAAATACTCTTGAAGATACTGAATTGCCGTCACCTCTGAATCAACCGTTACCTTTTCTTCAATACGCTTTTTGTACGCCTCTAAGTCAATTTTAATTTGCTGAATCAATCGATTTTTTTGACCATCTTCCACTGCCTCTAAGATTGCCAATCCCAATTCAAATTGTTGAATTAAATCCGCTTGAATTGCCCGATTCCGCTCGTTAGAAGAACCGCGAATATCAGAAATGCCAAAGAGGGGATAAACCTTTTCACAGACGATGGGTGCGGCTTCAAAACCCCAACTGCGTCGTTCTGCTTCCTGGGTAAAGCGCCAAGCGACTGCTGGATGGATGGGATTTAGCTGATTGTGGTTCGTTTGCCGCATGGCGCAAGCAAAAGCAGGGATAAGTTCTCTGGCATAATGGCAATCTTGAGCTGTAAAATTATGGGGGCGATCGCTAACTAACCCAATCAGTCTTAGCATTTCTGGATGATTTCCCTGTTGCTCATAATCCCATCGCAGAGGAATCAGTAACACAGAGCGTACTCCCTCCTCCCATAAGGTACGCTCGCACTGCTTATCGCTTTGAGGATTGATTTCTCCCACTCGCAACACTTGATTTTGTTCCAGAGCCGTTATGAAATAAGGACTATCTAGCTCCTCCCTAGCAAATACATGGCTCTCTAGCGTTCCACAGGCTTTCCCCACTAAAAGGCGCACTTGATTCATATCCACATTTAAAATCATCAAATAGCTGGCACGGAATAGCTGCTGTAACTGGTAATTAATCAGTTGCAGTTTATTACCTTCTAAAAGAGAATCCGGACTGGTTAAGAGTTTAATTAGCCGTTGCTTTTGTTCTGTTTGAGTCACTTCAATCCCTTCCAGGATCAGCTCTCCCGTGACGGTATAATTTTCTAGCCATTGCAAATCATCAAAAAGATTGTCCCCCATCGGTTGCCGGCTAAATACAGTCCATTCGTCCAGTTTCGGATGAACTCCACTAATTTTAAGTCCTTCAGAATTGAACCACAGTTGTAACCAACCCGGAGCTTGGGAAGGGCGGTTAAATTGAACGACGATAGGAGTATTAACGATCTGCTCCAGCTCTCGAATGTGATAGTTAAGGCGATCGAGTTCTTCCTTCTTGCTGGGGGTGCTTTGCAGTTGTGTGAGTAACTGGAACAGCAATAAAACCAGCAAATGACAAGAATAATAGTGTTGTAGGGTGGAATATCCCGAAGCTGGTAAAAAATTGAAAAAGGGGCGATCGTAATATTCTGTGGGGGGTTCTGAGGTATTGAAGCCAAAACCCTGGGCAAATCCAGAGTTAAATCCAGCTAATGTCCAATTCTCTAAATGGGCAGATTGATGCCCGCTGCATCGTAGCAAGGCTAACATTACCCGCTTAGAGAGGGTTTCATGGGGAGATAAATGATTGTCGAAGACAACCGAAAATGGCGAATCTTGGAAAGGTTGATCCACTGAAGTCATATGGGTAAATTCCTGCATCTGTTTATCGCACCCTCAATTCAATCCTAATCTTTACCCGGATTAACGATTTTAATCTGGTATTACGATTTAGGCGAATTTATTCTGCTATTCCTATAGCCCTGTTATGAGTTTAACTGCTGATCGGTGAATAGTGGAGAGTTGATATTGATTTCAGGCTTAAATCTTATGGGGATTTCTTCAAAATCTATGCGTGTTACTACCCTTTCTCTCTGGCTCTTAGCGACTTTAGCTTCCTTGAATTTAATGCCGGTTGCTTATGGGGCGAATCCTTCAGAAGTAAGGCTTGCCCAAACTCAAGCGCAACCGAAACCTTCGCCGGCACCGGCTCCTGCTGCTCCCCAGGGAAATGCTGGCTTATCAGAGCAAGATTTAAACACCCTCAAGGAGGTGATTGAGCAAACGGTGGAGCAGACAGTAAATGAGAAGTTTGCCCAAGAACGTGCCAGACAAGAAATTGAGTGGCAAGCGCAGTTATCGGAGGTGGATGATATTCGATCGCGCCTGAATCAGTTGATGCTGTTAATGGTGATATTTATTGGCGGAACCGTTGTTTTGTTGCGCTTTATGCGTAGCAGTATGATTGGGCAAATCGTTACCGAGGTGAATCGCCGGTTTGAAGATCTTAATCAGCCAGAAAGCCATCTTCAACAGTATACCGACATGGCTCGCCAGTTGGTTGAGGATTTGACAACTCAAATTGAAGCAGCAAAAACCGAGCGTCAACGGGGATACCAGAATGTCAACCAAGAGGTTTTGGAATTAAAAGAGTCTGCTGGAACTATCCAGGAAGTACGCCAAGATTTGGTTAAACAACTGCAAGGGTTAGGAGAGGATCTGAAGCGAGAACTGGGTAAAATTCGCCAGGGAATCAATCCTCGTCGGGTGTCTGGGGTTTCGGAAATTGCTTTTTTAGAGGATTTAGTAGAGTCAGATCGGCAAGAAGGGATAGTTTTATCCTTTGATTTAGAGAAGTTGGATGAAAATCAGCTTTTTGTCACGGCTCAAGAGTGTGTGGATCAGGGGAATTTATTGGCAGATGAGGGGTTATATGAGGAAGCGGTAGCCCTTTATGAGCAGGTACTAGAAACACAACCGGAGTCTTTTGAAGCGTGGTATGAGCGGGGAAAGACTTTGGTAAAGTTGCATCGTCATCAAGAGGCGTTAACGTCCTATGAGCAGGCGTTATTTTTAGAGTCGGATAATGGTGAGGTTTGGTACCACAAGGGATTAGCACTGATGCTAACCGATCGCCCCTTAGAAGCGGTAGAGGCATTCAATCGCGCTCTGGAATTGAATCCTGACGGAGCAGAAATCTGGTATTGTCTAGGAAATACGCTGCTGAAGTTAGACCGCTATCCGGAAACTGTAGAAGCCTATGAACGGGCAATTTCCCTGCAACCGGAAGATACGGAAGCTTGGCATAACCAGGGGGTAGCGCGGGAAAAGTTAGGACAGTTTCAGGAGGCGATCGCCTGTTACGATCGCGTAATGGCGTTGGATGGGGATAAGGTGGAACCTTGGTTTCATCGGGGCAATGCTCTAGAAAAATTGGAAGAATATGAGGAGGCAGTTGAAGCCTACGATCGCGCAATTTCACTGTATGAAGAACAAGAAGATCGCTCAGAAAAGACGCTCTTAAGCACTATTTGGTTTAATCGAGGCACAACATTAGCTCAGTTAAAACAGTATGAGCAAGGTTTAGAATCCTACGATCGCGCACTTCAAGTTAACCCCGACGATCCGCAAATTTGGTGTGCGCGAGGGGAAATCTTAGAGCGCATTCAACGATATGAAGAAGCAGTGGATGCCTACGATCAGGTATTAACCTTAGAGCAAAATAAACATCAAGCTTGGCGACATCGGGGCATTTTATTGGAAAAGTTACGCCGGTTTGAAGAGGCGATTTCGTCCTACGATCGCGCCATTCAGTTGGAGGAAAATGATTATGAAGCTTGGCGCGGGAAAGGGACAGCTTTAGCTGAATTACAGCGCTACCAGGAAGCGATTTCTTGTTTTAGTCAAGCCTTACAGATTCAACAAAATTTGGGAATTACACCTACAGAAGAAGATATTGTCCAACCCTTTTCTCCTAGGTTAGGTTAACTGCTGTATTAATTACAGCGCTTTGCGCTGGGGAATAGGGAATAGGTTGATGGTACATGGAGAGAGAGGATTCAAGCTTGTGTTTCATAACGCAAGCAAAGCACTGTATGAATTGATTAATTATTAATTGGATTGGCTAACCTGTCCTCGACTAAATGACAGGCAGCGCCATGTTTGTCTGATATTTGTGTCCAAATGGGTTCAACGGTTTTACACCGAGATTCAGCCACCGGACAACGGGTATGAAAACGACAGCCAGAGGGGGGATTTACCGGAGAAGGAATTTCTCCCAAAAGGCGAATGCGCGATCGCTCATCATCGGGATCGAGGGGCGGAATTGCTGACAGTAAGGCTTGCGTATAGGGATGACTGGGGTTAGAAAACAGTTGGTGCGTGGGCGCAATTTCCACAATTTGACCCAAGTACATCACCGCCACTACATCACAGAAATGGGCAATCACCGAGAGATCGTGGCTGATAAACAAGAAGGTTAAATTCATATCTTCTTGTAGTGCTTTTAACAAATTGAGGATATTGGCTTGAATGGAAACATCGAGGGCTGCTACTGACTCGTCAGCGACCAAAAAACTGGGCCCGGAGACTAGGGCGCGGGCGATCGCAATTCGCTGTCGTTGCCCCCCCGAAAATGCATGGGGAAATCGCCGCAAATGCTCCAAATTTAACCGACAATGCTCCGCAACCTCCCTGACCCTCTGATTCGTCTCTTGGCGAGTTTTCGTCAGTTGCATCGCCTCTAGCGGCTCGGCAATAATATCCCGCACCGTCATCCGGGGAGACAGGGCAGCATAGGGATCTTGAAAAATCATCTGTGCCTCGCGGCGCAAGGCTTTTAATCGCTCCCCTTCCAACTTGGCGATACTTAAAGGCACATCTGCCACCTTAAACGTAATCTCGCCCCCCGTAATCGGAGCCGCCTTCAGAATCGCCCGTCCTACGGTTGTTTTCCCGGAACCTGACTCTCCAACTAAGCCAAAAATTTGACCCGGCATAATATCAAAACTCACCCCATCCACCGCTCGCACGATTTTGGGTTTACCATGCAAAAATCCCCCGCCGACGGGGTAGTGAACTTGTAAATTACGAACCGATACCAGTGGAGTCATAATAATTAACAATTAATAATCAAATAATGGGAGATGTCTTTAAGTTTCTCATTTACATTTAAGGTCAATATACACCGATTTAGATCAAAGGAGTTAAGATGACACAAATCCTTACCCAGACCCTTACACTGCAAGAATTCTTGCAACAGCCAGAAACAAAACCAGCGAACGAGTATATTAATGGAGAAACTATCCAGAAGCCCGTGCCCAAAGGAAGACATAGCCGTTTACAGGGTAAACTTTGCGCGACAATTAATCAAGCCTGTGAAGAAGCACAAATTGCCTATGCTTTTCCAGAATTAAGGTGTAATTTTGGCACGCGATCGCTCGTTCCAGATGTCTCCATATTTCGTTGGCATCGAATCCCCTTTACCTCGGATGGTGAAGTTCCCGATAACTTTAATCTTCCTCCCGATTGGAGCATTGAAATTCTTTCCTCCGAACAGCGTCCGAATAAAGTCTTGGGTAATGTTCTGTATTGCTTAGAGCAGGGCAGTGAGCTAGGTTGGTTTATCGATCCAGGCGATCGCAGTATCTTGTGTTTCATGCCTCAGCAACAACCGATTTTATGTCAAGGCGATCGGGTGATTCCAGTTTTAGACGATCTCAACCTAACGCTCACAGTTAACGAAGTATTTAGCGGGTTGAAAATGGTGTGAATAACTCTGCCGGTTAGGCACTTTCTTCTAACACTTTTTCTTCCAGTAAATGACAGGCGGCGTGATGGTTGGGATGGGCAAGAGTTGTTCTTGGAACATGGGTTTGACAATGGGTAGTAGCTTGGGGACACCGGGTGTGGAAGACGCAACCGGTGGGACGTTCGAGAGGGCTAGGGATATCTCCGGGAATCGGCATGAGGGGCGCATCGCGAGCATCTAATCGAGGAATAGCTTCAATTAGACCTTGGGTATAGGGGTGTTTGGGTTCCCGGATAATGGAGCGCACGGGGCCAATTTCCATCGCTTTACCGAGATACATCACCATCACATCGGTGGAAATCTGGGAAATTACCGCTAAGTCATGGGAGATAAAGAGAATTGCCATGCCAAATTCTTGTTGTAGTTCAGCCAAGAGGTCTAGAATCTGAGCTTGAATGGTGACATCAAGGGCTGTGGTGGGTTCATCAGCAATGAGTAGAGCCGGACGCATGACTAGAGCAGAAGCAATCATGGCGCGTTGGCGCATTCCTCCAGAGAGTTGAAAGGCATATTGGTCAATTCGTAACTCTGGGTTCGTCATTCCTACGCGGTCTAACATGGCGATCGCCATTTCTCGCGCCTGTGTCCGATTTACCTTATGATGGAGGCGAATCCCCTCAATCATTTGATTGCCAATGGTATACAAGGGCGAAAACGCTGCCGAAGGCTCCTGAAAAATCATGGCAATTTCACCGCCACGAATTTGATTTAAAGTCTTGCTTTTTTCCGGCAGTTGGGCAACATCAAAGGTTTCTCCCTGTTTATTGCAGTAGAAAATATGGGAGCTGGGGTCAATTTCCGCATTACCGGGCAATAGGCGCATCAGGGCTTTGGTGGAAACTGATTTACCCGAACCCGACTCGCCCACAATACCCAGAGTTTGACCGGGTTTAAGGGAGAAGGACAAGTCATCGACGGCAGTTATTTTACCTTCATCGGTGCGAAAGCGGATGGAAAGATTAGAAACAGTGAGTAAGGAATCAGTCATAGTGTTGGGGAATGGGAGATAGGGGAAATTACATTACCTATTACCGTCGAATGCCAGAATAGGGGTCGGCAGCATCTCGCAAACCATCACCGAGGAGAGTGAAGGACAGGACGGCGACGACGAAGAAGATTAGGGGAATGAAAAACCAGGGGGTAAGCTGGATGGCTTGGACGGTGGTCATTTCTTGCAGGAGAACACCCCAGGACATGGTAGGTCGTCGCAAACCTAGGCCGACAATGGAAAGGGCAGTTTCATCAAGGATGCGGTAAGGGAAGTTAATCACCAATTCGACAATAATGTAACTGGCAAAACCGGGAAGGAGGTGACGCGTGACGATACGCCAACCACTTGCTCCACACAGTTGAGCAGCAAGAACATATTCTTCTTCGCGGGAAGCGAGTAAGTATGAACGGATACGCCGCGCTAGGGTGGGCCAGTTAACCAGTCCCATAACTAGGGTCATGGCAAAATAGACTTGTTGGTTTGACCAGTCACGGGGAAACATGGCGGTGAGGGCCATATATAAAGGTATGGGAGGAATGACGCGTACTAAGTTAGTAAAGGCTTGAATGACGGTATCCACCCAACCGCCGATATAGCCAGCAACTCCCCCAAAGAAGAGGCTGAGAATAAAGGAAATCATGATGCCTAAGAAACCGATGGTGAGGGAGGTGCGGGTGGCAAACATGACGCGACTGAAGAGGTCAAGACCGCTAGAGTCTGTACCAAAAAGATGTACTTTGCCTCGGTCTACGCCGAAAAGATGGCGATCGCCAGGTATAATGCCGAAAAGCTTATATTCTCCTGCCTTGTGAAAGAAGCGCAGGTTACGCCGCACGGGTTTTCCATCTTCTTCAATAATTTCAACGATATAGCGCTTTTCCAGAACACTGTAACCACTGGTCATGTCATGGACAAAGGGCCAAAGCTGACATCCGGCACTGTCGCACAATCGGATCAGTTGGGGCGGCCCTGCGGTATAGTCAGGATTGCGATCATCTGCCAGCCCGGAGTAGGGCGCTATGAACTCAGCAAATAAAGCAATGATGATAAACAGGCTCAGAACTGCTCCCCCCAAAGCTGCCAGGCGGTTGGTCTTAAAGCGCGACCAAAAGAGTTGCCATTGGGACGCGGTATAGTAATCTTCTTTGTTCTGTTTAATGTTACTTATCGGTTGATTCATCGTCCTTTTAACCTCACCCTAGGGTCAATGGCAACTACCAGCAGGTCAGAGAGAAAGTTAGCAGCGATAATAATGCTGGTGACACAAACTAAAATTCCGGCGGCTGTGTTTTGGTCAGCATCCAGGAAGGCGAGGAGGAGTTCTTGACCCAGTTCTCCTAAAACAAGAATAGAGGCCACGATAGGAAGTTCGTTAAAGGAACGGGCAAAGTCAAAACCAATGGTCGAGACAATCGGCATCACAGCATGACGAGCAGGATATTTTATTAACATGGGCCAACCCGATAATCCTTTTGCTCGTGCCGCAGTGACGTAGAGTTTGCCTAATTCATCTTTCATTAACCCGCGCATGGTTTGCAGTTGGAAAGCGGTGGTAGACCAACCCAAGACCAGCAGAGGAATATAGGCATGGCCGAGGAAGTCGAGGAATTTGGCAAATGACCAAGGTTCATCGCGATAGGCTTGCGAGACTAAGCCGGTTACGTCTAGGTTAAAGACAAAGGCATTAAGCATCAGGAGGACAAGGGCGATCGCAAAATTTGGCAGCGCCAGTCCCAAATACGACAATAACGTAACCATGCCATCAGCGATTCCCGATTTCCTCGTGGCCACCCAAATCCCCACCGGAATAGCAACAATGTAGGAAAATAACATCGCGCCAACCACCAAGACAAAGGTATAGAGAAATTTCCCTTGAAGCAGGGTATTAACGGAAGTTTCTACCCGAAAGGCAGGGCCAAAATCGAAGCGCGTGACCACATTCCACAGCCATTCCCCATAGCGAACTAAAAAGGGTCGGTCTAATCCCAAATTGGCCCGAACTTGGTCAATTTCTGCTTGGGTAATCGTCACTCCCGTCCCCGAATATTTGCGGAATAGCTCCCGCTCGGCATAGTCTCCCGGCATTAGCTCAATCAGAGCATAAATCATAAAGGAGACAGCCAATAACGTTAAAATTGCTACAATAAGCCGTCCAGCCAGAAAGCGCCAAAACGCCTCATTGTTCGCACCAGATAACAGCATCAATTCTCGATAACCCTGTTTGGTTTCGTCTCAGACTTCTATACATTTACCGCACAAGTTTAAACAGAGCGTAAAGACAAGGTTAACATTAGGCTTTGCTGGAGACATGATTAACAATTAACAATAGGTCTGGGTCGTTGGTAATCAGCGCTATACAATCAAAAGCATTCCTAGAGCATGAGGTTAAGTGTGATGAAGCACATGGTTGAGTTTTCTTTAGACGAGGGGGAATGCATCTTTGTGGAAGTGGAAGAAGCAGAACCCGTAGACGATCGCATCGGTATCGCTCCCCAGGTTACCACAAGAGGGCAACGCAGCTTTGAGGCGGCGATCGCCAAAATCAAGCCAGTAGCGAATACCGTTATCCGTCAAGTCCGCAGCTTGAACGAGCCAGCCGATGAAGTAGAAGTCAAGTTTGGACTGAAAATGAGCGCGGAATTCGGTGCGGTGATTGCATCAGGGAATGCCGAAGTACATTACGAAATTACACTGAAGTGGAAGCAATAATTGCCCCATTCCCTATTCCCCATTCCCCATTCCCCATTCCCTTAGGAAAATGGGAAAGATGGCAAGACTACATTATATTAAGTTATAGGGTGCGCGATATTATGGAAGAGTCCTTAGCTGAAGAGCTTCATCCTTTCACCCATGGTCAATTCAACCCATTCTTCTCCCTCTCTCTCTTCTGAAACCTTTTCTGAAGTCTCCAAGTCTCTCTCTCCCCTCATTCTCGAGGAATGGCCAGTTTTAGACTCTGAGCAATTATCCGAAAGCCAAACAGATTTAGAGGCAACTATCCAATATATTGCCAGTCGTACAGAACGGACAAAAGCTTTAATTCGCCGGCATTTAGCAGAACTTTATCAGGTTTGGCAAACGGACTCAGCCAATGGACAGGATAACCCTTCCACCTCAGAACCCTCCAAATCTCCGGTTTTATCCCAGGTCGATCAAACCCTGAAACTCTTAGAAAAACGTACCGAAAAATTGGTTGCCCAATTTGAAGAGGATGTCCTCCCGAAGGTGAGTGAAAAGGCTAAAGAACATGTGGGAACCAGTTTATTAACCGCATTGGGCGTTGGCTTTATTCTGGGATTACTGGTCGCAGGAGGTGGGCGTGGCCGTTCATGAACTCTTAGATGGCCTACAAGTTTACCTCACCCGTGGGGTGCGTTTGCTGCGAGTGCTGGTTGACATGCACCAAGACCTGGCTGTGCGGGAAGCGACCCAAGAACAGCAACGATTAATTCAGGGACTGTTGATCTTACTGGTGGGAACCGGCCTATTAATGACTGGAATTGCCCTGTTGCAAGTGACCGTTGTGGTGACTTTACAGCATTTAGGACTGGGTTGGTTGGCTGCTATTGCTCTGACGGCCCTGGTAGACTTGCTATTTGGCCTGATCTTAATGCAATGGGGGTCTCAAAGATTACAAGGTCCCTACATGCGCGAAACCCGCGATCGCCTCCTGAAAACGACTCAAACGTTACTGCAAGATGACCCGGATGCCGGTTATTTCTAGTGCTGTTTCTAGTAGCGTAGTGGGCTGTCTCATCTAAAGTAGGGTATTGGGTACAATTCGTTGTAAGGCTTTAGCGCTCTGAATATTTTAGCGCTAAAGCCCCTACTCTCAGGAATCAGTCTAATTACAGACTTTGCACAAATTTACTTAACCGCTCCATGCCTTTTTCGATGGAAGTCATATCCGTGGCATAGGAAAGGCGAATATGATCGTCGGCACCAAAGGCAACACCGGGAATGGTCGCTACATTATAGTTATCTAGGAACTGAGTGCAGAAATCGGTGGATTTAAGACCCGCTTCGCCGATGTTGACATAGACATAAAACGCGCCTTTGGGTTCACTCACAGATAACTTGGGAATGGCTTGAATGCGCTCAATAATTACTTTGCGCCGTTCATCAAAGGCAAGGCGCATTTTTTCTACACAGTCTTGGGAAGATTCCAAAGCGGCGATCGCCCCATATTGGGCAAAGGTGCAAACGTTTGAGGTACTATGACCTTGAATGGTATTGCAGGCCTTAATCAGTTCCACAGGGGCCGCCAAATAGCCAACTCGCCAACCCGTCATCGCATAGGCTTTGGCAAACCCATTACTAATAATGGTGCGCTCAAACGCTTCTGGACTCGCAGCGCCAATACTCAGATGAACGGCTCCATCATAGAGAATTTTTTCATAAATCTCGTCGGAGACCACCCACAGATTATTTTT
This sequence comes from Cyanobacteria bacterium UBA2566, assembly GCA_002340255.1. Classification (GTDB taxonomy): domain Bacteria; phylum Cyanobacteriota; class Cyanobacteriia; order Cyanobacteriales; family Desertifilaceae; genus Roseofilum. The sequence goes on from DDLS01000152.1 coordinate 33,038, forward strand.
GACCACCACTTCCGCTAAAGCCTTGATTTCTTCTGGAGTGTAAACCATTCCCGTGGGGTTCGAGGGGGAGTTGAGAACAAACAGTTTGGTATTGGGGGTAATAGCGTTTTGCAATTGTTCTGGCGTAATTTTGTAACCAGTAGCTGCCTCTGTCGTCACTAAAACCGATTTTCCTCCGGCTAAAGCAACCATTTCTGGATAACTCACCCAATAGGGAATGGGAATAATCACCTCATCTCCCGGTTCAATCAAGGCCATCATCAGGTTATAGAGAGAATGTTTCCCCCCATTGGTGACAATGATATTTTCGGGTTGGTAGTTGAGATTGTTATCTTTCTTTAACTTTTTGACGATCGCCTCTTTCAGCTTGGGTTCTCCTGATGCTGGGCCATATTTGGTTTTCCCTTCATCAAGAGCTTTTTGTGCAGCCGCTTTAATGTGGTCGGGGGTATCAAAGTCTGGTTCTCCAGCACTAAAGCTACACACATCTAACCCGGAAGCTTTCATTTTCTTGGCTTTAGCGCTGATCGCTAAGGTTAATGAGGGGGTTACTTGTGCTACACGAGATGCTAACTTCATAGTTGCTCCAGATCCTTCTTTTATGTTGATTAAGGGCGATACTCCTGCCCAGTCGCTTCGCGACCGCCAACTGTCTATTCTGGCAGAGAATATCACTTTGCCTAGAGAGATTCAACTTTTTTTAGCCTTTGAGTTTGTAACGTAATTCTTACATTCGGTAATCCAAGTTACTAATACTTGTGTGAAGTTAATTTAAATAAAAACTGGAAACGCAAGGTTTTTTGAACTGATGTGTGGAAAGTCCCTGAACTGACCCAATTTGCTGCACACTATTGTTTATTTCTCGACAGGAGTTGTCGTTATGCGTCACTTACATCACTGTTATGAGATTTTAGAAGTGGCTCCTAACGCTAGTTTGGAGGAAATTCACCAAAACTACAAGGATTTAGTGATGGTCTGGCATCCCGACCGTTTTGTTCATAATCCCCGCCTTTATCACAAAGCCCAAGAAAAAATAAAACAACTCAATGAAGCCTACGAGCAGTTGAAGTCTCAAAGAAATTTAGTGATGGCATCAGTACATCAGAGCGATCGCGCCTGGGCAAGGGCAAAACCCTCTGCACCAAACCCTTATGAGCCATCTGGCTTTTCCCAAGCTAGAAGAGAAGATTATAACCGGGCATTAGATGACTATATTCGTCATCATAGCCGAGATATGCAAAACTGGTTAGATTAGACTTTTTGTAGAAGTCAGGCAATAGAGAGGGAATAGGTAGCAATAGAGAGGGAATAGGTAAGAGTCTATTCGTCGCGCAATGGTGATGTCAGAACTTTGGGTAACGATCGCAACCGAGAATGTAGAAACCTTAAGGGATTTTTATAGTTGTGTGCTGAACACTCAAGCACAGCGAGAAATTCCAGGGGTGTATGCGGAATTTGTCATTGGGGGGTTGCGCTTGGGATTATTTCGACCCCGCGATCGCCAAGAATTTCACTCTTCTACCCCAGGAGCCATGAGTTTATGTTTAGAAGTCGAGGATATTGAGGACGCGATCATCGGTCTCAGTCATTTAGGTTACCCTCCTCCTGGAGCCATTCAAACCGCTTCCCATGGCCGAGAAATTTATGCCTATGATCCGGATGGGAATCGCTTGATTATTCATGAAAATTTGTAAATTTCCTTAAGAGATTTGGGGGCGATTGCGCCTACAGATTAGTTTTTGCACTTTAGTAAATGCTGTAACACTTTCTGACCAACCAGGCTGGGATAATCAACTCATACCTAATCCTAAAACATCGGTTCGGAGCGATATTATATGTCCACAGAAAATGTAGAAAAATTGCTCGAGGCGGGCGGACAAGATCCTAAAATTCGGGAAGAATACGACAAAACTCAGAGTAAAGATGAATTTGTCGAGAAGGCCAACAAGGATGGATACAAATTTACAATCGAGGAACTGAATCAGGTACTCAAGGAGTACGGCAATTCCTTTGAACTTTCGGGCTTCCCGCCCCGACGATTCATTTGGTTGAAATAACATCGAACTGTTTGTCCCCCCTAAAGATGGGAGCGTTCTTAGCAGCCAAGCCCTGGGTTCTTAAACAAACCTCAGTTTAGTACGGCTTTACAGGAAGCCGCAGGGACGATAGCGGTGGAAATTGGGTTAATGGTTCATCAAGATCTGTAATTTTCCTTAAGACATTGGCGACCCAACACTCTTACAATTGAGTAAAACCGTGAATCTAGCTCCCTTTGATTAAAATGCCCAATTCTCCTGTCGTCTCTTATCAAATTCTCAGCGATCGCAGCCAATACAAACCTTGTAAGATCAACGTCCCCGATCTCGATCGTCCCATTGCTGCCATTCGAGTCAACCAAACCTACTATAGTCTCTTTCAAGTTATTCCAGACAGCCAACGCGCCGAAACCATCGCCGAACGCCTTACTCAGCGAGGAGATGAAGTCATGATTACCCCTACTCCCAAAGGAAGCGCCCTCTGGATCAAAGAAGCTCAAGGGTCTCCCGTTTCCCGTTCTACCCAAAAAGCACAGAACGCTCAAACCCCTGCCAAGCCTCCAGAACCACCCTATAAAATTCTCAATTCTCCAGAAGATTATCAACTTGGGTATATTCAAGTCCCTGACTTAAATGATTCCCTAGAAGCAATTGAATGTGAGAACCAATATTACAGTCTCTTTAAGAGCTTTCCTGATATTCATCAAGCCTCAGAAATCGCTCTGCGTCTAGCCAAGAAGGGAGATAAAATCTTGATTATCCCCAACTCTCCCCAATTTACCCTTTGGATTTTAGAGCCAGATGCCCAGTGGTTAGCTTCTCGATAGACGGAGTAAGCTAGAGTAGACGCAACCTTTAACTGTCCTCTAAAATTCCCGGTAATACTTCTCCTACTTGGGTATTTAGCACTTCCATATCCTCTTGATCTTTAGCACTAAAACTGGTCTTAAATTGCTCGGGTGCTTGGGGCCAAGTGCTAGGATCGTAGGCTGGAAATTGTCCGGGTTTGCGTTTATTCACTAACTGGGTGACTCCCAAGGGTTCCCCATCTTTGGATAACACTGGCATACAAAGCAAACTAGACGTTCTATAGCCGGTTTTTTTATCCGTTTGTTGGGCAATTTCCGACCCCGGATAATCGTATAAGTCAAAGGGAATATTTAAGGGTTGTCCTGTCAGAGCAACACGACCGGCAAACCCTTCTCCCATGGGAATGCGAATATCAATTAAGGAGCCATCGCTTTGAGGTAATTTAGTCCATAGTTGTTTATTGACTCGATCAATTAACCAAAGGGTAGAGCGGTCAGCATCGGTTAGGGTTTTGGCGGCTTGCATCACATTACGAATGATCTCTTCTGCGGAACTACTACTGCTTTTAATCAGATTAATCGCGTGAGTTAATGGATCGACAGTTAGACCCGATTTTTTCAAGGTGGGGATGTCAGTATAGAAGGATTGGAAGCCTTGGAGAATGGGGGAGATCAGTTGGGTATACTCTTGCAGGAGATCGGCATCGGCGCGGTTAAAGCCTTTGGGATCGAGATGACCTTCCGTCTGTTTGTTAAATAAGCGAACGACTCCGACGACTTCCTTCTGATCGTTGACTAGGGGAAATAAGAATAACTGGCTATAATTAGCGATTTTACCAGCTCCTTGAATGACTAAGGGATCGGCTAAATTTCCCAGTTTATTGGTTCCTTTAAATTCTTGGCTACTGATTATGGTTTTGGCTAACCCTTGCTCTGTCGAAACAGTAACTAATTTAGGTTTTTTCTGGGCATCTAAAATGGCAGACCAGAGGTTATTTTGGCTAGAATCCAGAATAAATAATGTGGCTTTTGCCACTCCGATTGCCTGTTCTACAGAAGTGTGCAGGGGTTGGAGAAAATGAGCTAAAGAGTGGTAAGCGGCTTCCTGGTTGGATGCTCGATCCAGCTCCATTTGACTGAGTAAAACTAAGCTTTGCTGGGTCACCTCAGTGGGATTAATTTGCGCTTGTTTCTTCAAGCTTTCATGGCTTCTAATGAACTGGAGTAGTACCGCTACCCGTTCATTAAATAACTGCATCGTTTGTTGATCGTTGCGGTCAAAACTGGCTTTTAAATAATCAGGAACTGCTGGCCAATCCTCTTTGTTATATTCGGGATGATTACCTGGCTTACGCTTATTGACTAATTGGGTAATACCGAGTAATTCGCCTTCCGGACTTTCGATTGGCATACAGAGTAAACTACACGTCCGATAGCGAGTTTGAGAATCGGTGCGTTTTGCATTTTCAGCATTGGGGTCATTGTAGAGATCAAAGGGAATATTCAAGGTGTGCCGGGCTTGGGCAACTTCACCAACAAATCCTACTCCGATCGCACATCGAATTCTCCCTTTTCCAGGTAACTCTGTCCATAAATCCCCAGCTTGAGGGTCATGTAACCAGAGAGTAGAGCGGTCAGCATTCATCAGTTTTTTGGCCGTATTCATCACCCGATGTAATACGGTTTGAGTGTCTAAGTTAATCTGATCGAGCGATCGCGTTGCTTCCGTAAGTGCTGCCGTTGCCCGTAACTTTTTAGTCGCTTTATAGGACGATTGACACGCTTGCAGAATCTGACGAATGGGAAGCACACATTTAACTAAGCGCTCTAAATCTTTGCGGGTAAACCCTTGAACTGGACGCGAGGGACTATTGGGGATTTTGGGTGCAATTTTATTGAGCAGTTGAATCACCGCTACCACATTCTTTTGCTCATCTAAAATTGGAAAGGCTAAAATATTGCGAGTGCGATAATTATACTTTTGATCGTATTCTTTCACCAACTTACATCTCGGATCGTCATACACATTGTTGGGAATATTAATCACCCGCTTGAGTTGGGCGACTCCTCCAGCAATGCCTTCGCCAACCCGGACATGAATATCGAGGAATTCACCCTGTTCATTTTGAGCCACCAAAGACCATAACTCTGTTTTTTCATCATTGAGCAAAAAGATGGTAGTCCGCTCGGCCCGGAGCAACTGGCCGACGGTAGAAGTCACATCTCGCAGCACTTCATATAGGGCTTGGGCCGATTGATGGCCTTCTTCGGGGGTTTGTCCTTCTGAAAGGAAATCGACTTGAGAAACCAGTAATTTCCGCTCGAGTTGGGTAAAGGTTTTCAGGAATTCGGTTTCATCGACTTCTAACTCGGTTTCAATGGTTTCGATCGCCTTCTCAACCCACTGAGCATTAAAAATTCCGGCATAGATACGGTTATGGATTAATAAACGCCCTTGTTCGCGCATGGCTAATCCCATGGTCCGTAACTCGCGCTGTTCCGGACTCTCATTAGCCGGTATCCCTTTGTCTGCTAATACTTGTTCATACAGTCGAAGCAAGTTCAAGGTTGCCGGTTGGGGTTGTAAGAGGCGATCGCGAATACTGCGTAAATGTTTTAATTCTTCATTGTTTTCCCAATTCTGAATTAATTCCCTTTGCACTAACTTAGAAATCCATTCTTCTTCGCGAGCCACGATTGGTACATCCTCAGAATCTGCGATCGCCTGACAAACGGCTATTGTCAATAGAGGGTGAGCAGCCGTCCAGAAAAATATCGTCGAAATCAGAGTACGATAATTCCGGGTTTTGGCTCTCATTCCCCTGGCCAAATCCAGGCCAGTAGCGTATTTTGAAGAAGGAGTCAGGGAGTGGCTCTCATTGGCGATCATATCGTGCAACCCGATCTGAATGGATTTAGCTATGCAATCAATCTCAATGATACCCTGATTGTACAAGGCCTTCTTTTGGCAAGAGATTAAACCCATGCAAGAGATTCAAGGAACCACCCGTTTACTGGGTATTATTGGCGATCCGATTAAGCATTCGCGATCGCCGGTGATGCAAAATGCCGCCCTTTCCCATCTAGGCGCTGATTATGTCTATGTCCCCTTTCCTGTTATCAAAGACCAATTGGAGGTTGTCTTACAGGGATTTCAAGCGGTTGGGGTGGTTGGGTTTAATGTCACTATTCCCCACAAAAGAGCAATTATGCCCTATCTCTCCCAAATTTCCCCAGTTGCCCAAGCTGTGGGTGCAGTGAATACGGTTTGGCGAACGGAACGGGGATGGGAAGGAACCAATACGGATGTTTTGGGATTTATTGCTCCTTTGAAAGAGGAGCATCAGAAGTGGTCTAATGCACAAGTGGTGATTTTAGGCAATGGCGGATCGGCGCGAGCGGTGGTTGCTGGTTGTTTGGAGTTAGGGGTTGAGCGATTGCATGTGGTAGGGCGTAATCTTGAGCGTTTGCAAGCCTTTCAACAGAGTTGGTCAAGTCCTGTGATGATTCATCAATGGCCTGAGTTACCGGATTTATTATCGGAAACGACAGTATTGGTCAATACTACACCCATCGGTATGTCTCCTAATGTCAATGAGACTCCGGTAGATCGGGAACTCTTGGCTCGGTTGCCTCAAGGAGCCATATTATATGATTTAATTTATAATCCTCGTCCGACTCGTTTTTTACAATTGGGGAGAGAGATCGATCGGCTCACAATTGATGGCACAGAAATGTTAGTTCAGCAAGGAGCAGCCGCTCTACAATTATGGCTTGATGAACCCACTCCGGTTGGGGTGATGCGTCAAGCGCTCTTGGATGCTTTGTAAACAGGCAATAGGGAAAATAGATATCTAGTCAATAATCGTTTGAAGAGGACTGAGTATGACAATTTCTAGTGTTGCTAAAGTCTGGACAGATGATGAGTTTATGGCGCTACCCGGTGATGAGCATCGTTACGAGTTGGTGAATGGGGAGTTAGTCGATATGGGAAATTCGGGAATGGAGCATGGCTATGTGGCCTGTCTTTTGGTCGCTGAATTGATGGCTTTTGTGCGCCAAAATAGATTAGGGGCGGTGTGTGATTCGAGTACCGCATTTACCTTAAAAGAGGGGAATCGGCGATCGCCCGATATTTCTTTTATCAGTCGTGACAGATTGAAGGGATTAAGCCGTCCACCCCGTGGATTTTTTCAGGGATCGCCCGATATAGGAGTGGAAATTTTGTCCCCAGGAAATACAGTAGAGGAAATGCATACCAAGATCGTAGAGTATTTCCAGAATCAGACGCGCCTGTTGTGGATGATTCATCCTGATGAACGGTATATCTTGGTTTATCATTCTCCTGAGCCAGATCGTCTCTTGCGGGTGGGAGATACACTTGATGGAGAGGATGTGATAGTGGGGTTTTCGATGGCAGTATCAGACTTATTCGAGCCATGGGATTTTTAATCAAGTTTTAGAAATTGTGAATGTTACGAATAGATGGAGAAACTGTAAATGGGCGAAAAATTTGTGAATTATCAGGTTAAGAGTAGTTCTCTATCTGTTTTCTCTATATCTGATATATGTGAAGCCGTAAAAAAAATTACCAAAAGTCAAGCTTACATAACGCCTGAAAAGAATGGATGGTTCTCCATATACGATCGGACATCCGAGGAATTTATCTATCATGAGATAAGTGCTTTTGCACAAAAAGTATCAGAGGCACTGTCATCGACTGTATTTGCATTCATTGTATTAAGTGGGATTAACTTTATTTACTTGCTGTACGACTCTGGAGAGTTAATAGATGAATTCTATGACGATCCTGAATCATTCACTTTTGGTTATGAATATGTTAATGATAAAATTCGGAAGCAGTTCCAAGGAAATCCTCAAAAAATCTTGACCTATTGCGTAGAAGGAACAACTCTACAGGATCTTTTGCATTTTTTTGATATTTGCAAAAAAAACGAAATGGACCACTATGACGGTAAAAAAATACAGTACTATGGCATGGATGCTGTTGAGGAATTCGTAGTTTTTTTGGGAATTGATGAAGAAAGAGCAACAACTGGATACAAATATTTGGAGGACGATAAATTTTATGGTACGGGTTTAGAGATGGAAGATGCCGAAGATTTTATATTAGTAGAAGCCTCATCTATCTAATTGCCACCCGATCGCTGTTAAAGAATGCCATTGTTCAGCAGAATCCTAGAAATATAGCGTTTCTCTCTTCTATGAGGTACAGCTTGAAGCCTTAGAACCTAAGCTATACACGCTATTGCTAGAGAGCCTATTGCCTAGCACGAAGCGCTACAGAGGTATGGCTGGTATCTTTCAAAAATCACAGCGCTTTGCGAGATAATGAGGTACAGTCACCTGAATTCGGGATAAACAGC